>NZ_JBIVPK010000004.1:0-76606 GCF_044754605.1 Streptomyces sp. NPDC093064
GTAAGGCTCCCAGTAGACGACTGGGTTGATAGGCCGGATCTGGAAGCACCGTGAGGTGTGGAGGTGACCGGTACTAATAGGCCGAGGGCTTGTCCCCAGTTGCTCGCGTCCACTGTGTTAGTTCTGAGGCAACGAACAGTTGCCGGCTTTGAGCTGAACTCACAACAGAAGAGTGTGCTTGTTCGCTCGAAACCATTAGGGTTTCGGTGGTCATAGCGTGAGGGAAACGCCCGGTTACATTCCGAACCCGGAAGCTAAGCCTCACAGCGCCGATGGTACTGCAGGGGGGACCCTGTGGGAGAGTAGGACGCCGCCGAGCAATCTTTGGAGGACCCCTGGTCACCAGCGTTCAGCTGGGACCAGGGGTCCTTTTCGCATTTCCCGTACAGAAGACAGGAGTCACCGATGTCCGCCAACTCTCCCGATGAGCGCCCGGAGCGCGATCAGCGCCGCCGGGACGGTGGTGACCGCGGTGACCGTGGCGGGTTCCGCGGAGGACCGCGCCGTGATGACCGCCGTGATGACCGCCGAGGCTTCCGTCGCGACGACGACCGTGGTGGTTTCGGCCGTCGTGAGGACCGTGGTGGTTTCCGTCGTGACGACAGGCCCGAGCGCGGCGATCGGCCCGAGCGGGGCGAGCGCGGGGATCGTGGCGGTTTCCGCCGTGACGACCGCCGTGACGACCGCCGTGACGACCGCCGTGACGACCGCCGTGACGACCGCCGTGACGACCGCCGTGACGACCGGCGTGATGACCGGCGGGACGGTGACCGCGGGGGCTTCGGCCGTCGCGACGACCGCGACCGCGGCTTCCGCCGCGAGGGCGACCGCCCCACCTACCGCCGCGACGACCGCCGCGACGACCGGAGGGACGAGCGCCGCGACTTCGACCCCGGCGACCGCCGCGACGAGCGTCGGGACTTTGACCGCGGTGACCGCCGCGACGAGCGTCGGGACTTTGACCGCGGTGACCGTCGTGACGACCGGGGCGAGCGCCGTGATGACCGCCGAGGCTTCCGTCGCGACGACGACCGTGGTGGTTTCGGCCGTCGTGAGGACCGTGGTGGTTTCCGTCGTGACGACAGGCCCGAGCGCGGCGATCGGCCCGAGCGGGGCGAGCGCGGGGATCGTGGCGGTTTCCGCCGTGACGACCGCCGTGACGACCGCCGTGACGACCGGCGTGATGACCGGCGGGACGGTGACCGCGGGGGCTTCGGCCGTCGCGACGACCGCGACCGCGGCTTCCGCCGTGAGGGCGACCGCCCCACCTACCGCCGCGACGACCGCCGTGAGGGCGACCGTCCCACCTACCGCCGCGATGACCGCCGCGACGACCGGAGGGACGAGCGCCGCGACTTCGACCGCGGCGACCGCCGTGACGGCCGCCGCGATTTCGAGCGCAGCGACCGCCGTGACGACCGCCGGGACCACCGGAGGGACGACCGCCGGGACGACCGTCGTGACTTCGACCGCGGTGACCGTCGCGATGACCGCCGTGACTTCGACCGCGGCGAGCGCGGTGACCGCGGTGGCTTCCGTGGTCGTGACGACCGTGGTGGGCGCGGCCCGCGTCGGGACGACCGGGGTGGACGCCCGGGTGGTTTCCGGGGCGGCCGTGACGACCGGCACGGCGGCGGGCGTTTCCGCGACGACCGTGACCGGGACCGGGAGCCGATCAAGCGGCTGCCGATCCCGGAGGACGTCACGGGCGAGGAGATCGACAAGGACGTGCGGCAGGAGCTGCAGAGCCTGCCCAAGACGCTCGCCGAGGACGTCGCCAAGAACCTGGTGATGGTCGCCCGGCTCATCGACGAGGACCCCGAGGGCGCCTACGGCTACTCCAGGGTGGCCCTGCGCCTGGCGTCCCGCGTCGCGGCCGTGCGAGAGGCGGCCGGGTTCGCCGCGTACGCGAGCCAGAAGTACAGCGAGGCGCTCGCCGAGTTCCGGGCCGCCCGGCGGATGACCGGGAACGTGGACCTGTGGCCCGTCATGGCCGACTGCGAGCGCGGTCTCGGACGGCCGGAGAAGGCGCTGGACATGGCCGGGGCGCCGGAGGTGCACAAGCTCGACAAGGCCGGGCAGGTGGAGATGCGGCTCGTCGCGGCCGGCGCCCGGCGTGACATGGGTCAGCTGGACGCGGCCATCGTGACGCTGCAGAGCCCGGAACTGGCCTCCGGCTCGGTCCAGCCGTGGACCGCGCGCCTGCGGTACGCCTACGCCGACGCGCTGCTTGCCGCCGGCCGGGACTCCGAGGCGCGGGAGTGGTTCGCCAAGGCCGTCGAGGCAGACCGCGACGGCAGCACCGACGCCTCCGACCGGCTGGCCGAGCTGGACGGCGTGGAGTTCACCGACGCGCTCGACGAGGGCGGCGCGAACGACGAGACCGACGAGAATGCAGAGAAGGACGAGAATGCAGAGACCGACGAGAACGGCGTGACCGGCGAGAGCGGCAACGCCGACCCGGCCGACAAGGACTGACGGACACCACAGGCCGTCAGGCCGTCACGCCGGCCGTCACAGGCAGAGGGCGGGCCCCGGATACCGGGGCCCGCCCTTCGTCGTTTCAGAGGTCCAGTGCCCTCAGCACCAGTCCCGACGCCGGCTTGGGACCGAACGACGTCGACTTGCGGGGCATCGTGACACCCTGGCGGGCCAGGTCGCGGACGACCTCCTCGCGGACCGGGTGCATCAGGACGGCCGTTCCGCCGTCGCGTTCGGCCTTCTCCACGGTGGCGACCGTGTCGTGGATGTAGGCGATGTGGGCCGGGGAGTCCTCGGGGATGCGCCAGACGTGCTCGAGGAGCGTGGCGTGCAGGACGGTCGCGTCGAGGGTGCGCCAGGCGGCGGGGTGCTCCGCCGGGATCGTACGGGCCAGCAGGGCCGGGTCCGGGCGGTCCACGAGATGGAAGCTGCCGTCGCCGGCGAACAGGAAGGCGTTGCCCTCGCAGGCCGCGTCCGCGAGCGCCTCCAGCGCGTCCGTCAGGGGCAGGTCCAGACGCCGTACGCGGAACAGGCCCTCCAGGGCGGACAGCGCGTCGGCGACCGGCAGACCGTGCAGCAGGCGGTGGATGGCGCGTACCCGGAGCGGGTAGCGGGCCGTGTCGACGAGGAGGACCAGACCGTAGTCCCAGGCGCTGGGGGAGGGGTGTTCCGCGCGCAGCCGGCGGTAGGTCGCCCAGCGGTGATGGCCGTCGGCGATCAGGGCCTGGTGCCGGGCCAGGTCCCCCTGCACGCGCGCGAGGTCGTCGGGGTCGGTGACCGCCCACAGGCGGTGGCCGAAGCCGTCCTCGGTGGTCGTCGACAGCAGCGGCGGCCGCTCGGCGACGCGTTCGATGATCATGGTGGTGGCGGCGGTCGAGCCGTCGCCGCGGTAGGTGAGCAGCAGCGGTTCGAGATTGGCGCTGGTCGCGCGCATCAGGGCGGCGCGGTCCGCGACCACGTGCGGCATGACGTCCTCGTGCGGCAGCACCACGCCCTCCGCCGGCTCCGACACGCGCAGCGCGCCGATCAGTCCGCGTTGCAGCATGCCGTCGCCGTCGCGCTGCTCGTAGACGTACAGGGCCGGTTCCGGGTCGGCGGCCAGGACGCCCTCGGAGAGCCAGCGGCGCAGGGTCTCCGCCGCCTGTTTGTTGCGGGCGCTGGGCGTTTCGGCCTGCGGCAGAATCAGCCGGACGATGTTGTACGGATCGGCCGACTGGAGGTGGTGCAGGCCGTCGGGCCGCACGACGACGTCGTACGGCGGGGACGTCACGGCGGCCAGGCTGCCGACCCGGTCGGGGTCGTAGCGCAGCCCGCGGAACGGGGTGAGTTCGAGGCCCGGGCGCGGTGTCGCCGGTGGGGGACCTGCTGTGTTCATCCCGGCATCGTACGTGTGTCAGTGGCGTGGGGGATGATCGGGGGAAAACGGGTTTCATGAGGAGAGATGCGGAATGACCCAGGGCGTCAGGACGAGGCCCGAAGGCAGTGCACAGGCCCTGAGCGAGGCGTACGACACGGCCCTGCTCGACCTGGACGGAGTGGTCTACGCGGGCGGCCACGCGATCGCGCACGCGGTCGACTCGCTGGGCACCGCCCGCGCGGGCGGGATGCATCTGGCGTACGTCACCAACAACGCCCTGCGCACCCCGGCCGCGGTCGCGGCACACCTCACCGAGCTGGGCATACGGGCGGAGGCGGCCGATGTGGTCACCTCCGCGCAGGCGGTGGCCCGGCTGATCGCGGACCAGGTGCCGCAAGGGGCGCGCGTGCTGGTGATCGGCGGTGAGGGGCTGCGTACGGCGCTGCGCGAGCGCGGGCTGGAGCCGGTCGAGTCGGCCGACGACGACCCGGCCGCGGTGGTGCAGGGCTACGGCGGTCCGGAGCTGGCGTGGGGGCGTTTCGCGGAGGCGTGCTACGCCATCGCGCGCGGGGTGCCCTGGTTCGCCTCCAACACCGATCTGACGATTCCGGGCGCACGCGGGATCGCGCCGGGCAACGGCGCGGCGGTCGAGGTCGTCCGGATCGCCACGGGCGCGGAGCCGCAGGTGGCGGGCAAGCCGCTGCCGCCCATGCACCGCGAGACGATCCTGCGCACCGGTGCCGAGCGGCCGCTGGTGGTCGGGGACCGGCTGGACACCGACATCGAGGGCGCGTTCAACGGCGGGGTCGACTCGCTGCTCGTCCTGACCGGGGTGACCGACGGCGCGAAGCTGCTCGCCGCGCCCCCTCGGCACCGGCCGACGTATGTCGACGCGGATCTGCGGGGGCTGCTCACCGGGCAGCCGGAAATCACTCGGCAGGGTGACGGTTTCCGGTGCGGCGGATGGACGGCGACGGCGGACACCGGTCTTGAGCTGAACGGCGAGGGGGAGGCGCTGGACGGGCTGCGCGCGCTGTGCGCGGCGGCGTGGACGGCGGGCGGCGAGGACGCGTGCGAGCTGGACGGGGGGAAGGCGCTGGCGCGACTGGGGCTCTGAACCCGGTGAGGCGCCGGGAACCGTCGAGCCAATGGAGAGGGTAGGCTAACCTAACCTCGTGTTGGTCGACAGTCCCCCAAAAGAGCGCGCGGCGGCCGCCGCGCCCCCAACCCGTCGAGGTGTGCAAGCCGTTGGGCTCCTCGGCTCCGTCGCGGTACTGCTGCTCGTCGCCCTGGCGAGCATCGCGATCGGAGCGAAGGAGCTGTCCCTGGCCCAGGTCTGGCACGGCCTGTTCCAGGACTCGGGGACGTACGGCGACGTCGTGGTCGGCGAGCGGCTGTCCCGTACCGTCCTCGGCCTGCTCGCCGGATCGGCGCTCGGGCTGGCCGGGGCCGTTCTCCAGGCGCTGACCCGCAACCCGCTGGCCGATCCGGGCATCCTCGGCATCAACGCAGGCGCGTCCGCCGCCGTCGTCACCGCCATCACCTTCCTGGGCGTGACCAGCCTGAGCGGCTACGTCTGGTTCGCCTTCCTCGGCGCCGCGGCCGTGGGCGCTCTGGTGTGGTTCCTCGGCGGCAGCCGGGGCGCCACGCCCGTACGCCTCGCGCTCGCCGGCACCGCGATCGGCGCCGCGCTGTACGGCTACGTCCAGGCCGTGATGATCATGGACGGGGCGGCGCTGGGCAGGATGCGGTTCTGGACCGTGGGTTCGCTCGCCTCCGCCACGACGGCGACCGTCATCCAGGTGCTCCCGTTCTTCGCGGTCGGCACGGTCGTCGCCCTGCTGCTGGCCCGGCCGCTCAACGCCATGGCCATGGGCGACGACACCGCCCGTGCCCTCGGCGCCGACCTGAACCGCACCAGGGCGCTCGCCATGTTCGCCGCGACCGTGCTGTGCGGGGCCGCGACCGCCGCCTGCGGGCCGATCGTCTTCGTCGGGCTGATGGTCCCGCACGTCGTGCGCTCCTTCACCGGACCCGACCTGCGCTGGATCCTGCCCTACGCCACGGTCCTGTCCCCCGTGCTGCTGCTCGGCGCCGACGTCGTGGGACGGATCGTCGCCCGGCCCGCCGAGCTCCAGGTCGGGGTCGTCACCGCGATCATCGGCGGCCCCGTGTTCATCCTGCTCGTACGGCGGCGGAGGACGGCCCAGCTGTGAAGACCACCCGCACCCCCCGCCCCGTACGGGCCCTGCGCACCCCCGGCGGGCTGTCCCTGCGCCTGGATGTCCGCACCTGCGCGGTCGTCGTCCTGCTGGTGCTGGCCGCGCTCACGGCGAGCGTCGTGCTGATCGGCACCGGAGACTTCCCGATCCCGGCCTCCGACGTGCTCAGGACGCTCGTCGGCCAGGGCGGACAGGGGCAGGAGTTCGTCGTCCGCGAACTGCGGCTGCCGCGCGTCCTCGTCGGGCTCCTGGTCGGCGGCTGCCTCGGCGTCGGCGGCGCGCTGTTCCAGTCCGTCTCCCGCAATCCGCTGGGCAGCCCGGACGTGCTCGGCCTCTCCCAGGGCTCGGCCGCCGGCGCCCTCACCGTCATCGTCCTGTTCTCGGGCAGCGCCACCGCGGTCACCCTCGGCGCGCTCGTGGGCGGCCTGGTCACCGGTACGGCCATCTATCTGCTGGCCTGGAAGCAGGGCGTGCACGGGTACCGGCTCGTCCTGGTCGGTATCGGCGTCTCCGCGGTGGTCACCGCCGTCAACGGCTACCTGATCACCAAGGCCGACTTCGTGGACGCGGCCCGCGCGGTGGTCTGGATGACCGGTTCGCTGAACGGGCGCGACTGGACCCAGGTCGGGCCGCTGGCCGTGCTGTGCGCCGTGGTGCTCCCGGTCGTCCTCGTCAACGCGCGCGCCCTGCGGATGCTGGAGATGGGCGACGACGTCTCCTACGCCCTCGGCGTGCGCGTCGAACGCGTACGGCTGCTGCTGATGGGCTGTGCCGTCCTGCTGGTCGCCGCCGCCACCGCGGCCGCCGGCCCCGTGAGCTTCGTGGCCCTGACCGCGCCGCAGCTGGCCCGGCGCCTCACCTGCTCCCCGGGCCCCAACCTGGTGCCCTCCCTGTGCATGGGTGCCGCCCTGCTGGTCACCGCCGACCTGACCGCGCAGCGGGCCTTCGGCGCCGACCAGCTGCCGGTCGGCGTGGTCACCGGCGTGCTCGGCGGGGTCTACCTGCTGTGGCTGCTGGTCGCCGAGCGCAGGGCCGGGCGGATATGAGCGCCCGCAGCAACGCAGTGAGCAACCGAAGGAGCACCGTGAACCGCCTGTCCGCCGACAACGTCACCCTCGCCTACGACCAGCGCGTCATCGCCGAGCAGCTGTCGGTGGAGATACCCGACAACTCCTTCACGGTGATCGTCGGCCCCAACGCGTGCGGCAAGTCCACGCTGCTGCGGGCGCTGTCGCGGATGCTCAGGCCCAGCCGGGGCCGGGTGCTCCTCGACGGCCAGGTCATCCAGTCGATGCCCGCCAAGAAGGTCGCCCGGACACTCGGCCTGCTGCCGCAGTCCTCGATCGCACCCGACGGGATCACCGTCGCCGACCTCGTGGGCCGCGGCCGCTACCCGCACCAGGGGATCCTGCGCCAGTGGTCCGCCGAGGACGAGCGGGTCGTGCGCGAGTCCATGGAGCGGACCGGCGTCGCCCCGCTCGCCGAGCGGTACGTCGACGAGCTGTCGGGCGGCCAGCGGCAGCGCGTGTGGATCGCCATGGCGCTGGCCCAGCAGACGCCGCTGCTGCTGCTCGACGAGCCGACGACGTACCTGGACATCCAGCACCAGATCGACGTCCTCGACCTGTGCGCCGAACTGCACGAGGAGCAGGGGCGCACCCTCGTCGCCGTGCTGCACGACCTGAACCACGCCGCCCGCTACGCCACCCACCTCGTCGCCCTGCGCGGCGGCCGGGTCATCGCCCAGGGCGCGCCGAACGACATCGTCACCGCCGAACTGGTGGAGGAGGTGTTCGGGCTGCGCTGCCAGGTCATCGAGGACCCGGAGACCGGCACGCCGCTGGTGGTGCCGGCGGCGCGCGCGGCCCGCGCGCGTGTGGCGGCCCACGGCACGGCCGTCGGCCTGGCCGCTACAGAAGCTTCGTGAGCCGCATCAGGTCGAACAGGCTCGCCTGGAGCTTCACCCGGCCCGACCCCCAGGCCTTGGCGAACGCCAGCTCCCCGCCGACCATCGCGAGCAGGTCGTCGCCGGTCATGGCGAGCCGGATCTCGGCCTTTTTGGGCGGCGGGCCCTGAATGGTGTCCCGCACCTCTATCCGGCCGCCGAGGAGGCGGCCCAGGAAGGTGACGTCCAGATCCTTGATGTGGCAGCTCACCGAGCGGTCCAGGGCCGCCGCCTCGCGGACGTCCCCTTCCGCTGTCGCCATGTTGTCGGAGAGTCTTTCGAGTGCGCTGCGGCACTCCTCGATCGTTGCCATCACCACCGACGTTACCCCAGGGCTTCGCGGTAGCGTCTGGGCATGAGCGACTCTGTGACCGGGACGGAGGTCCGGGAGGAGGCGGCGGACCCCGAGGGGGAGGCTCCACCGCCCGGCGGCGAGGCGGCCGACGCGACCGGCGGGCACGACCCCGCCGCCCCCGCCCCGCTGCTCGTGCCCCGCACCCCCACCGGCGACGCCCGCGTCGATGCGGCCCTGGAACGGCTCGGTGACGCCGACCACCTCGCCACGGACGGACACCTCGAGGTGTACGAGGATGTACACGGGGGGCTGCGCGACGCGCTCACCGCGCTCGACGCCCGTCCGGCACCTCCGGCGCCCCCCGCGCAGTCACCGCCGTACCGACACAGGAGCTGAACCGAACGTGGCAGGAGTCGCACGCCGCCGTCTCGACGCGGAGCTGGTCCGCCGGAAGCTCGCACGCTCGCGCGAGCACGCCGGCCAGCTGATCGCCGCCGGGCGGGTCACCGTCGGCAAGACCGTCGCGACCAAGTCCGCCACCCAGGTGGAGACCGCCGCCGCCATCGTCGTCGCCTCCGACGACAGCGACCCCGACTACGTCTCCCGGGGCGGGCACAAGCTGGCCGGCGCGCTGAAGGCCTTCGTACCGCACGGGCTGGTCGTCGAGGGACGGCGAGCACTGGACGCCGGCGCGTCCACCGGAGGCTTCACCGATGTGCTGCTGCGCGCGGGCGCCGCGCACGTCGTCGCCGTCGACGTCGGATACGGACAACTCGCCTGGTCTTTGCAGAGCGATGAACGCGTCACCGTCAAGGACCGTACGAACGTACGCGAGTTGACGCTCGAAGCGATCGATGGGGAGCCTGTGGATCTTGTCGTGGGGGATCTGTCCTTCATCCCGCTCGGTCTGGTGCTGCCCGCCCTGGTGCGGTGCGCGAAGCCGGACGCCGACCTGGTGATGATGGTCAAGCCGCAGTTCGAGGTGGGGAAGGAACGGCTGGGCAGCGGGGGTGTCGTACGGAGTCCGGAGCTGCGGGCGGAGGCCGTGCGGACCGTGGCCGGGAAGGCGTGGGAACTGGGGCTGGGGGCCGAAGGCGTCACCGCCAGTCCACTGCCCGGACCCTCCGGGAACGTCGAATACTTTCTGTGGCTGCGTGCCGGGGCGCCCGCCCTGGACCCGGCCGATGTTGACCGTGCAGTGGCGGAGGGGCCGCGTTGACACAGACCCAAGCTCGAACCGTTTTCCTGCTGGCCCACACCGGGCGGCCGGCCGCCATCCGCAGTGCCGAGCTCGTGGTCAAAGGGCTGCTGCTGTCCGGCATCGGCGTACGCGTCCTGGAGGCGGAGGCACGCGACCTGCCGCTGCCGGACGAGGTGGAGCTCGTCAGGGAGGCCACCCCGCAGTGTCTCGACGGGTGCGAGCTGCTCATCGTGCTGGGCGGTGACGGCACGCTGCTGCGTGGCGCGGAGTTCGCCCGTGCCTCGGGCGTGCCGATGCTCGGGGTCAACCTCGGGCGGGTCGGGTTCCTCGCCGAGGCAGAGCGGGACGACCTCGACAAGGTCGTCGACCGGGTGGTCAGCAAGGCGTACGAGGTCGAGGAGCGCATGACCGTCGACGTGGTCGTGCACCGCAACGGGGACATCGTGCACACCGACTGGGCGCTGAACGAGGCGGCCGTGCAGAAGGTGTCCGCCGAGCGGATGCTGGAGATCGTGCTCGAGATCGACGGGCGCCCGGTGACCGGGTTCGGCTGCGACGGCATCGTCTGCGCCACCCCCACCGGGTCCACCGCGTACGCCTTCTCCGCCGGCGGGCCCGTGGTGTGGCCGGAGGTCGAGGCGCTGCTGATGGTGCCGATCTCCGCGCACGCGCTGTTCGCCAAGCCCCTGGTGACGTCGCCCGACTCCGTGCTGGCCGTCGAGGTGCTGCCGCACGTCCCGCCGGGCGTGCTGTGGTGCGACGGGCGGCGCACGGTCGAACTGCCGCCCGGTGCGCGCGTGGAGGTGCGCCGGGGAGCGGTACCGGTCCGGCTGGCCCGCCTGCACCACGCGTCGTTCACGGACCGCCTGGTCGCCAAGTTCGCGCTGCCGGTCTCGGGGTGGCGCGGGGCGCCGCACTAGGACCGCCGACCCGGGACACGGGTGGACGGGCCTGCTCCCTCCATAGGTGGGGTGGCGTCGCACGGCGCCACCAAAACCTCGTATGGTCGTGGTCGTGTTGGAGGAGATGCGGATACGGTCACTCGGAGTGATTGACGACGCGGTCGTCGAGCTGTCGCCGGGGTTCACCGCCGTCACCGGTGAGACCGGGGCGGGCAAGACCATGGTGGTCACCAGTCTGGGACTACTGCTGGGCGGACGCGCGGATCCGGCGCTGGTGCGGATCGGCGCCGGGAAGGCGGTCGTGGAGGGGCGGGTCACCGTACCCGCGGACGCCTCCGCCGCCGTACGGGCCGAGGAGGCCGGTGCCGAGTTGGACGACGGGGCGCTGTTGATCAGCCGTACCGTCTCCGCCGAGGGCCGCTCCCGGGCGCACCTGGGCGGGCGGAGCGTGCCGGTGGGGCTGCTCGCCGAACTCGCCGACGAACTGGTGGCCGTGCACGGGCAGACCGACCAGCAGGGGCTGCTCAAGCTGTCCCGGCAGCGGCAGGCGCTCGATCGGTACGCGGGCGACGCCGTCGCCGTGCCGCTCGCCAAGTACGCCGAGGCCTACCGCCGGCTCCGCGTCGTGACCGCGGAGCTGGACGAGATCACCACGCGTGCGCGTGAGCGGGCCCAGGAGGCCGACATGCTGCGCTACGGCCTCGACGAGATCGCCGGGGTCGAACCGCGGGCCGGGGAGGACACCGAGCTGGCCGAGGAGGCGGAGCGGCTGGGCCACGCCGAGGCGCTGTCCGCCGCCGCGACGGCCGCGCACGCCGCTCTGGCGGGCAATCCGGAGGACCCCGAGGGCATCGACGCGGCCACGCTCGTCGCGGGCGCCCAGCGGGCCCTGGAGGCCGTGCGGTCGCACGATCCGGCGCTGGCCGCGCTCGCCGACCGCATCGGCGAGATCGGCATCCTGCTCGGCGACGTGGCCGGGGAACTGGCGGGATACGCCGACGACCTGGACGCCGATCCGCTGCGGCTGGCGGCGGTGGAGGAGCGGCGGGCCGCGCTCGGCACGCTGACCCGCAAGTACGGCGAGTACGAGAAGGGCGTCGCCGCCGTGCTCGCCTGGGCCGAGCGGAGCGCCGCGCGCCTCACCGAACTGGACGGCGACGACGAGCGGACCGGGGAGCTGACCGCCGAGCGGGACGCGCTGCGCACCGAACTGGGCGGTCTGGCCCAGGCGCTGACGGACGCCCGCACGGAGGCCGCGGAGCGGTTCGCCGCCGCCGTGACGGCCGAGCTGGCCTCCCTGGCCATGCCGCACGCGCGCGTGTCGTTCGACATCAGGCAGACCGAGGACCCCGAGGGCGTCGAGGTCGGCGGCCGTACCGTCGCCTGCGGGCCGGCCGGCGCCGACGAGGTCGAACTGCTCCTCGCCCCGCACCCCGGGGCGCCGCCCCGGCCGATCGCCAAGGGCGCCTCCGGCGGTGAGCTGTCGCGCGTGATGCTGGCCGTCGAGGTCGTCTTCGCCGGGACGGATCCGGTGCCGACGTATCTGTTCGACGAGGTCGATGCGGGCGTCGGCGGCAAGGCGGCCGTGGAGATCGGGCGGCGTCTGGCCCGTCTGGCAAGGAGCGCCCAGGTCGTCGTCGTCACCCACCTGCCCCAGGTGGCCGCCTTCGCCGACCGGCAGTTGCTGGTGGAGAAGACCAACGACGGCTCGGTGACCCGGTCGGGCGTGAAGGTGCTCGAGGGCGAGGACCGCGTCCGGGAACTGTCCCGGATGCTGGCCGGCCAGGAGGACTCGCAGACGGCCCGGGCGCACGCCGAGGAACTGCTCGCCGCGGCCCGGGCGGACGCCTAGAAAGTGCGTAGGGTGGCGAAATGATCTCCCGCGCCGCCACCCCGCGCACACATCCCTGCCGTGCGGTGGGCCGGTTGTCGTCAGGGGAGTCGCCGCGGCGGTGCTGCCCCGGGCGCTCGGGGAGCGGGTGGTGAGCGGTGGTACGGGGCGCACGCCCTGGGTGTGGCGCCGTCGCGTGCGACGGGCGCGGTGGACTGGTCGCGCACGCCCTCGCGGTGGCCCGCTGCCGCGCACGGGGAGAAAGTGAACGCGCCGAGGGCGGCACCGACGCGCCGGTTTCACTCTTATGGGTGATCCGGCGTCAAGCTGTCGGACCGTTCCCGCAGGCGCCCGGCACCCCGCGCCGACCCGGAACACCCGTACGTACTGGCATCCTTGGACGCCGGGGGCCGTGAGCCCGGACAGCGTGTGCGGCTTTGTACCCCGGCTCGATACCTTCTGTACGTTTCCCCGTGACCCTCCCGACGCCGAACCAGGAGCCCCGGCCGCGTGAGCCCCGTGAGCAGCCACGTATCGCACGGTCAGTCGACGCTGCGCACTGTGCAGGTGCTGGGCGGAGGCAGCGCCGGCAGCAGCGCGCACGTGCGGTCGCTGGCCGAGGGCCTGGTCGCCCGGGGCGTGCGGGTGACGGTGTGCGCCCCCGCCGAGGCCGACCGCGCCTACTCCTTCACCGGCGTCGGCGCCCAGCACGTGCACGTGCCGCGCAGCAGCGACCCGGTGTCCGTGGCCGCGCTGCGCACGGTCTGCGCGGACGCCGACCTGGTGCACGCGCACGGGCTGCACGCCTCCTTCCGCGCCGTCCTGGCGCTCAGCGGCCGCAGCACGCCCCTCGTGGTGACCTGGCACAGCCACGCGCACGCCGAAGGGGCCCGTGCGCACCTGATGCGGTTGCTGGAGCGCCGTGTGGTCAGGGCCGCCACCGTCGTGCTCGGCACCACCTCCGAACTCGTCGACCGGGCCCGGGGCAGGGGCGCGCGGGACGCCCGGCTCGCCGCCGTCGCGGTGCCCCGGCCGGCCGCCGGATACGAGCACCCGGACCGTCCGAGCTCCAAGGTGCGGGCGGAACTCGGCGCCACCGACCGGCCGTTGCTGATCGCCGTCGCCTCCCTGGACCCGGGCCGCGGCCACGAGCTGCTGCTGGACGCGGCCCGCGCCTGGCGCCTCCTGGAACCCGTGCCGCTGCTCGTCGTCGCGGGGGAGGGGCCCCTGCGTGCGGAGTTCCAGCAGCGGATCGAGGACGAGGAGCTGCCGGTCCGTCTGCTCGGACGGCGCGACGACGTCGGCGAGTTGCTCGCCGCCGCCGACCTGGCGCTGCTGCCGAGGAGCTGGGAGGCCCGCTCCGTCCTCGCCCAGGAGGCCCTGCACGCGCGGGTGCCGCTCGTCGCGGCGCGGACCGGCGGCATCCCCGAACTCGTGGGCGACGCGGCCGAACTGGTACCGGACCAGGACGCGGACGCGTTCACCGGCGCCGTCATACGGCTGCTCGGCGACCCCGAACGCCGCGAGGCGCTGCGGGACATGGGCACCCGGCAGGCCGGCACCTGGCCCACCGAGGACGACACGGTCGCCCAGGTGCTCAGCGTCTACGACGAGTTGACCAGGCCCCGGCCGCTGACCTGACGCTCACGGCACGTGCCGGCGGGCCCGCAGGGCCAGGCTCAGGGCCAGGACCGTCTGCGGGTCGTCGAGGTCGGTACCCAGCAACTCCCCGATCCGGGCCAGGCGGTTGTAGAGCGTCTGCCGGTTCAGGTGCAGCTCGCGGGCGGTCTCCGCCTTGCGGCCCGCGTGCGCCAGATACGTCTGGAGGGTGGGCAGCAGCGGTGGCTTCGAGCGCTGGTCGTGGTCCCGCAGCGGGCCGATCGCGCGGTCCACGAAGGCCGCCAGGTCGGGGTGGTCGCGCAGCCGCCACAGCAGCAGGTCGATGTCCAGGCGGCGGGCGTCGTACCAGGGGCGGTCCGGCAGCCCCTGCGCCGCCGTCGCCGCCTCCGCCGCGTGCCGCAGGCCCGCCGAGGCGGCCGCCCAGCCGCCCGCCACACCGACGACCACCACCTCCGGCTGCCCGCCCGGCCGCCGCATCCCGGCCCGCTCCACACCCGCCCGCAGCGCCGCCGCGACCCGGTCCGCGACGGTGGGCCGCTCCGCCTCCGAGCGCAGGCCGACCAGCAGCGGCACCCGGCCCTCGACCGGCCGCACGCCCAGCAGCACCGGCACGCCCACCGAGGCGAGTTCCTCGGCGACCGCGCGGGCCAGTACCGCCCAGCCCCCGCCGCCGGCGGCCGCGCTCGGCCGGGTGGTGTCCCCGGTGGACGCGAGCGCGTCGCCGAGCCGCATCACCACGGGCAGCAGCGGACTGTTGCCCGGCTTGAAGCCGAGGACCCGGGCCTGCGCGGGAGCGTCCTCCGCGGCGATACGTCCCTCGGCGAGGTCGGTGAGGAAGTCGCCGCGGCCGCGCGCCGCCAGCTCCTCGTCCTGGCGGGCCTGCATCAGCACCACGGCCAGGAGGCCCGCCGCCCGCTCGGCGGCCATGCGGTGCACCGGGGCCAGCGGCGAGCGGACCGGCAGCAGCACGAGCCGGGCGCGCACCGAGCCGGTGCCGGGTCCGCCGCCGGGCACGTCCACGACGACCGAACCGGCCGGTGGCGCCGCGTCCTTGCGCTGGCCGCGCAGTCCCTCCCAGACCTGGAGCGGATCGGCGCCCTCGGGGCCGGAGCCGGCCGCGTACAGCAGCTGCCCGTCCGGGGTCTCCAGGAAGACCGGGTTGCCGGCGAAGTCGGCCAGGATGCCGAGCACCTGCGGCACTCCACCGCCGCCGAGCAGTGCCTGAGTGCAGCGGCGGTGCACCTCCTCGGCGCGCTGGAGCAGCGCGTAGTGGCCGTTGACGATCTCCGTGTGGATCTCCTCGGTGACCGCCACGAACGGCACCTCGCGGTGCAGCTGAACGAGGGGGAGACCGGCGGACCGCGCGGTCTCGACGAGGGCGGCGGGCAGGCGGGTGAAGCGCGGACCCAGCTCCACCACCAGCGCCGCGATGCCGCGGTCGGCGAGGGTGCGCACGAAGGCCCGCTGGTCGGCGGGGCGCGTGCCGAGGCCGTAGCCCGTGGTCAGCAGGAGTTCGCCGCCCTTGAGGAGGGAGGCGATGTTGGGGACCTCGCCGGCGTGCACCCAGCGGACGGTGCGGGTCAGCTTGTCGGCGCCGGCGAGGACCTCGGGGAGGCCGCTGCGCAGGCCGGGCAGTTCGAGGGCGCGCCGGACGGTGATGCCGGTGCCCTCGGTGTCGAATCTGCGGTCCATGAAGCGGACGCTACCTCTGCCCGCAGGGCCGCGGCAGCGTCGGGTGGCCGGAGCGGTCCGACCACCCTGAGCTGGGCCGACCGCCGGGCGGGCGCGCTCGCCCGCCCGGCGCCGGGTCAGCCTCCGTAGGCGCCGCTGGCCGTCAGGCGCAGGGCGGTGTCGATCAGCGGCACATGGCTGAAGGCCTGCGGGAAGTTGCCCACCTGGCGCTGGCGGCGCGGGTCCCACTCCTCGGCGAGGAGGCCCAGGTCGTTGCGGAGCGAGAGGAGCTTGTCGAAGAGCTTGCGCGCCTCGTCCACGCGGCCGATCATCGCCAGGTCGTCGGCCATCCAGAAGGAGCAGGCGAGGAAGGCGCCCTCGTCGCCGGGCAGGCCGTCGACGCCCGCGTGGTCACCGTCGGTGGGGTAGCGCAGGATGAACCCGTCCGCGGTGGACAGCTCGCGCTGGATCGCCTCGATGGTGCCGATGACCCGCTTGTCGTCCGGCGGCAGGAAGCCCATCTGCGGGATGAGCAGCAAGGACGCGTCCAGCTCCCGCGAACCGTAGGACTGCGTGAAGGTGTTGCGCTCCTTGTCGTAGCCCTTCTCGCACACCTCGCGGTGGATGTCGTCGCGCAGCACCTTCCAGCGCTCCAGCGGGCCGTCCGCCTCCCCGGACTCGATGAGCTTGATGGTGCGGTCGACGGCGACCCACGCCATGACCTTGGAGTGCACGAAGTGACGGCGCGGCCCGCGCACCTCCCAGATGCCCTCGTCCGGCTCCTGCCAGTGCTTCTCCAGGTATTGGATCAGCTTGAGCTGGAGCAGCGCCGCGTAGTCGTTGCGGGCCAGGCCCGTCATATGGGCCAGGTGCAGGGCCTCGGTGACCTCGCCGTAGACGTCCAGCTGGAGCTGGTGCGCGGCGCCGTTGCCCACCCGGACCGGCGCGGAGTTCTCGTAGCCGGGCAGCCAGTCCAGCTCCGCCTCGCCCAGCTCGCGCTCGCCGGCGATGCCGTACATGATCTGGAGGTTGTCCGGGTCGCCGGCGACAGCCCGCAGCAGCCACTCGCGCCAGGCCCGGGCCTCCTCGCGGTAGCCGGTGCGCAGCAGCGAGGACAGGGTGATCGCCGCGTCGCGCAGCCAGGTGTACCGGTAGTCCCAGTTGCGCACACCGCCGATGTCCTCGGGCAGGGACGTGGTGGGGGCCGCCACGATGCCGCCGGTCGGGGCGTAGGTCAGGGCCTTGAGCGTGATCAGGCTGCGGACCACGGCCTCGCGGTAGGGGCCGTGGTACGTGCAGTGCCCGACCCACTCGCGCCAGAAATCCTCCGTCGCCTCGAGCGACTGCTCCGGCTCCGGCAGCGGCGGCGGCTCCTTGTGCGAGGCCTGCCAGGAGATCGTGAACGCGATCCGGTCACCGGGAGCGACCGTGAAGTCCGCGTACGTGGTCAGAGACTTGCCGTAGGTATTCACCGATGTGTCGAACCACACGGAGTCCGGACCCGCCACCGCCACCGTGCGGCCCTCGTGCCGGTGCACCCACGGCACGACCCGGCCGTAGGAGAAGCGCATGCGCAGCGCCGAGCGCATCGGCACCCGGCCGGTGACGCCCTCCACGATGCGGATCACCTGCGGGGCGCCGTCGCGCGGGGGCATGAAATCGGTCACGCGGACCGTGCCGCGCGGGGTGTCCCACTCGGATTCCAGGATCAGCGAGTCGCCGCGGTAACTGCGCCGGGCCGCCGTGGGCGGCAGTGTGCCGGCCGCGAAGGCCGGGCCGATCCGCCAAAAACCGTGTTCCTCGGTACCCAGCAGGCCCGCGAAGATGGCATGGGAATCGAAGCGGGGCAGGCACAGCCAGTCGACTGTCCCGTCCCGGCAGACCAGGGCAGCGGTCTGCATGTCTCCGATGAGTGCGTAGTCTTCGATGCGCCCGGCCACGTGCAACTCCAGTCGAACGGCCACGTCACACCCCGCGAAGGGGCTGTCGCTAGTGCGGTCAAGGGGTGGTTGTACTGCGTCGTCGAGCGGTGGGGGGACCGCCGGTCGGCCGTGGGGGCAGAACGACAACCCTTGCTCAACGAACTGACGAGCTCTTGTTGTTCCGGGTCATACGGACGGGGGTGGTGCCGTGTTGCCGGCGGGGCTCCTCAGCGAGTGTCCGAGCAGGATACGACGCACGTAGATGATCTGCGTGCCGCTCCGGGCAACCCGGGTGCGCCGAACGAGTGAGCCATGGGTGAGGGACCTGTGAGTGGTACGCGCACGTGTCCGAGCGTGCGCGGAGCGTGGCCGGGAGCCATGCCCGTCAGGCGCTGATACCCTGGTAGCCCGTGGACCGGTGGGCTCGAAACCCCCGAACCGCAGCGACGGCGCCTCAGCCGGACACCGGGTTCCCCGGACCGGCCAGCCGTACCGCACGACAGACCGCGACCACGGGAGCCCCCTCTTGGCCATGCCGCCCGCTGCTTTCCGAAACAGCAAAGCCACGACGACCAAGCACATCTTCGTCACCGGGGGTGTCGCCTCCTCGCTCGGCAAGGGCCTCACCGCCTCCAGCCTGGGCATGCTGCTGAAGGCCCGGGGCCTGCGCGTCGTGATGCAGAAGCTGGACCCGTACCTCAACGTCGACCCGGGCACGATGAACCCCTTCCAGCACGGTGAGGTGTTCGTCACCAACGACGGCGCCGAGACCGACCTGGACATCGGCCACTACGAGCGCTTCCTCGACCGCGACCTGGACGGCTCCGCCAACGTCACCACCGGCCAGGTGTACTCCACGGTCATCGCCAAGGAGCGGCGCGGCGAGTACCTGGGCGACACGGTGCAGGTCATCCCGCACATCACCAACGAGATCAAGCACCGCATCCGGCGCATGGCCACCGACGAGGTGGACGTCGTCATCACCGAGGTCGGCGGCACGGTCGGCGACATCGAGTCGCTGCCGTTCCTGGAGACCGTCCGCCAGGTCCGCCACGAGGTCGGCCGGGACAACGTCTTCGTCGTGCACATCTCGCTGCTTCCCTACATCGGCCCCTCCGGGGAGCTGAAGACCAAGCCGACCCAGCACTCGGTCGCCGCGCTGCGCAACATCGGCATCCAGCCCGACGCGATCGTGCTGCGCTGCGACCGCGAGGTGCCCACCGCGATCAAGCGCAAGATCTCCCTGATGTGCGACGTCGACGAGGCGGCCGTGGTCGCCTGCCCCGACGCCCGGTCGATCTACGACATCCCGAAGGTCGTGCACTCCGAGGGCCTGGACGCCTACGTCGTGCGCAAGCTGGACCTGCCCTTCCGCGACGTGGACTGGACGACCTGGGACGACCTGCTGGACCGCGTCCACAAGCCCGAGCACGAGATCACCCTGGCCCTGGTCGGCAAGTACATCGACCTGCCCGACGCCTATCTGTCGGTGACCGAGGCGCTGCGCGCGGGCGGCTTCGCCAACAGGGCCCGGGTGACGATCAAGTGGGTCACCTCCGACGACTGCAAGACCGCGGCCGGCGCCGAGCAGCAGCTCGCCGGCGTCGACGGCATCTGCATTCCGGGCGGCTTCGGCGACCGCGGCGTGCTCGGCAAGGTCGGCGCCATCCGCTACGCCCGCGAGAACGGCATCCCGCTGCTGGGTCTGTGCCTGGGCCTGCAGTGCATCGTGATCGAGGCCGCCCGCAACCTCGCCGACATCGCGGACGCCAACTCCACCGAGTTCGACCCGGCCACCGGCCACCCGGTGATCTCCACCATGGCCGAGCAGATGGACATCGTCGCCGGCGAGGGCGACATGGGCGGCACCATGCGGCTCGGCATGTACCCGGCGAAGCTGGCCGAGGGCTCGATCGTGCGCGAGGTCTACGACGGCAAGGAGTACGTCGAGGAGCGCCACCGCCACCGCTACGAGGTGAACAACGCCTACCGCGCGGAGCTGGAGAAGAAGGCGGGCATCGTCTTCTCCGGCACCTCCCCGGACGGCAAGCTCGTCGAGTACGTGGAGTACCCGCGCGAGGTCCACCCCTACCTGGTCGCCACCCAGGCGCACCCGGAGCTGCGCTCGCGCCCGACGCGTCCGCACCCGCTGTTCGCGGGCCTGGTGAAGGCCGCCGTCGAGCGGAAGAACTCCAAGTAGCACACCCGGTTGTACGGTTGCGGGGGTGCGTACCGTCGAAGGTGCGCACCCCCGTTCTGCTTGCGCACGTCGGAAAGGTCAGGGCATGACGATCAAGGACATCCCGGAGGAGTGGGAGATCCGGGCCACCAGCACCCCGTTCGTCGGCGGCAAGACCTCCATCCGCACCGACGACGTCGTCATGCCCGACGGCTCCGTGGTCACCCGCGACTACCAGGTGCATCCGGGCTCCGTGGCCGTCCTCGCCCTCGACGAGGAGGACCGGGTGCTGCTGATCCGCCAGTACCGCCACCCGGTGCGGCAGCGGCTGTGGGAGATCCCGGCGGGCCTGCTCGACGTGCCCGGCGAGAACCCGCTGCACGCCGCCCAGCGCGAGCTGTACGAGGAGGCCCACGTCAAGGCCGAGGACTGGCGGGTGCTGACCGACGTCTACACCACCCCGGGCGGCTGCGACGAGTCCGTGCGGATCTTCCTCGCCCGGGGCCTGTCCGAGGCGGTCGGCGAGCGCTTCGCGGCGGAGCACGAGGAGACCGACATGGAGCACGCGCGGATGCCGGTGGACGAACTGGTACGGGGCGTGCTCGCGGGCGAACTGCACAACAACTGCCTGGTGGTGGGCGTCCTGTCGCTGGTCGCCGCGCGCCAGGGGGACGGACTGGACGCGCTGCGCCCGGCCGAGGCGCCCTGGCCGGCGCGCCCCTTCGCGTCCTGAGCACACCGGTGACCCCTGCGGTGTGACGATCGCCAGATCCGATCGGGCGACGTGTCCGCCGTGCTCCTCACGGAACGTCGCAGAGCGTGAACTAGGCTCTGGAAACGCCCGAACCGGAGTCCCGGCGGGCTTGCACGTGCGTGGGACGGGAGTGTGGCCCGTGACGGATCAGGCGGTGGACGCAGGTGGCGTGAACCTGTCCGGCGGGGACCGGTTCCCCGCGGCCGCGAGGAGTCTTTTCCTGGGCCGTACACGGGAGTTGAAGGAGCTGCGCGCCGACATCGAGCGGGCCGGCCTCGACACCCTGGCCGGCCGCAAGGAGCCGCGCGCACGCGTCCTGCTGATCGCGGGCAGGCCAGGATCCGGCCGTACGGCGCTCGCCGAGGAACTGGTGGGGCAGGTCGCGCAGCGTTACC
Organism: Streptomyces sp. NPDC093064; assembly: GCF_044754605.1. Lineage (NCBI taxonomy): Bacteria > Bacillati > Actinomycetota > Actinomycetes > Kitasatosporales > Streptomycetaceae > Streptomyces > Streptomyces sp. NPDC093064. The sequence continues at coordinate 20,776 of NZ_JBIVPK010000004.1, forward strand.
CCGGCGGTGTACTGCGCGCCAGGCTCACCGAACCCGACGGCACCCCCGTACCCGTCGAGGCCGTCGCCCGCGACCTGCTCACCGCCCTCGATCTGCCGACCCCGCCCGGCGCCGCCGAGGACGACCTGACCGAGGCCTTGCGCACCGCCCTCGCCGAGCGCCGGGCGCTGCTCCTGCTCGACGACGCGGCCGGCGCGGACCAGGTCGACGCGCTGCTGCCGGAGAACGCCGACTGCCTGCTCGTCGCCGTCTCCCGGGGCCCGCTCACCGGGATCGCCGACGTCCGCCCGTGCACCCTGGGCGGCCTGGACACGAAGTCCGGCGTGGAGCTGCTGGCGCAGCGCATCGACCCGGTGCGCATCACCGTCGACCCGCGTGCCGCCGAGAGCCTGATCGAGGTCTGCCAGGGCCAGCCCGCCGCGCTCACCCTGGCCGGCGGCTGGCTCGCCGCCCACCCCCAGGCGGCCGTCGCCGACCTCGCCAAGCAGCTGCGCGCCGACCCCGACGAGCGCTCCGTCCTCGACCGGGTGCTCCGGTTCGTGCACGACACTCTGTCCGGTCCGGCCGCCCGGCTGCTGCGCCTGCTCTCCCTCGCCCCGGCCGGAGACGTCGACCCGCAGACCGCCTCCGCGCTCGCCGGCTGCTCGGTCGAGGCCGCCCGCGGCTTCCTCGACGACTTCGCCGAACTCGGCGTGCTGCGCGCCGTCCCCTCATCACTGCCGTGCTACGAGGTTCCCGGCTGCCTGCACCCGCTGCTGGCGGACCTCGCCGGACGCCGGGACCGCCCCGCCGAGCTGCGGCTCGCCCGCGCCCGGATGCTGGAGCGGACCGTGCGGCTGCTCCAGTCCTGCCGGGCGATCACCGAGACCGACAGCCCCGAGACCAGGGAGAAGCTGAAGAGTCTGCCTCCCGGGCTGCGCTTCGCCACTCCGCGGGCCGCCGAGAAGTGGCTGCGGGCCCGCAGGCCCGCCCTGCTCGCCGCGGCCCGGCTCGCCGTCGCCGACGGCGAACTGGACACCCTGGCCCGCCGCTTGATGTCCCAGCTGGTGCGGGCCATGGTGGCGCACATCGGCACCCAGGCCGCCGCCGGTGACCTCTACGGCATCCACCGGCTCGTCCTGGACGTGGCCGAGCGGCGGGGGCTGCCCCGGGAGAGGGCCGCCGCCCTGCTGAACCTCGCCGACCTGGACGCCCGCACCGGGCGTACGGCCGGGGCACTGGCCCGCTACCGGGCCGCGCTGGACGCCGGACGGGAGGCCGACGACCCGTACGCGATCAGCCGCGCCATGGAATCCGTAGGCAGCGCCCATCAGGAGCTGGGGGACTACGACCGGGCCGCCGACTGGTTCGGCCGGGCCCTGGCGCAGCGGCTCGCGCGCGAGGAGCGCGAGGACGCCGCCCGCCTCTACGGCCGCATCGCCACCGCGCATACCTACGCGGGCCGCTACGGCGAGGCCCTGCGCGACTGGCGGGCGGCCGCCGCCATGCACCGCAAGGCGGGCGATGTCGCCGCCCACGCGAGGGCGTTGAGCGAGCTGGCGCGCGTCCAGGAGTACGCCGGGCGGCCCGAGGACTGCCTGCGCACCTGCCGGGAGGCGGTGGAATGGGCCCGCCGTGCCGAGGACGTACGGCTCCAGGCGGCGCTCCAGTTGCGGCTCGCCGACACCCTGGAGCGGCTGGGCGACTCGGCCACGGCGGCCCTGCACCGCGGGACGGCCCGGCGCATGCTCGGCGACGAGGTCTCTGCGGCCGAGGACGGCGGCCCGGAGGGCCCCTTGACGGAAGATGACGCCAATGCCTGCGAAATCCGCAGTGCATCCACTGAAGATTGATGCAATGGAAGGCTAGACAGAGAGAAAGCCTTCATTAGACTGGTTCTGCCGCTCGTTCTCCTGCGGTGTTGCCTGGTATGCCCTCGCATGCCGGGGTACGTCTGATATTGCCCCACATTCTCTGAGCCAAGGACCGTGATCGACGTGAAGGTCGGCATCCCCCGCGAAGTCAAGAACAACGAGTTCCGGGTGGCCATCACCCCCGCCGGCGTGCACGAGCTCGTGCGTAACGGCCACCAGGTCGTCGTCGAGCGGAACGCGGGCGTCGGCTCCTCGATCCCGGACGAGGAGTACGTGGCCGCCGGCGCCCGGATCCTCGAGACCGCGGACGAGGTCTGGGCCGCCGCCGACATGGTGCTGAAGGTCAAGGAGCCCATCGCCGAGGAGTACCACCGCCTCCGCAAGGACCAGATCCTCTTCACCTACCTGCACCTGGCCGCCTCGAAGGAGTGCACGGACGCCCTGCTGGAGTCCGGCACCACGGCGATCGCCTACGAGACCGTCGAGCTCCCGAACCGCGCGCTGCCGCTGCTCGCCCCAATGTCCGAGGTCGCGGGCCGCCTCGCGCCGCAGGTCGGCGCCTACCACCTGATGCGCGCCGCGGGCGGCCGCGGTGTGCTGCCGGGCGGCGTCCCGGGCGTGCCGGCCGGCGAGGCCGTCATCATCGGCGGTGGCGTCTCCGGCTGGAACGCCGCGCAGATCGCCATCGGTCTGGGCTTCCACGTGACCCTCCTGGACAAGGACATCAACAAGCTCAAGGAGGCGGACAAGATCTTCGGCACGAAGATCAAGACCGTCGTCTCCAACGCCTTCGAGCTGGAGAAGGCCTGCGTCGAGGCCGACCTCGTGGTCGGCGCCGTGCTCGTCCCGGGCGCCAAGGCCCCGAAGCTGGTCAGCAACGAGCTGGTGTCCCGGATGAAGGCCGGAAGTGTCCTTGTCGACATCGCGATCGACCAGGGCGGATGCTTCGAGGACTCCCACGCGACCACGCACGCCGAGCCGACCTTCAAGGTCCACGAGTCGGTGTTCTACTGCGTCGCCAACATGCCGGGCGCGGTGCCCAACACCTCGACCTACGCGCTGACCAACGCCACGCTGCCGTACATCGTCGAACTCGCCAACCGCGGCTGGGTGGAGGCGCTGCGCCGTGACGCGGCGCTGGCCAAGGGCCTCAACACCCACGAGGGCAAGGTCGTTTACCGCGAGGTCGCCGAGGCCCACGGCCTGGAGCACGTCGCGCTGGAGTCCCTGCTCGGCTGAGCGGGTCGCCAAGTCGCCAAGGTGTGAAAGGCGATACGTCAACACGCGTCGTCAACCTCGCACGACCGGCCGGACCTTGTCCCACAAGGTCCGGCCGGATGTGTGTATGGTCACTTCGCCGCACTCGGTCAACTCGCCTCGAACGCAACCATTCGACCGATTCACGCACCGGTGAAACCTGTCGTGCGACGGTCGTACGCCCTTGACAGAGGTGTGTTCCATTACCGACACATCGGGCCGGGTCCGGCGGATTGTGTTGCTGCGGACCGCCGACACGCCATAGAGTCGCCAATCGTCGGCATGGTGCCACGCTGACCTGTCTAGAAGTTCCCTGGTCACCAAGGAGGTAAGACGACTTGTGAATGAGTCGACATTTTCTCCCGGGGGTGGTCAACCAGGAATGCCTGCGACGGGCCAGGGCCCCACGCGGCTCGAGGCTGTCGGCTCCGTTGCTGTGCGCACCTTCGCAGCCCACCAGAGTCACCGGACACCAGGGGTGACTCAGCCAGCACACCCAAGCATGGATGGCCATCACGTGAACGCCATGGCCGGCGACGGAAGTGGCGCGCCCCACAACCACTTCGCCGACTACGACGAACTGCCCGAGGGGCACTTCTACGACCCCGACGCCGAGTACGAGCCCGACCCCGAGTACGCGGCCACGCTCGCGCCCGACGCGGCCCGCCAGCGCCGTGAGCGCATCGGCCCGACCGGACGCCCGCTGCCGTACTTCCCGATCCCGGGTCCGCTGACCGACCACGGCCCCGCGAAGATCATCGCGATGTGCAACCAGAAGGGCGGCGTCGGCAAGACCACGTCGACCATCAACCTGGGTGCCGCGCTCGCGGAGTACGGCCGCCGGGTGCTGCTCGTGGACTTCGACCCGCAGGGCGCGCTGTCGGTGGGTCTCGGCGTCAACCCCATGGAGCTCGACCTCACCGTCTACAACCTGCTCATGGAGCGGGGCATGTCCGCGGACGAGGTCCTGCTGAAGACGGCGGTCCCCAACATGGACCTGCTGCCCAGCAACATCGACCTGTCGGCCGCCGAGGTCCAGCTGGTGAGCGAGGTCGCGCGCGAGTCGACGCTCCAGCGCGCCCTGAAGCCGCTGATGGACGACTACGACTACATCGTCATCGACTGCCAGCCCTCGCTCGGCCTGCTCACCGTCAACGCCCTCACGGCCGCGCACAAGGTGATCGTGCCGCTGGAGTGCGAGTTCTTCGCGCTGCGCGGTGTGGCACTGCTGACCGAGACCATCGAGAAGGTCCAGGAGCGCCTCAACCCGGAGCTGGAGCTCGACGGGATCCTGGCCACGATGTACGACTCGCGCACCGTGCACAGCCGTGAGGTGCTCGCGCGTGTCGTCGAGGCGTTCGACGACCACGTGTACCACACGGTCATCGGGCGCACGGTCCGCTTCCCGGAGACCACGGTCGCCGGTGAGCCGATCACCACGTACGCCTCCAACTCCGTCGGTGCCGCCGCCTACCGCCAGCTCGCCAGGGAGGTGCTCGCCCGGTGTCACGCCGAGTGAGTCTGCCGGGGGCCGACGAACTGTTCCGTACGACAGGGGGAATGGCGCTCCAGCCGTCCACTCCCCGACGCCAGGCAGGCGGCGAGGCCCGGGTGCCCGCCCCCGCGGCGGAGGGCGACGCGGCCGCCGCCGCGGAGGACGCGCCGCATTCGGTGCCCGCGCAGGGCGGCGACGGCGAGGGCGCGGAGCACGTGGCGGTGGATGCGGGGCCGAACGACGCGGGCGAGTCCCGCAGCCGGTCCGCGACCGCGGAGCGCTCCGCGCGGCGTTCGGCGGCGGCGCAGGAAGGTTCTGCCGCCGCGCAGCCGCGCAAGCGGGGCCGCGGCGCGGCGCGCCGGCCCAGCGGACGGGAACGGCACGACGAGAAGATCACCGTGTACGTGTCCGCCGAGGAGCTCATGGACCTCGAGCACGCCCGGTTGGTGCTCCGCGGCGAGCACGGGCTCGCCGTGGACCGCGGGCGCATCGTCCGCGAGGCGATCGCCGTGGTGCTGGCCGACCTGGAGTCCCGGGGCGAGGCGAGCATCCTGGTTCGGCGGCTGCGCGGCCGTTAGCCGTCCGCGTGGGCGGTAAGCGGTAGCCTGCGACGGCAATGACCTCGAACGACGCTCCCACCCCCACCGGCCGCAGACGCGCCCTCGGCCGCGGCCCGGGAACGGCATCCCCACCATCGGCTCACCCACCCGAGCCACCCGCGCCCCAGGACGAGCGCCCCGAACCGCCGGCCGCGCCCCCGGAGCCCATGCCCGCACCCGGGGCCGCCGAGCAGCCTTCCAAGCCGTCGGTACCGGCTCCTGAGCCTCCGGCGGACCTCCCCGGGGACGGTCCGGTGAGCCCGGCCGCCGAGCCGCCGGCCCAGCAGGCGATCGGCGTCGCCGAGACTGCGCCGGCCGAGCCGAGCGGCTCGCCCCGCGCCGCTTCCGACACGACGGCCACGCCGGGGGCCGGGGATGCCTCGCAGCCGGCGGTCGCGAACGGTTCCCGGGCGGAGGCTCGTGGCGCCCTCCGACCAACGGCTGACGCGGGGCGCCGGGCGGAGGATGCGCTGGAGTCCGGAGACGTTTCGGAGTCGGCGGTCACAGTCGTTTCCCGGGCGGAGACTCGTGCTGCTTCCGAAGCGGAAGCCGACGCGGGGCGCCGGGCGGAAGCCGCGCCGGGCTCCGGGGCTTCTGCGCGGTCGGCGGTCGCACCCGATTCGCGGGCGGAGTCCGGTGTTGCCCTCGGACCAGCGGTCGATGGCGGGAGCCGGGCGGAGGCCGCGCCGGTGCCCGAGGCGGTGGTCGAGGCCGCTTCCGGTGTGGGGGACGAGGCCGGGCCGCCGTCGGAGGGGGCCGGCGACGGGGTGTTCAAGGTTCGGCTGGCCAACTTCGAGGGGCCGTTCGACCTGCTGCTCCAGCTGATCTCGAAGCACAAGCTCGACGTCACCGAGGTGGCCCTGTCCAAGGTCACCGACGAGTTCATGGCGCACATCCGGGCCATGGGGCCCGACTGGGACCTGGACCAGACGACCGAGTTCCTGGTCGTGGCCGCCACCCTGCTCGACCTGAAGGCGGCACGGCTGCTGCCCGCGGCCGAGGTGGAGGACGAGGCCGACCTGGCGCTGCTCGAAGCACGCGACCTGCTGTTCGCACGGCTGCTCCAGTACCGCGCGTACAAGCAGATCGCCGACATCTTCAGCCGCCGGCTGGACGAGGAGGGCCGGCGCCACCCCCGTACCGTCGGGCTGGAACCCCACCACGCCGAACTGCTGCCCGAGGTCGTCATCAGCATCGGCGCGGCGCGCTTCGCCGAACTCGCGGTCAAGGCGATGCAGCCCAAGCCCAAGCCGCAGGTGTACGTCGACCACATCCACGCGCCGCTGGTCAGCGTGCGGGAGCAGGCGGGGATCGTGATCGCGCGGCTGCGGGAACTCGGTGAGGCCGGCTTCCGGGAACTGGTGGCGGACACCGACGACACGCTCACCGTCGTGGCCCGCTTTCTCGCCCTGCTCGAGCTGTACCGCGAGAAGGCCGTGGCCCTGGACCAGGAGACCGCCCTCGGCGAGCTGATCGTGCGCTGGACCGGCGGTGACGGGGACGAGACGCCCACGGTGACGGACGAGTTCGACCGTCCGCCCGAGGTGCCCAAGGAGCCCGAGGAGCCCAAGGAGGAGAAGAAGGCGTGAGCGAGGAGACCACCGACCCGTCCGAGGGCCCGAGCACCGTCGCCGACCTCGACCTCAGGCCCGCCCTGGAGGCCGTCCTCATGGTCGTGGACGAGCCCGCGACCGAGGAGCACCTGGCGAGGATCCTGCAACGGCCCCGCCGGCAGATCGCGGACGCGTTGCGCGAACTGGCGGACGAGTACACCGTGCAGGGCCGCGGCTTCGAGCTGCGGCTGATCGCCGGCGGCTGGCGTTTCTACACCCGCCCCGAGTACGCCGCCGCCGTCGAGGGCTTCGTCCTGGACGGCCAGCAGGCCCGGCTCACCCAGGCCGCCCTGGAGACCCTCGCCGTGGTCGCCTACCGCCAGCCGGTCAGCCGCAGCCGCGTCTCCGCCGTCCGCGGGGTCAACTGCGACGGAGTCATGCGTACGCTGCTCCAACGCGGTCTGGTCGAGGAGGCGGGCGCGGAACCCGAAACAGGTGCGATCCTGTACAGGACGACGAACTACTTCCTGGAGCGGATGGGCCTGCGCGGTCTGGACGAGCTCCCGGAACTCGCGCCCTTCCTCCCCGAGGCGGAGGCGATCGAGGCCGAGACCCAGGAGGGCGTACCGTCGTTCGACCCGGACGCTCCCGATGACGCGCCGGGCGCAGACGGCGACCACACGACGAACACGACGACGGAATTTTGATGCGAAGCAGCGGCAGCGGCAGGAACGGCGGGCGCGGCAACTACCGCGGTGCCGGCAACAACAGGGACGAGCGGCAGGGGCAGGGCCGCCCCCGCAACCCCCGACCCGAGGAGCGCCGCTACGACGTCGGCCCCGGCGCGACCAAGGACGGCCCCAAGTCCGGACGCGGCGGAACCGCGCGCGGTGGCGCCAAGGGCGGCCCCAAGCAGCCCCAGCAGGGCGGCCGTACGGCTCCGGCCCGCTCCCGCGAGTACGAGACGCGGATGGAGGAGCGCAACCGCGATCGGTACGCCGGCAAGAAGGACGTCAAGCTGCCCAAGACCTTCCCGGGCGCCGAGCAGGAGGGCGAGCGTCTGCAGAAGGTGCTCGCCCGCGCGGGATACGGTTCGCGGCGCGCCTGCGAGGAGCTGATCGAGCAGGCCCGGGTCGAGGTCAACGGCGAGATCGTCCTGGAGCAGGGCCGCCGGGTCGACCCGGAGAAGGACGAGGTCAAGGTCGACGGCCTGACCGTGGCCACGCAGTCGTACCAGTTCTTCTCGCTGAACAAGCCCGCCGGTGTCGTCTCCACCATGGAGGACCCGGAGGGCCGCCAGTGCCTCGGTGACTACGTCACCAACCGCGAGACGCGCCTCTTCCACGTCGGCCGGCTCGACACCGAGACCGAGGGCGTGATCCTGCTCACCAACCACGGCGAGCTGGCGCACCGGCTGACCCACCCGAAGTACGGCGTGCGCAAGACCTACCTCGCGCACATCGTCGGGCCCATCCCGCGGGACCTGGGCAAGCAGCTCAAGGACGGCATCCAGCTGGAGGACGGCTACGCGCGCGCGGACCACTTCCGGGTCGTCGAGCAGACCGGCAAGAACTACCTCGTGGAGGTCACCCTCCACGAGGGTCGCAAGCACATCGTCCGCCGCATGCTCGCCGCCGCGGGCTTCCCGGTCGACAAGCTCGTCCGCACCGCCTTCGGCCCGATCACCCTGGGCGACCAGAAGTCCGGCTGGCTCCGCCGCCTGTCGAACACCGAGGTCGGCATGCTGATGAACGAGGTCGACCTCTAGGCAGTGGGCGACCCGGGCTCCGGGCCTGGCCGACCCGGCCTCCGGCCTCTGGGCCTGGCCGACCCGGCCTCAGGGCCCGGCCGGCTCAGACGCCTGCCTGGCAGGCCGACGCGTGGCGGACACGGCGCAGGAAGTCCGCCACGCGTCGGTGATCGGGCTCCGCGGGGAGCGGGGTGCGGTCGGCGGCCCGTTCGGTCTCGGCGGCCAGGCGGGCCATCCAGGACTCGACCTCGGGCCACGGGACCTCACCCCGCCGCACCTTCAGGAGCGGTTCGCGCCGGTCGCCGACGTCGACCGTCAGCGTGCCGGTGCGCAGCAGGTCGCGGGCGCTGGCCAGCAGGCGCAGCAGGTGCATCGCGTGCTTCCAGCGCGGGGCGCCGTGCGTGCGGACATCGGCTTCGAGCTTCCCGCGCTGGCTCAGCGCATAGCGGGTGAACGTCCCGTACACCTGCCGGGAGAGGAACGCGCCACGCAGGGACAGCAGTTCGCGGCCGGTGTCGTCCACGTACTCCGCCAGGGGCGAGTGCAGGCACTCCAGGATGTTGGGGTTCGCGCGCAGCGCCAGCACGCAGAAGCGCTCCAGCTCCCAGCTGAACTGCTCATCGAGGGGCCCCTCCACATGCGTCGGCGGCTTCTCGAAGCGCCAGAACAGGGGAGTGGGCGCGACGAACACGCCTCTGCGGTCCGTGTCGCTGTCGTCCGTCGCCAGCCCGAAGGCCCGCGACCCCATGACACAGGCGTAGATGGTGTGGTCACGCACCAGGTCCTCGGGCTGCATGCCCGGGAGCGTACGCGGATCCTCACAGCAGGTGGATGGAATTTCCCTCCACCTTGATCTGCTTGGCGTCCAGCGGGCTGACCGCCGGCCCATTGGCGACCGAGCCGTCGGCGATGCGGAACCTGCTGCCGTGGCAGGGGCAGTCGATCATGCCGTTGGCGATCTTGCCCACCGTGCAGCCCTGGTGCGAGCAGATCGCCGAGAAGGCCTTGAACTCGCCCTTCTTCGGCTGGGTGACCACGACCTTCTGCTCGGCGAAGACCTTGCCGCCGCCTTCCGGGATGTCGGCCGTGCTCGCCAGCTCCGGCCCGGCGGCGGTCCCCTCCGTGGCGCCGGAGGCCGCCGAAGGGTGGGACGTCGTCCCGTCCGAGGGGGAGTTCGCCTCTGCGGAAGGCGACGCCTCGGAGTTGCTGCCGGCTTTGGTGCCGCAGCCCGCCGCCACGAGCGCCACCGCACTCGTGGCGAGAACCGTGCGCCGCGTCGAGCCCTGCGTCATGTCGTCACTCCGGGGTTCCGGGGGAGGTAAGGGATGAGCTCCGAGCGGAGCATCAGCATCTTCGCATCGAATTCGGTCAAGTCGAAGCACATCGTGACAGCACGTAATAAACCACCCGTTTCCCCAGTCGTCTCAGCGGGCGGGCGCCGGCCACCCGTCCCACGCGGTCTGACTAGGCTGGACGCGAGACCCGATTCACCTCAGCAAGGAGCAGCACCGTGGCGGTACGAGCGGTCCGGGGGGCCGTCCAACTCGAGCGGGACGAGGCCGGGCACATGGACGAGCAGGTCGGGGCGCTGCTCACCGCCGTCCTGGAGCGGAACGGCCTGACCGCGGACGACCTGATCAGCGTCTGGTTCACGGCCACTCCCGACCTGCACAGCGACTTCCCGGCCGCCGCGGCCCGCAAGCTGGGCATCGTCGACGTACCGCTGATCTGTGCCCAGGAACTGGACATCGAGGGCGCCATGCCCCGCGTCGTCCGCGTCCTCGCGCACATCGAGTCCGACCGGCCGCGCGCCGAGATCGCCCACGTCTACCTCGGCGCGGCGGCCGCCCTGCGCAAGGACATCGCCCAGTGAGAAACGCACTCGTGATCGGCACCGGGCTGATCGGCACCTCCGCCGCCCTGGCCCTCGCCCAGCGCGGGGTGGTCGTGCACCTCGCCGACCACGACCCGGAGCAGGCCCGTACGGCCGCGGCGCTCGGCGCCGGCACGGACGAGGCCCCGGACGGCCCGGTCGACCTCGCCATCGTCGCCGCGCCGCCGGCGCACGTGGCGGGAGTGCTCGCCGACGCCATGCGCCGGGGCGTGGCCCGCGGCTACCTGGACGTGGCCAGTGTCAAGGGCGGCCCGCGCCGTGAGCTGGAGTCGATGGGCCTGGACCTGACCGGCTACATCGGCACGCACCCCATGTCGGGTCGCGAGAAGTCGGGTCCGCTGGCGGCGACCGGTGACCTCTTCGAAGGCCGCCCCTGGGTGCTCACCCCCACCCGGGACACCGACACCGAGGTCCTCAACCTCGCCCTGGAGCTCGTCTCGCACTGCCGGGCAGTCCCGGTGGTCATGGACGCGGACGCCCACGACCGTGCCGTGGCCCTCGTCTCCCACATGCCCCACATGGTCTCCAGCCTGGTCGCCGCACGCCTGAAGAACGCCGAGGACGCGGCCGTACGGCTGTGCGGGCAGGGCATCAGGGACGTGACCCGGATCGCGGCCTCCGACCCGCGGATGTGGATCGACATCCTGTCCGCCAACCCGGGACCGGTCGCCGACCTGCTCTCCGACATCTCCACCGACCTGGAGGAGGCCGTGCAGGCCCTGCGCGCCCTCCAGTCCTCCGACGAGGCCAAGCGCCGCGAGGGCGCCGCCGGCATCGAGGACGTGCTGCGGCGGGGCAACGCCGGCCAGGTCCGGGTCCCCGGCAAGCACGGGTCCGCGCCGCGGGTGTACGAGGTCGTCGCGGTCCTCATCGACGACCAGCCGGGCCAACTGGCCCGCATCTTCGCGGACGCGGGGCTGGCCGGGGTCAACATCGAGGACGTGCGCATCGAGCACGCCACCGGGCAGCAGGCCGGTCTGGTGCAGCTCATGGTCGAGCCGAAGGCGGCCCCGGTCCTCACCTCCGCCCTGCGGGACCGGGGCTGGTCCATCCGCCAGTAAGAGGGTGTCCGGGAAGCCAGTAACCTTGTGCGGGGCGCTCTCGCGTCCCGCACACCACCCGCCACCCTTCACCAGGAAGGTGCCCCGCTGTGGAAAACGGCGCCGCCCGGACCGCCCAGCCCGTGATCGTCGCCATCGACGGCCCTTCCGGCACGGGCAAGTCGAGCACATCGAAGGCCGTGGCCGCGCAGCTCGGCCTGAGCTACCTGGACACCGGCGCCCAGTACCGGGCGATCACGTGGTGGATGGTGACCAACGGGATCGACATGGACGACCCCACCGCGATCGCCGCGGTGGCCGGCAAGCCCGAGATCGTCTCCGGTACCGACCCCGCCCACCCGACGATCACCGTCGACGGCGTGGACGTGGCCGGTCCGATCCGCACCCAGGAGGTCACCGCCCAGGTCAGCGCGGTCAGCGCCGTACCGGAGGTGCGGACCCGGATCACCGAGCTCCAGCGCTCGCTGGCCGTGTCCGCCGAGGCCGGGATCGTCGTCGAGGGCCGCGACATCGGCACCACCGTGCTGCCCGACGCCGACCTGAAGATCTTCCTCACCGCCTCCCCGGAGGCCCGCGCCGCCCGGCGCAGCGGCGAGCTCAAGGGCGTCGACGTCCATGCCACCCGTGAGGCCCTGATCAAGCGCGACGCGGCCGACTCCAGCCGCAAGACCTCCCCGCTGGCCAAGGCCGGCGACGCCGTCGAGGTGGACACCACCGAGCTGACGCTGGCACAGGTCATCGAGTGCGTGGTCACCCTCGTCGAGGAGAAGCGGGCCGCGAAGTGAGCCGTCCGCCGGAGCGTGCGGCGGGCCCGCCGTCGGAGCGCGGTGCCGACGTCGGCCGGCGGATCGGCGTCGGGCTGATGTACGGGCTGTGGCGCCCGCGCGTGCTGGGCGCCTGGAAGGTACCCGCCACCGGCCCGGTGATCCTCGCGGTCAACCACGCGCACAACGTCGACGGCCCGATGGTCATGGGCGTGGCACCCCGGCCGGTGCACTTCCTGATCAAGAAGGAGGCGTTCGTCGGCCCGCTCGGCCCCTTCCTGACCGGCATCGGCCAGCTCCAGGTGGACCGGCACTCCGCGGACCGCTCGGCGATCACACGGGCGCTCGGCGTCCTGAAGCAGGGCGGCGTCCTCGGGATCTTCCCCGAGGGCACCCGCGGCGAGGGCGACTTCGCCTCCCTGCGGGCCGGGCTCGCCTACTTCGCGGTCCGCAGCGGCGCCCCGATCGTTCCGGTCGCCGTGCTGGGAAGTTCCGAGAGACGCGGACGGTTGATAAAGGGGCTGCCTCCGCTGCGCCACCGGGTCGACGTCGTCTTCGGCGACCCGTTCGAAGCGGGCGACGACGGCGGGCGGCGCACACGCCGGGCCCTGGACGAGGCGACCGAGCGCATCCAGAAGCAGCTCACCGACCACCTGGAAAACGCCCGGCGACTGACCGGGCGCCACACTTGAGTAGTGGATCACCGCGAACCGGTGGTGTTCCACCGATCACCACGATGAACGACGAGGTACGGACTTCATGAACGACGACATCCAGCCCGACGGCTCGGCCGAGCACGAGTACGAGCACGGGGCGCTCGGCGACGTCGAGTACGCGGAGTTCATGGAGCTCGCCGCGGAAGAGGGCTTCGACGTCGAGGACGTCGAGGGCGCCATCGAGGCCGCCGGACACGGCCCGCTGCCCGTCCTCGCCGTCGTCGGCCGCCCCAATGTCGGCAAGTCGACTCTGGTGAACCGCATCATCGGTCGCCGCGAGGCGGTCGTCGAGGACAAGCCGGGCGTCACCCGCGACCGTGTCACCTACGAGGCAGAGTGGGCGGGCCGCCGCTTCAAGGTCGTCGACACCGGCGGCTGGGAGCAGGACGTCCTCGGCATCGACGCCTCCGTGGCCGCGCAGGCCGAGTACGCCATCGAGGCCGCCGACGCGGTGGTGTTCGTCGTCGACGCCAAGGTCGGCGCCACCGACACTGACGAGGCCGTCGTACGGCTCCTGCGCAAGGCGGGCAAGCCAGTGGTGCTGTGCGCCAACAAGGTCGACGGCCCGAGCGGCGAGGCGGACGCCACGTACCTGTGGTCGCTCGGTCTCGGCGAGCCGCACCCGGTCTCGGCCCTGCACGGCCGCGGCACCGGCGACATGCTGGACCGCGTCCTGGAGGCGCTCCCCGAGGCGCCGCGCGAGACGTTCGGCGGGGGCGGCATCGGCGGCCCGCGCCGCGTGGCCCTGATCGGCCGCCCTAACGTCGGCAAGTCCTCGCTGCTGAACAAGGTGGCCGGCGAGGAGCGCGTCGTCGTCAACGAACTGGCCGGCACCACCCGCGACCCGGTCGACGAGCTGATCGAACTGGGCGGCAAGACCTGGAAGTTCGTCGACACCGCCGGTATCCGCAAGCGCGTCCACCTCCAGCAGGGCGCCGACTACTACGCCTCGCTGCGCACCGCGGCCGCCGTCGAGAAGGCGGAGGTCGCCGTCATCCTGATCGACGCCTCCGAGTCCGTCTCGGTGCAGGACCAGCGGATCATCACCATGGCCGTGGAGGCGGGCCGCGCGCTCGTCATCGCCTACAACAAGTGGGACACCCTCGACGAGGAGCGCCGCTACTACCTGGAGCGGGAGATCGAGACCGAGCTCGCGCAGATCGCGTGGGCCCCGCGCGTCAACGTCTCGGCGTACACCGGACGGCACGTGGAGAAGCTGGTCCCGGCGATCGAGACGGCGCTGGCGGGCTGGGAGACCCGGGTGCCGACCGGCCGCCTGAACGCCTTCCTCGGCGAGCTGGTCGCCGCCCACCCGCACCCGATCCGGGGCGGCAAGCAGCCGCGCATCCTGTTCGGCACCCAGGCCGGCACCAAGCCGCCGCGGTTCGTGCTGTTCGCCTCCGGGTTCATCGAGGCCGGCTACCGACGGTTCATCGAGCGACGGCTGCGTGAGGAGTTCGGCTTCGACGGCACGCCGATCCACATCTCGGTGCGGGTGCGCGAGAAGCGCGGCGCGAAGAAGAAGTAGCGGAGACGGCGAAGGGGCGGTCCCGAACGGGGGCCGCCCCTTCGCCGTCGGCGGATCAGATTCCGCGCCGCGGAGCCGGTGGCAGGGCCGCGGGAACGTGGCGCATCGCGGTCTCCTGCCGTCTGATCGTCCCGACCCGCTGCCACTGCGTCTGCTGCCGGCCCGTGCCATGGCGGGTGTTGTAGGCCCCCAGGCTGTAGGCGTCGTACACGGTGGAGCCCGTATCGTGCGGCAGGTTCCCGAAGGCTACGAAGCCCAGGTCCTCCTCGCCGCTGCGGTCGCCCGGCAGGGTCCGGTAGGACTTGACGTACTCGGCGTAGAGCGCGTCGTAGATCGGCGTGGCCGATGGGCCGCCGTGAGGATCCTGGGGCGTCCGTGCGGAGGGGATCGGTGGGTAGGACTGGCGGCGGGGGACGTCATATGCGTGCACGTATCTCCAAACGACCCCGAACCGGAAGGGATGCGGGCTCAGGTCCCGGCGAGCGGCAGCGTCGCCGCGACCAGCCTTCCGCCCGCCGCGGACTTGTCCAGCGCGTCCCGCAGCAGGTCCTCCCTCGGCTGCCGGCCGATGGACCCGACCGGCGCGGCGAACATGATCACCTGCTGGTGCTTGTTGGCGGCCGCCCGCCAGCCGTCGGTGACCTGGAGCGGCTGGTGCGCCTGCCACCAGGCCACCGGCTGGCCGCCGTTGGCCTGTGGCTGGAGGACGGCGTGCAGCTGGCCCACGGCGAGCAGCACCGACCAGCCGTGCAGCACCGGCGGCACGGCGGCGAGTTCGGTCACCGGGACGTAGCCCTGCTCGATGAGCAGCGGCAGGAACTCGTCGCCGCCGCCCAGCGAGCCCGGACGCACGATGGGCGCGGTCGGCTCGACGACCAGGGCGGGGTGCAACTCTCCGGCGATCAGCACGAGTCCGCTGGTGATCCCGAGCACGGCCTGCTCCGGCACCGCCCTCTGCGGCGCGGCCTGCTCGGTCGCGCCCCACTGGGGCGGGGTCTGCTCGGTCGCGCCCCACTGGGGCGGGGTCTGCTCGGTCGCGCCCCACTGGGGCGGGGTCTGCTCGGCGGCGTTCCACTGGGGCGGGGTCTGCTCCGGCACCCTGCCGGAGGGGCTCGTGTCCCCGTTGATGGAGCGGACCGCGCCCCGCAGCTGTTCCTCGGTGACCTGGACGACCTGCGAGGGCAGGCAGGTGGCGTGGGCGAAGGCGAGGACGGCGGTCTCGTCCCCGATGAACAGGACGGTGCTGGTGTGCTCCTGTTCGGAGTCGCCGGGGGTGCGGCAGGACGTGCAGTCGTAACTGCCCGGGGCGTTCTGTCCGGCGAGCAGCCGGTCGGCTTCTTCGTCGCCGATCTCGGCGCGTACGGCGTCGCTGACGTCGAGCATGCGCGGCACGGGTGGCTCCCTCGGGATGTGGTGCGTGGCGGAGCCGGGTGGCTCCCGGCCCATGAACCGGGAGGGACCCGGCTCATGAAGAAGACAACGGGTGATCTGTGGCGGGAGTCACGCCCTCCGGCGAACGGAATCGAACCATCCCGTGCGGAGGGTGACGGTAGGTGCGGGATCCGACACTCACGGTCAACTCCCGGCAAATGCAAGGGGCTTGGGCCGGTGAAGTGAGTCACAGATCGGCGGTGCCGGTGGTCGAAAAATCAGGAAATCAGCGAATGAAGTGGGTGGCCGAAAAAAGTCGATACCGCCGGTAACGGTGAACTGGCCTGCTCGAACAGGCAGTTGGTTGATCCGGGCCCCGCCAGCTCCTTACATTCCTCAGCCGTGTGCAACGAGCACCACTCGGGTACGTCCGCCGACCGCACCGGGCCGAGCACGGCTCGGCACGACCTCGTGCGGCGGACGGGGCGAGCGCGCCGACCGCGTCCATGCGCGGCGGTCGCGCCCGCCTTGGGGGACCCCGGGTGTTTCGAGAGGGATCCACATGTCCGAATGTGCCGATAAGAGCCACGACACCACGCGCGACAACGCCCGCAGGGCACGGACGACGGCGGCTCTCGCCGGGGCGGCCCTGCTCGCCCCGCTCGGGCTGCTGGCCGCCACCGGCAACGCCCACGCGGCGGACGGCGGCGTGTGGGACCGCATCGCCCGGTGCGAGAGCGGCGGCAACTGGCACATCAACACCGGCAACGGCTACTACGGCGGGCTCCAGTTCGCCGCCGGCACCTGGCGCGCCTACGGCGGCACGGCCTACGCGCCCACTGCCGACCGGGCCTCCAGGTCCCAGCAGATCGCCGTCGCCACCAGGGTCCAGCAGGCCCAGGGCTGGGGCGCGTGGCCGGTCTGCTCGGCCCGGGCCGGGGCGTACGGCAGCGCACCCGCGGCCGGATCGGGGGCGGGGACGGGGACGACGACCGAATCGGCGCACAGCACACACAAGTCGGCGAACAAGCCGGTCCAGGAGGGCGGCCGGCAGAAGACACGGGACGCGGTCCCGCCGCGGCGGCCGTCGACGGCGCCGGCGCGCGAGGCGGGCCACACGAACCGCGGTGCCTCCCACGGCGCGTACACCGTGCGCGCGGGCGACACGCTGAGCGGCATCGCCGCCCGGCACGGCACCACCTGGCAGTGGCTCCACTCCGTCAACAGGTCCGTCATCGGGGACGATCCCGATCTGATCGTGCCCGGTCAGCGCCTCGAACTCTGAGCCGCTCCGGCTCCCACCCACGGGCGCCAGGCCCCGTCCGGTCCACTGACCGGGCGGGGCCTTCCGCCGTCCGGCGGGGCGCTCGATCCGGCGGCGGAACGGCGGAATTCCCATGCCGTGTCAGCTTCTGGGAACGGCCGCGGATTCGGAATGGGAGGACGTGCCGGTGCGGTTCGGGAACGCTTCTCGCGGCGCATTCGGCCGGGCTTTTCCGGGCGCTGTCCGGGCCGGTGGGAATTGTGTTCGCACGACTACGGAAGAGGGACGGAACCGCCCGTACGTGTGACGGAGTGAGAGCGTTCCGGAGGCTTGGGCCTGTGACACAAGTGTGACAGGAGGGGATGGAGTGGCCCGCGTACCGGGGTGGGCTTTCCCCGCCGTGGGCCGGCGCCTAGCGTGGCGGTATGGCACCCATTCCCACTCCGCCGGCGGAACCCCAGGACACCCCCGACGCATACGTCGGCCTCGAGGCCGGACAGGCCGAACGGCTCGCGCGTGAACGGGGCTGGAGCACGGTGCGGTCACTGCCGCCGGGCGCGATCATCACCATGGAGTACCGGTTCGGACGGCTGAACTTCGAGGTCCGGGACGGCCGCGTGGCGCGGGCCTGGAAGGGCTGAACCGCCGCCGGCGCTCCCGGCTCCCGCGGCGGTCCGTCGTCAACTGCCCGTCAGTGGGCGGGCCGCCGAGGCCGTGCCGCGCGGGACGCGGTCGGGGTGCGGCGGCCTGCGGTTGCCGGCCGGGGTGACCGGCGTGCGTTCCGCGCGGCTCGTGTGCCGGCCCGGGGCGAGGTGGGCCGGTGCCCGGGACGTGCGTCCGGCGCCGACCGTCTCGTGGGCCGCCGGGGTCTCGTCCGAGGCGGAGGCGCGTGGGGTGAACACGACGGGCGCGCCGACGGGTGCGCCGACGGGTGCGGCGGGCGCGGGCACGGGTGCCGGGCGGCCGCGACGGGCGCGCCAGCGGTCGCGCAGGTCGAACAGGGCGACCTCGGTCCTGGCGATCAGCGGCTCGAACCACGGCAGCGCCAGCAGGATCAGCAGCCCCGCGGCCCAGCCGAGGAGCACGTCGCTCAACCAGTGCGTCCCCAGGTAGACCGTGGTCAGGCCGACGCCGAGCGCCGTCAACGCGGACAGCGCCGACAGCCAGCGGCGCGCTCTCGGGGTGGACGCCAGATAGGCCAGGATGCCCCAGGTCACCACGGCGTTGGCGGTGTGGCCGCTGGGGAATATATCGCCGCCCAGGCCCATCTCGTTCGAGCCGATGACGGTCGCGTAGTGCGGTCCCAGACGCCCCATGCCGATCTTCGCGGCGCCGACCGTGACGTTGAGCAGCAGCAGCGAGGCGGCGAGGGTCAGCAGCGGGCGCAGCGTGTGCTGCCGCCACGAGCGCCAGCCCAGCCACGCGGAGACCATCACGGCGGTGGGGCCGCGCTGGCCGAGCACCACGTAGTAGTCGAGGAACGCGTGGATCTGCGGCCACTGCTGGTACGGCCGGAAGAACATGACCTGCCAGTCGAGCCGGACCAGCCACGAGGTCGTGACCACGGCCCAGACGATCGACAGGTAGAAGGCCAGGGTCGCCGAGAAGAGCACGAACCGGTGGCGGCTCATGCGCGGCATGTCGATGTGCGCCGGCCGTTGCGGCTCACGGTCCAGCCTGGCGAACACCCGGTCCAGGCGGGTGAGGGTTCGTTCGGTACGCACCCAATCGACGTTACAGCGAGTGAGCTGTGTTCCCGGACGAAGCACGTGATTTGTGATGACGACGTGATGTGGGATTGCTCTCAACGGGGCTTTATAACCACGGAATCCGCAATCACGGCCGGATCCGTCCCGCATTTCCTTTGATCATTCTGGTGGACGCTTATGCGGCGCTTATGAATGCGTTAACCGAACGCTCGGATGAAATTCCGTGCGCCTTCGGCCGGTCGGAGCCGGCCGGTCACGGGGGACCGGAGCCGTTCAGCCAGAACGCCCCGTAGACCGCCGCCGAGGCCACCGCGACGGCGCCCACCACCAGCGCCGACCGGGCCACGCGCGGCCGGGCGAGGGCGATTGCGAGCGGCAGCAGCAGCGGGAAGGCGGGCAGCAGCAGACGCGGCTTGGATCCGAAGTAGCTCGACGCGCACAGGGCGAGTGCGGTCACGACACCCGAGTACACCAGCAGCGCGAGCGGCTGCCGCTGCCGTACGCCGGTGACGTACAGCCAGACGACCCCGGCGACCCCGAGGATCAGCCCGGCCCCGGCGAGGGCCGAAGGGAAGGACGTGAACTTGTCGGCGACGAAGCGGGCGAAGGCGTACCCGCCGTCGAAGCCGTTGCGCCAGCCGGCCTGGACCTGGAGGTAGCCGAAAGGGCCCTTGCCGGTGCGGTGGCCGACCCACAGGACGTAACCGGCGGCGCCGAGCGGGGCGAGTGCCATGCCGAGCAGGCGGCGGGCGGTGGCGTGCCCCGTGACGGCCGGGGCGCGATGCGCGTCCCGTGCGCCGTCCGCCGCCGTCGTGCTCCGGTCTCCCACGAACGAGGCAAGGGCCGTCGCCCACACCGCCGCGACGACCGCGAGACCCACCGGCCGGGTCAGACCCGCCAGCAGGGCCAGGGTGCCCGCCGTCACCCAGCGGCCGGTGAGCACGGCGTACAGCGCCCAGGCGGCGAGCGCCGTGAACAGCGACTCGCTGTAGGCCATGGACTGCACGATCCCGACCGGCAGCACCGCCCACAGCAGCACGGCCGCGATACCGGCCTGGCGGCCGTACACGTGATCGGCCACCGCGAAGATCCCCCAGGCCGCGGCGAGGGAGGCCAACAGGCTGACCGTGAAGCCCGCGTCGGCGTACGACAGCGGGCTCACCGCGGCGAGCAGCCGCTCCAGCCAGGGCAGCAGCGGGAAGAAGGCCAGGTTCGAGTGCACGTCCCCGTTCGGCAGGCGCACCTCGTAGCCGTAGCCGAGCCCGGCCACCCCGGCGTACCAGAGCGAGTCCCAACGGGCGGTCAGCAGCGTGTACGCGCTCTTGCCGCGCTCGGCACTCCACAGCGCCAGGACGATCAGGCCCAGAGCGCGCACGGCGGCATACCCGAGGAGTGCCGGGGCGGCCCTGCGCAGGGCCCCGGCACGGGCCACTGCCACGCGCGTCGCAAGATCGCTCACGGACTCGATTATCGGCGCTGCCGGGAACCGGAGCGGCCACCGGGGCACGTTCATGGGGCGCTCACCGGGGACTTCCCGGGGACTCACGGGGAAGCGGAGTGGCGTATGCCACACGGGTTGAGCACCTGCTCTGAGAGGTGAGCCACGCGCCATCCGGGCGAATGAGCGTACTCTGACGTGTCACTCGCACGTCGTCGCGCAGGTCGGGGGCCCGCTCCGCTCCGGCCGAGCCCGGGGAGTCCCCACCCCGCGGGCCGCCGAACGCGAGGGCTCATCTGGGAGGTACGTACATGTCCGGGACGACCGCGGCCGCCGACCGGCTGCGCCGTCGGGCGGCGGGTGCCGGTGCCAACCGCTGGGTCGTCCTGGTCGTGCTCTGCGTCAGCCTGCTGCTGGTGGCGGTGGACGCGACCGTGCTGCATGTGGCGGTGCCCGCGGTCACCGAGGATCTCAAACCTGGCGCCATCGAACTGCTCTGGATCGTCGACACCTATCCCCTCGTCTGCGCCTCGCTGCTGATCCTGTTCGGCACGCTGGGCGACCGGGTGGGCCGCAGACGGATCCTGCTGCTGGGCTACGCCCTCTTCGGCATCGCCTCCGGCGTGGCGGCCTTCGCCCCCAACCCCCAGATGCTGATCTTCGCGCGGGCGCTGCTCGGCGTCGGCGGCGCCATGATCATGCCGGCCACGCTGTCACTTCTGCGGCAGGTCTTCCCGGACCGGCGCGAGCGGGCGCTGGCGATCGGGATCTGGAGCGCGGTCGCCGCGGTGGGCGCGGCGGTCGGGCCGCTGCTCGGCGGCTTCCTGCTCGAGCACTTCTGGTGGGGGTCGGTCTTCCTCGTCAACATCCCGCTGATGCTGGTCAGCCTGCCGGTGGGCCGGCTGCTGCTGCCCGAGTCGACCGGCGGCCGCAGCGGGCCCTGGGACGTGGTCGGCGCGTTGCTGGCGGCGGCCGGACTGTTCGGTGTGGTGCTGGGCGTGAAGCGGCTCGGCGGCGGGGAGACGGCGCTGAGCGCGCTCACCGTGGGGCCGCTGGTGGTCGGCGCGGCGCTGCTGGTGACGTTCGTACGGCGGCAGCGGCGGCGGACGCAACCGCTGGTGGACCTCAGGATGTTCGCGCGCCCGGCGTTCAGCACGTCGGTGGGCTGCATCGTGCTGGCCATGCTGGCGCTGGTCGGGCTCGAACTGATCGCGGCGCAGTACCTGCAACTGGTGCTCGGGCTGTCGCCGCTCGCCACGGGGCTGCGGCTGCTGCCGCTGACGTTCGCCGCGATGGCGGCCGGGCTGGCCGGGGCGCGGATGCTGCGGCGGTTCGGGCCGCGGCGGATGGTGTGCTTCGGATTCTGTGTGACCGCCGCCGCGGTGGTGCTGCTCACGGCGATGGGCGGCCGGGACAATCCGGGGCTGCTCCTGGCCGGCTTCGCGCTGCTCGGCTTCGGCCTGGAGACGACGCTGTTCGGGGCGTACGAGTCGATGCTGAGCGAGGCGCCGCCGGCGCAGGCGGGCGGAGCGGCGGCGATAGGGGAGACGTCGTACCAGTTGGGCGCGGGGATGGGCATCGCCCTGCTGGGCACGGTGATGAACGCGGCGTACGCGCCGGGGCTCGCCGATGTGCCGGGGGTGCCGGCGAAGGAGTCCGGAGCGGCGGCGCACTCGCTGGGGGAGGCGTACGAGGTCGCCGAACAGCTCGGCGGGCCGGTCGGGGCCGCCCTGCGGCGGGCGGCCCGGGACGCCTTCGTGCACGGACTGCATGTGACGCTGCTGGTGAGCGCGGGGCTGTTGCTGCTGGGGGCGGTGATGGCGCTGCGGCTGCCGCGGGTGATGCAGTGTGAGGAGCCGGCGGTCGAACTGCCCGCGCAGCGGAAGGCCGAGAGACCCCGCGTCTCGGCGTGAGCGCTCTCCCTCTCCCGCGGCGGGGGAGGAGCACGCTGGACGTGGGCGGCTCCGCGCCGTAACGTCGGGCCGGAGTCGCACAACTAGCGGTGCTAGTTTCAGTTGCCGTTGCCGGAGGGTGTCCTCATGTCCTCGCAGTCGTCCCCGTCGACCCCGTCGTCCCCATCGCCCTCGTTCGACCCCGCCGACCCGCTCGGGATCGACGACCTGCTGGACCCGGAGGACCTGGCCGTCCGCGACACCATGCGGCAGTGGGCAGCCGACCGCGTCCTGCCCCACGTCGCCGAGTGGTACGAGAAGGGCGAGCTGCCCGTCATCCGGGAACTGTCCCGCGAGCTCGGCAGCATCGGCGTCCTCGGCATGTCCCTGACCGGATACGGCTGCGCCGGCGCCACCGCCGTCCAGTACGGGCTCGCCTGCCTCGAGCTCGAGGCCGCCGACTCCGGCATCCGGTCCCTGGTCTCGGTGCAGGGCTCACTCGCGATGTACGCCATCCACCGGTTCGGAAGCGAGGACCAGAAGCAGAGGTGGCTGCCCCCCATGGCCGCCGGCGAGGTGATCGGCTGCTTCGGGCTCACCGAGCCCGACCACGGCTCCGACCCCGGCTCCATGCGCACCCACGCCAAGCGCGACGGCACCGACTGGATCCTCAACGGCCGCAAGATGTGGATCACCAACGGCTCCGTGGCCGGCGTCGCCGTCGTCTGGGCGCAGACCGAGGACGGCATCCGCGGCTTCCTCGTGCCGGCCGGCACCCCCGGGTTCTCCGCCCCGGAGATCAAGCACAAGTGGTCCCTGCGGGCGAGCGTCACCAGCGAGCTGGTCCTGGACGACGTACGGCTGCCCGCCGACGCAGTCCTGCCGGAGGCCACCGGGCTGCGCGGACCGCTCGGCTGTCTCTCGCACGCCCGCTACGGCATCGTCTGGGGCGCCATGGGCGCGGCTCGCGCCAGCTTCGAGGCCGCCCTCGACTACGCCAAGTCGCGCGAGCAGTTCGGCAGGCCCATCGGCGGCTTCCAGCTCACCCAGGCCAAGCTCGCCGACATGGCGGTCGAACTGCACAAGGGGATTCTGCTGGCCCACCATCTGGGGCGGCGCATGGACGCCGGCCGCCTGCGTCCCGAGCAGGTCAGCTTCGGCAAGCTCAACAACGTACGAGAGGCGATCGAGATCTGCCGTACGGCGCGGACGATTCTCGGGGCGAACGGGATCTCCCTGGAGTACCCCGTGATGCGGCACGCGACCAACCTCGAGTCGGTGCTCACCTACGAGGGCACCGTCGAGATGCACCAGCTCGTGCTGGGCAAGGCGCTCACCGGGTTCGACGCCTTCCGGTGAGCCCCGAACGGGGCAGGGCCGGTGTACGGCCCTGCCTCAGCTCTGGTTGAAGAACCCGTCCGCGCGGTGCACCGCCGGGTCCCCGTTGACGATCTCGGTGTCGGCGGGGGACAGCAGGAACACCCGGGTGGACACGCGGTCGATGGAGCCGCGCAGCCCGAAGACGAGCCCGGCCGCGAAGTCGACCACACGCTTGGCGTCGGAGGCTTCCATGGCCGTCAGGTTCATGATGACGGGCACGCCCTCCCGGAACAGTTCGCCGATGGCGCGGGCGTCCCGGAAGCTGTCCGGTGTCACCGTGCCGATCCGGCGGCCCTTGTCCTCTGCCGTGTCCGTCGCCACCTTCACTCGGGGATCGGTGACCCAGGCGTCCCCGGATTCGGTCCCCTCCGTGTAGTCGTCGTCGTAGTAGCGCTCGTCATCGTTGTCGTCGACGAGGCCGAGCCACGCACTCGCCTTGCGTACCGATCCCATGGACGCCTCCTCTCACAGCGGTCTTTCCTGCATTCCGCGTCCCTATGGTCATCCATGATGCTGACAACGCGCCAAGTGAACAGGCGGCGCACGGGGGGTTTGTGACGGTACTGGTGCACGACGAATACGTCGAGAGCCCGTATGCCCCAAGGGTTCTGCCCTACACGACTGCTGACTGAGAGTGAAATATGATTGTTCTCAGCATATGGGTGACGGTCGGGGCGTACGGGTGAACGAAGGGGTCGATACGATGCCGCGACTCCACGTCCTGCACACCAAGGGGGATGGTCGTGTTCGGAATCGTCAGGCCCTGCCGTCACCGGCTCGGGGAAAGGCTCGGCGCCGAGTGGATGGCCCACTTGTGCGGGCTGTGCCTGGCCCTGCGCGGTGACCACGGGCAGTTCGCGCGGATCGTGACGAACTACGACGGGCTGCTCGTCTCGGTCCTGACAGAGGCTCAGGCGGAGAAGGCCGGCCGGGCCGGCGGCCTGCGGCGAACCGCCGGGCCGTGCCCGCTGCGCGGGATGCGCACCGCGTCCGTCGCCCTCGGCGAGGGGCCCCGACTGGCGGCGGCCGTCTCCCTGGTGCTGGCCTCGGCCAAGGTGCGCGACCACGTCGCCGACGGCGACGGACTGCTGGCGCGCCGGTCGGTGGCGCTCGCCGCGCGCCGGGTCGCCGACAACTGGAGCCGGGCGGGCGCCCGTACGGGGGCCGGTGTCGGATTCGACACCGCGGTGCTCCTGGACGCGGTGGACCGGCAGACGGGCGTCGAGGCGCTCGCCGGTCCCGGGACGCCGCTCCTGGCCGTCACCGAGCCGACCGAGAC
Source organism: Streptomyces sp. NPDC093064 (assembly GCF_044754605.1). Taxonomy (NCBI): domain Bacteria; kingdom Bacillati; phylum Actinomycetota; class Actinomycetes; order Kitasatosporales; family Streptomycetaceae; genus Streptomyces; species Streptomyces sp. NPDC093064. The sequence goes on from NZ_JBIVPK010000004.1 coordinate 45,579, forward strand.
CGCGACCGCCGCGGCCTTCGCGCACACCGCGGTCCTCGCCGGGCGGCCGGGCAACGCCGCCCCGCTCGCCGAGGCCGGGCGCCTGTTCGGACGGCTGGCGCACCTCTTGGACGCCGTGGAGGACCGCGAATCCGACGCTGCCACAGGCGCCTGGAATCCGCTCACCGCCACCGGAACGCCGCTCGGCGAGGCGCGCCGGCTCGCCGACGACGCGGTGCACGGCATCCGGCTCGCCCTGAGCGAGGTGGAGTTCGGCGACGGACGGCTCGCCCATCGATTGCTCGTGCACGAACTCCGGCGCTCCGTGGACCGCGCCTTCGGTACCGAGTCCTGCGGGCACGCGCCCGAGGGGGCCTTCGGCCCGCCGCAGGGGCCGTACGCCCCGCAGGCTCCGTACGACCCGAACCATCCGAACCACCCGTACTCCGGGGGCGGTGAGCCGCCGCGGCCCGGCGGGCGCGGGTTCTGGGCCGGGTGCGCGGTGGCCGTCGGGCTGTGCTGCACCTGCAAGGTGTGCTGCGCCGACGAGTTCGAGGGTCCGTGGTCGGGCAAGAAGCGCTCGGGCTGCTGCAGCTGCGACTGCTCGTGCTGCGAAGGTTGCGACTGCTGCTGTGACGGCTGCGACTGCTGTGACGGCGGTTGTAACTGCTGTGACGGTTGTGACTGCTGCGACTGCTGACCGTCGCCGCGGCCGGCCGTCCACCCCGTCCACCCCGTCCACGGGCTCCGGGTCCGGACGGTGGGCGGCGGCGGGGTTTGGCCGCCGGGCCGCGTATGGAAGGGCTCATCCCATGATGGACCTATCCGACCAGTGGAAGCAGGGGCGCGGGCACCGTACCGAGACGGTGCCCGCGCCCCGCGCCCCGCTCGCCCGGACCGGCGTCGACGGCTTCAGGAACTATCCGGAGCATCGAGTTCCGGACATCCCCCGAGCCTGGACGGCCGAGGGCGAAGCGGTCGCGGTCACCGCTGACGAGGCGGACGAACCGGCCTTCCACGCGCGGCCCTTCGGTCGCCGGGTGCGGCTCGCCGCCGTCGCCGGACCGAAGCGGGCCCCACGGGTCGACCTGGGCGAGCGCCCGGCCGGACGGCGCCGCGAGGGCATATGGGGTGCGGGGGCCGCGACGTCGTGACAGCGGTGGGGGGACACGGCCCGGATCGGAGCTGTCCACCTGCTGCTGACCACATGTCAATTCGACCTGATCGCGCATAGTTCACTCGAATCACACATGGCCGCACGGCCGAAAGGCGCCCTTGCGCCGACCGGTCGTTCGGCCGAATACTCCCCCACAGCGCTTGTCAGGGGCACGGCATGTTCGGAATTCGAACAGCCGTCCGCTGACTGCGCCTCACGGGCCCCGACCCCACGCGGGCCCCCGACTTCCTTTGTGGAGGAACGAAAAGTGAGGATCAAGCGCACCACTCCCCACGGCGTGACGAGACGGACCCGGCTGATCGCCATCGCCTCCGGCTTCGTGGCCGCAGCCGCGTTCGCGGTCCCCCACGCGAACGCGTCCGACACTCCCACCACCTTCAGCGCGTCCCAGCTCACCACCGCGAGCGACTCCGTGCTCAAGGCCGACATCCCGGGCACGGCCTGGGTGGTCGACAGCAAGACCAACCGAGTCCTCGTCACCGTCGACAGCACGGTCTCGCAGGCCGACATCGCCAGGATCAAGCAGCAGGCGGGGAGCAACTCCGGCGCCCTGACCATCAAGCACACCGCGGGCAAGTTCAACAAGCTGATCTCCGGCGGCGACGCCATCTATGCGAGTAGCTGGCGCTGCTCGCTGGGCTTCAACGTCAAGGACAACAGCGGCAACTCCTACTTCCTGACCGCCGGTCACTGCACCTCCGGCGCGGGCACCTGGTGGTCGAACTCCACGCACACCACCACGCTCGGCACCACCGCCGGCTCCTCCTTCCCCGGCCACGACTACGGCATCGTGCGCTACACCAACACCTCGGTGGCCAAGCCGAGCGCCGTGGGCAGCGTGACCATCACCAGCGCGGCCACGCCGTCCGTCGGCACCACCGTCTACCGGCGCGGCTCGACGACCGGCATCCACAGCGGCAGGGTCACGGCGCTCAACGCGACGGTCAACTATGGCAACGGCGAGATCGTCAACGGCCTCATCCAGACCACGGTCTGCGCCGAGCCCGGTGACTCCGGCGGCTCGCTGTACTCCAACAGCGGCATCGCCTACGGTCTGACCTCCGGCGGCAGTGGCAACTGCACCTCCGGCGGTACGACCTTCTTCCAGCCGGTCACCGCCGCGCTGAGCGCCTACGGGGTCCACATCGGCTGACCTCCCTCTGTGCCGGGCCGCGGAGTGCGCGGCCCGGCCCGCCCCGCGCTCGACAGCGAAGAGCCCCCGTACGCAACCGGCGTGCGGGGGCTCGCCCTTGGGCGCAGCGCGGGTTACGGTCGAAGGATCGTGAGCCGGCGCGCCCATGCCGGATTGGGGGGCCGTGATGGTTGAGGAACTGGTGGCGGCGGGGGCGGCGCTCGCGTCCGCCGGAGCGGTGGGTCTGGTGGCGGCGGCGCGGGTCGTCAAGCAGTACGAGCGGGGCGTGGTGTTCCGCCTCGGCAGGCTGCGTCCGCAGGTGCGCGGACCCGGGCTCACGCTGATCGTCCCGATCGTGGACCGGATCCACAGGGTCAGCCTGCAGATCGTGACCATGCCCGTGCCGGCACAGGAGGGCATCACCCGGGACAATGTGACGGTGCGTGTGGACGCCGTCGTCTACTTCAAGGTGACCTCGCCGGCCGAGGCGCTGGTCCAGGTGGAGGACTACCGCTTCGCGGTCTCGCAGATGGCGCAGACCTCGCTGAGGTCCATCATCGGCAAGAGCGAACTGGACGATCTGCTGTCCGACCGGGAGAAGCTCAACCAGGGTCTTGAGCTGATGATCGACAGCCCGGCCGTGGAATGGGGCGTCACGATCGACCGGGTGGAGATCAAGGACGTGTCGCTGCCCGAGACGATGAAGCGGTCCATGGCCCGGCAGGCGGAGGCCGACCGTGAGCGGCGGGCCCGGATCATCAACGCGGACGCGGAGCTCCAGGCGTCGAAGAAGCTGGCGGAGGCCGCCCAGCAGATGGCGGACACGCCCGCCGCGCTGCAACTGCGGCTCCTCCAGACCGTGACGGCGGTCGCCGCCGAGAAGAACTCCACCCTGGTCCTGCCCTTCCCGGTCGAGCTGCTGCGGTTCCTGGAGAAGGCCCAGCATCAACTGCCCGCCGCGGCCCCGGCGCCCGCGCCCCGGGTGGATCCCGCCCCCGAGGAGCCGAATTCGAGCCAGCACTAGACCTCGCGGAATGTGGGCCGGTCGTCCGCACGCGGTGTTTGCGCTGTGAATCTTGCGTGAACACCCCTGCGGTGGCCTCGGGAGGCAGGCCGATACGCAGGGGGCTTACGCCGGTTGACGTACACGCGTCCAGAACTCGACCTTGTGTGCTCCCTGGGGGCGTCGGAATAGTGGGCGCCGTTCAACCGCCTTCCGGCTCGTCGGGTCCCCACTACCTGACGGGCCGATCCCCCCACAGGAGGACGTCAGTTGAAGCACCGACGCATACCCGGACGCCGTGCGGCCGTGGCGGGTGCGGGCATCGCCGCCCTGCTCGTCGCGGGAGTCACCTTCCAGAGTGCGAACGCCAGTGAACCCGCGAAGGCCCCCGATCTCCGGACCCTTTCGTCCGCGGCGGCCGGAAAGCTCGCCTCGACGCTCGTGCGGGACCTCGGCGCCGACGCCGCGGGCACGTACTACGACGCCACGACGAAGAGCCTCGTGGTGAACGTGCTCGACGCGAGCACCGCCGAGACCGTCGAGCAGGCGGGCGCCAAGGCCAGAGTCGTACGGAACTCCCTCGCCGAACTGACCGGCGTCCGCACCACGCTGGAGAAGGACGCGGCCATCCCCGGCACCTCGTGGGCGACGGACCCCGTGACCAACAAGGTCGTCGTCACCGCCGACAGCACGGTCTCCCGGGCCGAGTGGACCACGCTGAGCGAGGTCGTCGACGGGCTCGGTACCAAGGCCGAACTCAGGCGGTCGAAGGGGAAGTTCAAGCCCTTCGTCGCGGGCGGTGACGCGATCACCGGCTCCGGCGGCCGCTGCTCGCTCGGCTTCAACGTGGTCAAGGACGGCCAGCCGTACTTCCTCACCGCGGGCCACTGCACGGAGGCGATCTCCACCTGGTCGGCCGGTGGCACGGTGATCGGCCAGAACGAGCGGTCCAGCTTCCCGGGCGACGACTTCGGTCTGGTCCGGTACACCGCGAGCGTGGACCACCCGAGCGTGGTCAACCTCTACAACGGCTCGACGCAGGCGATCACCAGGGCGGGCGAGGCGACCGTCGGCGAGAAGGTGACCCGCAGCGGCTCGACGACCCAGGTGCACAGCGGCACGGTCACCGGTCTGAACGCCACCGTGAACTACTCCGAGGGCACGGTCAGCGGCCTGATCCAGACCGATGTGTGCGCCGAGCCCGGTGACAGCGGCGGCTCCCTGTTCGACGGCGACACCGCGATCGGCCTCACCTCCGGTGGCAGCGGCGACTGCACCTCGGGCGGTGTGACCTTCTTCCAACCGGTCACCGAGGCCCTCTCGGCGACCGGCGCCCAGATCGGCTGATCCCGGCCCCGGCCTCCACGCAGCCGGCGAAAGCCCCGCCCTCACGAGGGCGGGGCTTTCGCATGGCCGCCACGCCCCTCGCGCTCCGGGCGCCGGGCGTTTGCGCAGGTGGGACACGCTCGAACGGATGTCGCACAGACGTTCGGAAATTGGTTTATGGTGGGGGTGAGAGAGATAGGAACTGATGTTCGAGGGCGGTCACGGCTCACGAGTGCGGGAGGTGCGGATGCCGGACTTCACGCATCTGCACACCGCCTCCGGGTTCTCCCTGCGCTACGGCGCCTCGCACCCGGAGCGGCTGGCCGAACGCGCCGCGGAACGGGGCATGGACGCGCTCGCGCTCACCGACCGCGACACCCTGGCCGGCTCGGTCCGCTTCGCCAAGGCCTGCGCCGCGGCGGGCGTCCGCCCGCTGTTCGGTGTGGAGCTGGCGGTGGAGACCGCGGAGCCCGTACGGCGGGACCGGCGCCGCACCCCGGTGCGCGGAGGCGCCTTCGTCGACGAGTCGGCTCCCCGCGCCACCTTCCTCGCCCGCGCCGGCGCCCGCGGCTGGGCCGATCTGTGCCGCCTGGTCACCGCCGCCCACTCCGGGCTCACGGCCGCGCGCGAACAGGGGGGACCCCCGTCTCCGGGCACCCCGCTGCTGCCCTGGCCCGGCAACCATGCCGACGGCCTGACCGTTCTGCTCGGGCCCGACTCCGACGTCGGCCGCGCCCTCGCCGCCGGCCGCCCCGACCAGGCCGCCAGACTCCTCGTGCCCTGGCGTGAGACCTACGGCGACGCCCTGCGCCTGGAGGCGGTCTGGCACGGCCGCACGGGCACCGGACCCGGCTCGCTGCGCCTGGCCGCACGCACCGTCGGCTTCGCCGCCGAGCAGCGGATCCGGCCCGTGCTCAGCAACGCCGTCCGGTACGCCGACCCGGGTCAGGGCCCGGTCGCCGACGTGCTGGACGCCGCCCGCCGGCTCGTCCCCATCGACCCGGCCAAGGAGCTGGACTCCGGCGAGGCCTGGCTGAAGGAGCCGGACGCCATGCTGCGCGCGGCCGAGCGGATCGTGGAGGCCGCCGGCTTCCGCACCGAGGCCGCCCACCGCCTGCTGGAGCAGACCCGGACGACGGCCGCCGAGTGCCTGGTCGACCCCGAGGACGACCTCGGCCTGGGCACCGTCCACTTCCCCGAGCCGCACCTCGTCGGCGCCGGCCGCCGCACCGCCCAGCGCGTACTCGCCTCCCGGGCGGCGGCGGGCATGGTGCTGCACGGCTACGCCGGCCGCCGGGACTACTGGGAGCGGATGCACCGGGAGCTGGACATCATTGCCCACCACGGCTTCGCCACCTACTTCCTCACTGTCGCCCAAGTCGTCGACGACGTACGGAAGATGGGCATCCGGGTCGCCGCCCGCGGCTCCGGCGCCGGCTCCCTCGTCAACCACCTCCTCGGCATCGCCCACGCCGACCCGGTCGAGCACGGGCTGCTGATGGAGCGCTTCCTGTCCAAGCGGCGCACGGCCCTGCCCGACATCGACATCGACGTGGAGTCCGCACGCCGGCTGGAGGTCTACCGCGAGATCATCGGCCGGTTCGGCACCGAGCGGGTCGCGACCGTGGCCATGCCGGAGACGTACCGCGTACGGCACGCCATCCGCGATGTCGGGGCGGCCCTGTCCATGGACCCCGCCGACATCGACCGCATCGCCAAGTCCTTCCCCCACATCCGCGCCCGCGACGCCCGCGCGGCACTCGACGAACTGCCCGAACTCAGGGCGCTGGCGGGGGAGCGGGACAGGTACGGCAGGCTGTGGGAGCTGGTCGAGGCCCTGGACGCCCTTCCGCGCGGGGTCGCCATGCACCCCTGCGGGGTCCTGCTCTCCGACGCCTCCCTGCCGTCCCGCACACCGATCGTGCCCACCAGCGGCGAGGGCTTCCCCATGTCCCAGTTCGACAAGGACGACGTGGAGGACCTCGGGCTGCTCAAGCTGGACGTGCTGGGCGTGCGGATGCAGTCGGCGATGGCGCACGCGGTCGCGGAGGTGGAGCGGACCACGGGGGAGCGGATCGACCTGGACTCCCTGCCGGACGGCGACCCGGCGACGTACCGGCTCATCCGCTCCGCCGAGACCCTCGGCTGCTTCCAGATCGAGTCCCCGGGCCAGCGCGACCTGGTCGGGCGCCTCCAGCCGGCCACGTTCCACGACCTGGTCGTCGACATCTCCCTGTTCCGGCCCGGTCCGGTCGCCGCCGACATGGTGCGTCCGTTCATCGAGGCCCGGCACGGGCGGGCGCCGGTGCGCTATCCGCACCCCGACCTCCGGGAACCGCTGGAGGAGACGTACGGGGTCGTCGTCTTCCACGAGCAGATCATCCACATCCTGCACCTCATGACCGGCTGCGGACGCGACGAGGCGGACCGGGTGCGGCGCGGGCTGTCCGACCCGGAGTCGCAGGGGCGGATCAAGGTGTGGTTCGCGCAGCACGCGGCGGCGAAGGGGTACGACGCGGAAACGATTCACCGTACCTGGGAGGTCGTCGAGGCGTTCGGCTCCTACGGCTTCTGCAAGGCGCACGCGGTCGCCTTCGCCGTGCCGACGTACCAGTCGGCGTGGCTGAAGGCCCATCACCCGGCTGCCTTCTACGCCGGGCTGCTCACGCACGACCCCGGGATGTACCCGAAGCGGCTGCTGCTGGCGGACGCGCGACGGCGCGGGGTGCCGATCCTGCCGTTGGACGTGAACAGGTCGGGAGTCGCCCATCGTATCGAACTGGTGTCTGAGCCGAAGCCTGGTTCTTCCGGTATGTGGGGACTTCGGCTGGCTCTCTCCGACGTGTACGGCATCAGCGAGGCCGAGGCGGCTCGGATCGCGGACGGACAGCCCTACGCCTCGCTGCTCGACTTCTGGGAACGGGCCCGGCCCAGCCGTCCGGTCGCCGCCCGGCTCGCCCAGGTGGGCGCGCTGGACGCGTTCGGCGCCAACCGCCGCGATCTGCAACTGCACCTGACCGAGCTGCATCGCGGCGCCCGCGGCGCGGGCGGCGGCCAACTGCCGCTGGCCGGCGGGAGGGAGACGGCCGCGGCCGGGCTCCCCGGCCTGTCCGACGCCGAACGGCTCAGCGCCGAGCTGGGCGTGCTGTCCATGGACGTCTCGCGGAACCTGATGGACGACCACCGGGAGTTCCTCGACGAACTGGGCGTGGTCCCGGCGCGCCGGCTGCGCGAGGCCCGGCACGGCGAGACGGTACTGGTCGCGGGCGCCAAGGCGGCCACCCAGACCCCGCCGGTCCGGTCCGGCAAACGGGTCATCTTCACCACGCTGGACGACGGCACCGGCCTGGTCGACCTCGCCTTCTTCGACGACTCCCACGACGCCTGCGCGCACACCGTCTTCCACTCCTGGCTGCTGCTGGTGCGCGGTGTGGTGCAGCGGCGCGGTCCGCGCAGCCTCAGCGTGGTGGGCGCCGCCGCCTGGAACCTGGCCGAACTCGCCGAACTGCGCGCCGAGGGCGGACTCGGCGAAGTGGCGGCGCGCCTGGCCGAACCGGCACCGGAGGAGCCCGCCGACGGCGCCCCCGCGCACGGCCGGACGATCCGCATGTCCACGGGGTACGAGATGCACCCCTGGGCCGATCTGCGTCCCGCGGGCGAAGGCCCGCCGGGTGGAAGGAAGTTGTGGCATCAGAGTCCAGGGAGTGCGGGATGACGGTTCTCTGCGTACGTTTCCAGCTGCCGCCGATGTACGAGGCCGCCCTGCCGGGGCTGCTCGGGCTCCTCGAGGAGTTCACCCCGGTCGTCGAGGCGCTGCCGCCGGACGGGGCGCTGGCCGATCTGCGGGGCGCCGAACGGTACTTCGGGCGCGACGCGGTCGAGCTGGCGTCGGTGATCCGGGTCCGCGCCCTCGCGCTGCACGGTGTGGACTGCGTGATCGGCGCCGGGCCGGGCCCGATGCTGGCCCGCATGGCCCTGCGCGACGCCCGGCCCGGACTCACGTGCGCGGTGCCCGGCGAACCGGACGCCGTGGCGGGGTTCCTGGCCGAGCGGCCCGTCACCGCGCTGCCCGGCGTCGGCGCGGCGACGGCCCGCACCCTGGACGAGTACGGCCTCGACACCCTGGGCCGGGTCGCCGCCGCGCCCCTGCCGACCCTCCAGCGCCTGGTCGGCGCCAAGTCCGGCCGTGAACTCCATGAGAAGGCGAACGGCGTCGACCGGAGCCGGGTCGTACCGAACGCCATCTCCAGGTCGCTCGCGGCGGAATGCCCCTTCGACCGGGACGAACTGGACCCCGACCGGCACCGCAGGGCGCTGCTGTCGGCCGCCGGGGAACTGGGCTCCCGGCTGCGCGCCCTGGGCAAGGTCTGCCGCACCCTGACCCTCACCGTGCGCTACGCCGATTGCTCCGGCACCACCCGCAGCCGCACGCTGGCCGAACCGACCGCGCACTCGGCCGCGTTGACCGGAGTCGCGTACGCCCTGTACGAGGCCCTGGGGCTCCAGCGCGCCCGGGTCCGCGCGCTCGCCCTGCGCGCCGAGGGCCTCGGGTCCGCCGAACACGCCTCCCACCAGCTCACCTTCGACCCCGTCGACGAGAAGGTCCGCCGTATCGAGGAGGTCGCGGACCGCGCGCGAGCCCGGTTCGGCCCGCGGGCGGTGATGCCGGGCACGCTGGCCGCGTGACTCCCTTCGGCACGCGGTCAGTTGGCCCACGGCGGAGTGAGCACCGTGCCGTCCGCAAGGCGGGCCTGAAGGCCGATGGACGTGGTGACCCAGGAGACCGCGGTGCGGTCCGCGGGGTTCTCCACGGTGAGCGTCGCACCGGCGTTGATGATCACCGTGTCGCCCGCGACGACGCGCTCGGTGCGGTCGTCGAGCGTGATCAGGAGTTCGCCGTCGAGCAGGTGGAGGATCTCCTCGTGGGTGACGGTGTGGGCCGGGGCCCTGGTGCCGGCGGGGATCTCGCCGCGCCAGGCGCACAGTTGCCTGGACCCGGTCTGCGGGGTGGCGTACGAGACGAAGCGGGCGCCGTGGATCTCGTGGGTCACGGCGTCGGACGGGCGGACGACGGGCATGGGTGCCTCCTCGAAACCAATGGTCAAGCTGCTTGACCAAGCGGGAACTATATAGTCAATCTGCTTGACCATTTCGTCAAGGGTGTTTCAATGCCTCCGTGCAGAACTCCGAAGCCATGGCCCTGTCCGCCGCCCTGCTGGCCGTCGCCGGCGAGCTGACCCAGCGCATCCATGACGGCGTCGTCGCCCGCGGCTTCGAGGGGCTCCGGCCGGCGCACGGCTTCGCATTCGCGCGGCTGGCCGCGGACGGGGCGACGGTCACCGAGCTGGCCGCCCATCTGGGGGTCACCAAGCAGGCCGCCAGTCAGCTCGTCGACGAGATCGTGCGCAAGGGATACGCGGAGCGCCTGCCGCATCCTGAGGACGCGCGGGCCCGTCTGATCGTGCTGACCGAGCGCGGCCGGGCCTGTACCCGCGCGGCGGAGGAGTCGGCCGCCGACGCCGTGCGGGCGTGGGGCGAGGTGATCGGCGAGGGTGAAGTGCGCGCGCTGTGGGGGCAGTTGGCGCGCCTCGCGCCGCACGGTCCGATCCGGCCCACTTGGTGACAGTTCGTCAGGGGCATTACATCACGGCCCTCGGTCGTAGCCGGACATCGCCCGAAGTTTTTACTGACGCGTAACTTCACAGTTGTACTACTCGTCCGTAACTTGACGAGTGAACAGCATCCCGTGATCCGGATCACAGGGCGTAGTGCCGTCGCACCTCCCTTGAGCCGCAAGGAGATCACCCGATGCTGCCCTTCAAGCGCGCCCTCAGACCACTCGCCGCCCTGCTGCTGGCCGCCGCCCTCGCCACCGCCCCCGCCGCCACCGCTCATGCGGCCAGTGCTCCCAGCAGGGGGTGGAACGACTACGGCTGCAAGCCCTCCGCCGCCCACCCCCTCCCCGTCGTCCTCGTCCACGGCACCTTCGGCAACTCCATCGACAACTGGCTGTCCCTCGCGCCGTACCTGAAGGACCGCGGGTACTGCGTCTTCTCCCTCGACTACGGCCAGTTGCCGGGCGTCCCGCTCTTCTACGGCCTCGGCTCCATCGACAAGTCGGCCGAGCAGTTGTCCGCCTTCGTCGACAAGGTGCTCGCCGCGACCGGCGCCGCCAAGGCCGACCTTGTCGGTCACTCACAGGGCGGGATGATGCCCCGCTACTACCTGAAGTTCCTCGGCGGAGCCGCCAAGGTGAACGCCCTCGTCGGTATTGCACCCGACAACCACGGCACCACCCTCAGCGGCCTCACCAACCTCCTGCCCTACTTCCCGGGCGCGGGCGACCTGCTCAAGACCGCCACCCCCGGTCTCGCCGACCAGATCGCCGGGTCCGCCTTCCTCGCCAAGCTCAACGAGGGCGGCGACACCGTTCCCGGCGTGCGCTACACGGTCATCGCCACCAAGTACGACGAGGTGGTCACGCCGTGGCGCAGCCAGTACCTGACCGGCCCCGACGTGCGTAACGTCCTGTTGCAGGACCTGTGCGCGGTCGACCTGTCCGAGCACGTGACGATCGGCACGATCGACCGCATCGCCTTCCACGAGGTGGCCAACGCGCTCGACCCGGCGCACGCCACCGCCACCACCTGCGCGTCGGTCTTCAGTTGACGTGGCTCGGGGCCTGCCCGGCCTGAGCCGCCGGACAGGCCCCGCGTTCAACGGGCCGCGTCAGCGGCCTCGCCCGCCGCCGGCCGCGGCGCGCCGGCGGACCGAGGCGAACAGGGCGGCCGAGCCGAGCGCCAGGGCGGCCGCGCCGCCGACCGCGAGGTACGGGGTGCGGTCGTCGCCGCCGGTCTCGGCCAGGTTCACCGGGCTGCCGGCGGCCCGCGGCCGGTTCGGCTCGTCGGCGGCGGCCTGCGCGGCGCGGTCCGCCGCGGCCGTGTCCCCGGCCGACCGCACGGCCGGGTCCGACGCCGGATGCGATGCCGGGCTCGCGGCCGGGTCCGCCGACGCGGGCGCCACCGGGTCCGTCGTGGTCCGGGCGTCGTCGTCCCCGTGGCCGTGGTGCTCGGCCGACGACCTGCCGGAACCGTCCTCGATCTGCCGCTCGGTCGGCGCGGAGGCGGCCGGCGCCGGGGCGGAGCCGCCGGACGCGCCGCCACCGCTCCCGCCGCCGAAGGTGACGTCCGAGCAGGAGTAGAAGGCCTCCGGGCTGTCCGAGCGCTGCCACACCGCGTACAGCAGATGCCTGCCCGAGCGTTCGGGCAGCGTGCCGGAGAACGTGTAGAAGCCGTCCGCGGCGACCGGGTCGGTGGCCGTCGCCACGGGATGCGCCAGATCGAGGTCGTCCCAGGCCGGCGACTTGGCCGGGTCGTAGCCGGGCTTGGTGAGGTAGACCGTGAAGGTGCCCTTGTGCGGGGCGGTCACGCGGTACCTGAAGGTGTACGCGCCGCCGTGCACGCCCGTCGCGGGCCAGTCCGCGCGAGGCAGGTCCAGGCCCTTGAACTCCTCGTTGCCGGCGCTGCACAGCCTGCCGTCCGGGATCAGCTCCCGGTGGCGGCCGCCCGCGTCGCCGATCCGTATGCCGTTCCAGTCGTACAGCGCCTGGGTGCCGCCCGCCGCGACGGCCGCCTTGCAAGCCGCCGACTTCGGGCTCTCCGGCCCCTCCGCGTAGCACTGGGCCACCCGGCTGACCGGGTCGCCCATGGACCCGTGCGCGGCCGCGGGCGCCGCGGCGAGCGCGGTCAGGGCCAGCGGGGCCAGGCCGAGGGCGGCGGAAGCAGCGGCCGTACGGCGTACGGGCATCGGGGGAACTCCTCGGGGCGGTTGTTCTGACACGGTGGGACGGATCCCGTGAGGGGGACGGATCCCGTGGGGGTGATCAGAAGCTAGTCGCAACGCACCGCGAAAACACGGGTTGGAGGCGGTGCGGGGAGATCCTTATGCTCACGTTAAGGGAGCGCTGAGGCTGCGCTCAGGTGGGGCATCGGGCAGGGACCGGACAGGGGGCGCGCAGGGCATGGTGGGCAAGGGGATCAGGGCGGCGTCCGCCGCCGACGTGCCGGCCGTGAAGGCGGTGACCGACGCGGCCTACCGCCCCTACATCGAGCGCATCGGAGTCGTCCCGGCGCCCATGGAGGCGGACCACGGGGCGGACGTGGCGGCGGGGAAGGTGTTCGTCGTCCGTGAGCCCGAAGGGGGCCCGGTGACGGGGCTCGTCGTGATCGAGGCGCGCGCGGACCATCTCTTCCTCGACAGCATCGCCGTCCACCCCGACGCGCACGGCACGGGGGTGGGGCGGCGGCTGCTGGAGTTCGTGGACACGCGCGCGCGTGCGCTGGGCCTGCCCGAGGTCAGGCTCTACACGAACGCGCTGATGTGGGAGAACCAGCGGATCTATCCGCGGTTCGGCTACGAGGTCGTCGAGCGCCGTGTGGACGGGCCCTACGACCGCGTCCACTACCGCAAGCGGCTGGTCTGACGTCTTATCGCCCGGCCGCCGGTCATGTGTCCGGCCACCACGTGCGCGCGATGTCCTTGCGGACCTCGGGCCGCCCGGCGGGACGCTCGTCGGCTTCCTCGCGGACGCGGCGGGTGTCCGTCTTCCTCAGGGGCTTCTGCACTGTCACTCGGCGCATGGCTGCCTCCTTCGAGGCCTACCCGGTCCGTCTTCGTGCGGAGGTAGGACCTTTCGGGCGAGAGTCGCTTATCGGTGCGGGTCTGTCTGTGGCGGCCGTCACGATTCGGTTGTCAGTGGCGGGTGTCACTCTGGGGTGCATGAGTGCGCATACGACGACCGACGGTGACGGGGCGGTCCGGGGCGGGGTGGACTGGGACGCCCAGGCCGCCGTCTTCGACGAGGAGCCGGATCACGGGCTGCGCGACCCGGGGGTGCGCGCCGCCTGGGCCGAACGGCTGCGCGGCTGGCTGCCCGGACACCCCGCCGAGATCCTCGACCTCGGCTGCGGCACCGGCAGCCTGTCGCTCCTCGCGGCCGAGCAGGGGCACCGGGTGACCGGCGTCGACCTGTCCCCGGCGATGGTGGAGCGGGCCCGGGCGAAGCTCGCCGGCCACGACGCGGTGTTCCTGGCCGGTGACGCGGCGAACCCGCCGGTGGGCGGGCAGCGCTTCGACGCCGTCCTGGTCCGGCACGTCCTGTGGACACTGCCCGACCCGGCCCGCGCGCTGCGCCACTGGCAGGGGCTGCTGCGGCCGGACGGCCGGCTCGTCCTGATCGAGGGTGTCTGGGGCACGCTCACCCCGGTCGGCATACCCCCGGACCGGCTGACCATGCTTCTGCGGCCACTCGCCTCCCACATTCACCTGGAGCCGCTGTCGGCGGACGCGCGGCTGTGGGGCCGGGAGGTGGACGACGAGCGGTACGCGGTGGTGGCCTCGAACTGAGCCCGCGCGAGCCGGTGCGGGAATCAGGACAGCAGGGCCTCGAAGCCGTCCTCGCGGGCCAGTCCCTCCAGTTCGTCGAGGGCGGCCAGGGCGGCGGCCGCGGCCCCGGGGTCGGTGCGCGCCAGGCCGCTCGCCGCGAATTCGTCCTCGTCCAGGCGCCGTATGTCCGTGCCGTCGGCGGAGCGCCACAGGTCCAGGTCGAGGTCCTCGACGACGAGGTCCATGCCGGAGCGGGTGGCGGGGCGGGTGACGTCGCAGTACCAGCCCTTCAGCGCGCCTCCGGCATCGCGGACCTCCTTCACCGAGTACCAGCGGTCCCGCCAGTAGTGCTCGGTGAAGACGTCGCCCGGTTCGAAGCGTACGAAGCCGAAGTCGCGGACCCCTTCGCCCGCCCATGCGGCCCGGACGGTGAGGCGCGTGCCGTCGTCGGACACGAGCACGCCCCGGTAGCGGATCTTGGTGCGGCCGCCCTTGACGAGGACGACGTCCACCTCTGCCGGCGCCGACGGCCGGCCGCCGGCCTCAGCCGAGTTCGCGGACATGGCGCACCTCCGTCCCGCAGACCGCGTACCCGAACCACTCGTTGATCGCGATCATCGGCGCGTTGCCGGTGTCGTTGCCCGTGAACGCCTCCGTGTACCCGGCGGCCCGGGCGCGGTGCAGCGAGTCGTTCTTGGCGAGCTTGGCCAGGCCCCGGCCGCGGAAGGCGCGGGCGGTGCCCGTCATGGCGGTGGAGTACCGGGTGCCGCCGTCCGTACGGGCCGCGGTGAAGGCCGCGGGTCGGCCGTCGACCACCGCCACCGACGTCAGCTCGGGGCTGAACAGCGGGTGCCGCCAGGTCTCGGCCAGCCAGGCCGCGTAGTCGGTGAGTTCGTAGTCCACGTCGCCGGGTTCGTCCTCCGCGGTCTCCGCGTCCAGCTCGAACAGGGGGCGCGGGTCGTCGGCGTAGTCCGAGCCCCGGCGCAGCTCCACGCCCGGGGGCGGGTCCTGGAGCGGTGGGAGCGTGCCGTTCGCCAGGTCCAGGCGGAGGAAGTGCGCGCTTCGGCTCGCGCGGTAGCCGTGCCGCTCGGCGAAGGCGCGGTTGCCCGGCTCGTCCAGGACCCAGGAGTACAGCCTGGTCGCCCCGTGCGCGGCCAGATGTTCCTCGGCGGCCCGTACGAGGAGGGTGGCGGCGCCGCGGCGGGTGTGCTCGGGATGCACGTACACGTTGATGTTGCCCTGGCCGGGTTCGGTGCTCTCGTGGGACAGGTGCACCTGCGCGGTGCCGATCACCTCGCCGTCCTCCACGGCGACCAGCGGCCGGTAGTGGGTGTCGGGGTGCAGGTGGGTGAGGTCGTGGACGAGCGAGTCGGGGGTGAACAGTATGAACGGCAGCGCGACGTGCCGGACGCGGGCGAAGCCCTCGAGGTCGGCCCGCGCGTCGGGGCGGAGGTCACGGATGATCACGGTCATGGAGGGGCACGCTACGGCGGAGACCGGGCGGGGTGCCTCCCATTTTCCGCTGGGCCGTACGCGTGCGGGTGCGGGACAATCACCCCGTGACCTTGAAGATCCACATCGAGGACGGCGCACCTCCCTACGAGCAGGTGCGGGCGCAGATCTCCGAGCAGGCGCGGTCGGGGGCGCTGCCGGTGGGGTACCGGCTGCCCACGGTGCGCGGGCTGGCCGAGTCGCTCGGGCTCGCGGCGAACACGGTCGCCAAGGCCTACCGGGCACTGGAGGCGGACGGCGTGATCGAGACGCGCGGGCGCAACGGCACGTTCGTCGCCGCCGCGGACTCGGCGGCGGCGCGGGAGGCCGCGGCCGCCGCCCAGGCGTACGCCGAGCGGGTGCGACGGCTCGGTCTCACCGAGGACGACGCGCTCGCCGCCGTGCGGGACGCCCTGCGGGCGGCCTACGAGGGGCGGTAGGGGAGCGGCGGCCCCGCAAAGTCACCGGCCCGGCGGGACCTTCTGCCGGTCACCCGTGAGCGCCGGAGTGCGGGTCACCGCCAGGCCCGCGCTCCTGGCCGCCCGTGCGAACACCACCGCGTCCTGGACCGCCGCCCCCGTCGGGTCGTTGTTGAAGTAGGCGTACACGTCGCGCTCGCCCGGCCAGGTCGTGGCGATCCGGTCGACCCAGGTCTCCAGCGACCGCCGGCCGTAGTGCGGCCAGGCCCGGGCGCGGCCCACGTGGAAGCGGACGTACCCCCAGCCGGCCGTCCGCCACAGGGGCGTGACCGGGCGGGCGTAGGCGTCGGCCCAGCACAGGGCGGCGCCCCGGGCCCGGAGGACCTCGCGCACCCGCGGCGTCCACCACGACTCGTGGCGCGGCTCGACCGCGACCCGGGTGCCGGACGGGAAGCACGCCAGGCAGGCGTCCAGCAGTTCCGGATCGGCGCGCAGGGTCGGCGGGAGCTGGAGCAGTACCGGGCCCAGCCGGTCGCCGAGGCCCGCCGCGTGCGTCATCAGGCGGTGCACCGGCTCCTCGGGGTCCTTCAGCCGCTTGATGTGGGTGAGGTACCGGCTCGCCTTCACCGCGACCACGAAGTCCGCCGGAACGCGCTCCCGCCAGGCCTCGAAGGTCTCCCGCGCGGGCAGCCGGTAGAAGGCGTTGTTGACCTCCAGGGTGGCGAAGACGGCGGCGTACTCCTCCAGCCACAGCCGCGTGGGGCACCCCTGCGGGTACAGCACGCCCCGCCAGTCCTTGTACTGCCAGCCCGACGTCCCGACGAACAGGGTCATATGCCCATCAAAGCACCGGTTCCCGCACGGGGACCCGTCACAGGTACAGACCCGCGTCGGCCCCCTCGCGCGGCTCCGGCAGCGCCGTCGGCGACGTGCCCCGCCGCAGCGCGTACAGCTCGGCGAGGGTCGCCCCGTCGCGGCTCACCCCTTCCTCGGTGCCCAGCCAGTCCACCGCCTCCCGGCGGGTCAGCCGGCCCACCTCGATACGGGCCAGGCACCGGCCCGGGCGGACCACGGCCGGGTGCAGGCGCTCCAGGTCCTCGTTGGTCGTCACCCCGACCAGCACGTTGCGCCCCTGGCCGAGCAGACCGTCGGTGAGGTTCAGCAGCCGGGACAGCGCCTGGCCCGCGGTGTGCTTGGCCTCGCCGCGGATCAGCTCGTCGCAGTCCTCCAGCAGGAGCAGCCGCCAGCGCCCCTTGCCCGCCGCGTCCTCCTCGCCGATGGCGATGTCCATGAGGTAGCCGACGTCGCTGAACAGCCGCTCCGGGTCCAGCACGCAGTCCACCTGGCACCAGTCGCGCCAGGACCGGGCCAGGGTCCGCAGCGCCGAGGTCTTGCCCGTGCCCGGCGGGCCGTGCAGCAGGAGCAGCCGGCCCGCGACGTCCTCGGGGGTCGTCTTCATCAGCCGGTCCATGGCGTCCGCGACCGGAGCGGTGTAGTTGGGCCGGAGCTCGTCCCAGGTGCCCGCCGCGATCTGCCGGGTGGTGCGGTGCGGGCCGCGCCGGGGCGAGACGTACCAGAAGCCCATCGTCACGTTCTCCGGCTGCGGCTCCGGTTCGTCCGCGGCGCCGTTCGTCGCCTGCTCCAGCATCTTCGCGGCCAGCTCGGCGCTGGTCGCGGTGACCGTGACGTCGGCGCCCCGGTTCCACCGGGAGACCAGCAGCGTCCAGCCCTCGCCCTCGGCGAGGGTCGCGCTGCGGTCGTCGTCGCGGGCCGCGCGCAGCACCCGGGCGTCCTTGGGCAGCAGGGTGGCGCCGGGGCGCACGCGGTCGATGTTCGCCGCGTGCGAGTACGGCTGCTCGCCCGTCGCGAAGCGGCCGAGGAACAGCGCGTCGACGACGTCGGACGGCGAGTCGGAGTCGTCGACGGTGAGCCGGATCGGCAGAGCGTCGTGTGGGTTCGCGGACATGCCGCCATGATCTGTCACGCGGGCGCCGTGCGCACCCGGTTTCCCCCGCGCGTCCCGTGCCGGCGCCCGGACGGAGCCCGTCGTGGGCCGAGCCTGCCGGAACCCTGTCCCGCGGATGATTTCCGCCCTTACTGTTGTCCTTGATGAGACGTCATGGGGGGAATCCGGAGGCGGGGCGGTGGCGGCTCACCGCGCTGCTCGGCGTGGGAGTGACGGGCGTGGCCCTGGTCGTGGCCCTGCTGAGCACGCTGCCCGGCGGCGCGAGCACCGAGGGCACCACACGCCAAGGCGACAAGGTGCACGGGACACCGGCGACCCCGCGGACCGCGGACGAGCCGGACGTCGGCTGGGGCTTCACCCACACCCAGTTCAGCGCCGACGAGGGCGGCGCGGCCGCGACCGGCCGGGTCGGGGCGCTGCTGTCGCAGGACGGCGGCCTGCCGCAGAACCAGGCGATCATGGGCTGGGGCGCCGACAACCCCGAGCCGGTCAAGGGGCGTTACGACTTCGAGGCGCTGGACCGGCGGATCGACTTCGTCCGTGCCTCGGGCGGCACTCCGGTGATCACGCTGTGCTGCGCGCCCGACTGGATGAAGGGCGGCCGGGCCGGCGTGGACAACACCGACTGGAGCCAGGACGCCCTGGAGACCGCGCCGACCCGCGACCACTACAAGGACTACGCCGCACTCGCCGCGACCGTCGCCAAACGCTATCCGGACGTACGCCACTTCATCGTCTGGAACGAGTTCAAGGGCTTCTGGAACAACGCCGAGGGCCGCTGGGACTACGAGGGCTACACCGAGCTCTACAACCTGGTTCACAAGGCGCTCAAGCAGGTCGACCCCAAGATCATGGTGGGGGGACCGTACCTGGTCATGGACAGCGTCGACCCGCGGCAGAAGCAGGACGCCTCCACCGTCCTGCGGGGCCCCTGGGGAGCCTTGGACCAGCGGGTCCTGGACGCCTTCGCCTACTGGAACCAGCACAAGGCGGGCGCCGACTTCGTCGTCGTGGACGGCTCCAGTTACACCAAGGACGACGACCTGCTGCCCGACGAGTTCCGCGCCACCGACAAGCTGACGGACGTCGGCCGGTGGGTGCGGCGGCAGACGGGCGGCCTGCCGCTGTGGTGGGCCGAGTACTACGTCGAGCCCGCCGACCGCAACGACGACCGCAAGGACTGGTCCGAACCGCACCGCGTCGCCGTGCAGGCCGCCGGCCTGATCGCCATGGCCAAGGGCGGCGCCTCCACCGGCTTCTACTGGAATCCGGAGAACCGCACGGGCGACTGCCCCGGCTGCCTGTGGACCCCGACCGACGCCTCCGGCGGCGGCCGGGAGCTGCCCATGTACGACCTGGTCTCCCGCTTCAACCGGGCGTTCCCGCCGGGGACCGGGTACCGGACGGTGTCCGTCGCCCCGGACGACGTGCCCAACGTGCGCGTCCTGGCCGACGACCGGACGGTCCTGGTGGTCAACACCCTGAACCGCACGATCAGCGCGCAGATCGACGGCAGGCGCTTCGACATGAAGGCGTACGAGGTGAAGTGGCTCCAGCGGTAGCCCGCCGGAGCCATTTCACCCGCCGTCCGCTCAGCCGCCTCCCATGGTCAGGAACCGCTGCACCAGCGAGGCGAACAGCACCGCCAGCAGCGGCAGCGAGAACCAGAAGCTGCCCTGGAGCCACCGCAACCGGCGCACACTGGGCCGCATCGCGACCCTGACGACCTCCCGCGCCGTCAGCATCACGGTCAGCGCCAGCGCCGCGACTCCGCCTACCACCGACCACGGCGTCCACGTCACCCTCGGCCCGATCGGCCCCGGATCCGGCTCGGGCACGGGACCGGAGGGCTGGTCGCGCAGCTCGTACAGGGTCACGTCGTCGTTGCCGAGGACCTTCCTCAACTCCTGCCGGTCGTCGAGGTGGCGCACGAGCCGCGACTCCCAGGCGGCCGAGTAGCCCACGTCCATCCGCAGATACGTCACCTGACTGCGGTTGATCATCAGGTACGCGTTCGGACCCGCGTCCTTCAGCGACTTGACCAGGCCGGAGACCAGCACCGGGTCGGTCGGCGCCAGGGTGGGCACGTAGTCGACGCGCTCCATGTCCCGCGCGCCCCACGGCATGGCCGGAGTGACGTTGGTGGCCGGGTCGTTGCTCAGCCACAGCAGCCGTACCGTCGGTTTGTCGTGGGCGTACACATAGTCCATGGCCGCGACCTCGCCGGGCCGGATCCGCTCGAAGGTCTCGTTGCCCCACCGGGCGACCAGGAAGCCGCCCATGAGCAGCAGGCCCGCCATCAGCGCGGCCAGCGGCGCCAGGCTCACCCGGTCCTTGTCCCGTTCCTCCGCGGTGGCGCCGGTGCGCGGGAAGAGCGCGAGCGCGGCGAGCAGGGCGGCCCCGGGCAGGGCGAACATGAAGACCCGCAGGGCCATCTCGCCGCCGTAGGACTGCATGCCGAAGCCGAGGAACGGCACGAAGGTGAGCACCGGCAGCGACCGCTCGCGGTACTTGTGCTCGCGCCGCCGCCACCAGCCCCAGCAGGCGAGGGCCATCACGGAGCCGGCCAGCAGCACGCGCGTGTACAGCACCAGTTGGTGGGTCGAGTCGCCGCCCTGGATCCGGCCCGAGACGGACGTCGAGACGTTGCTGCCGACCCCGCCGATCCCGCCGAACAGCTCGTCGAAGTGCCCGGACCAGTACGGCTCGGCCATGAAGCCCAGCCAGAACGCCGCCAGCACCGCGAACAGCACAGGTAGGCCGCGCAGTTCGGATCTGCGGACCAGGACGAGTACGGCCAGCACGCCCAGCATCACGAACGGGGTGAGCTGGTGCGCCGGGACGCTGGCGGCGAACAGGCCGATCACCACCAGGAGCAGCACGGCCCGCTGCCGCCGGTCGGCCGGCTCCACCTCCGCCTCGCCCGGCCGGGCCTTGGTCCACAGCATCCGCGGCGACCGGAACCAGACGAGGAGGATCGCCACGAAGGCCAGGTACAGCAGATAGGTGAAGCCCTGCGGGGAGAAGTAGTCCTGGCCCACCCAGCCGCTGAGCACGAAGATCCACACGCCGGTCCACCTGGCCCGCCAGCTCGCCCGCAGCGAGCGGGTCAGCAGGAACATGGGGGGCAGGTACAGCAGTTGGACGGTCAGCGGCCACCAGCGGATGACCTCGGTGAAGTCGCTCAGACCGCACGCGCGGGCGACGAAGGCGGCCACCGCGAAGAACCCGGGCCAGCTCCACCGCGCGTCCAGGTCCGGCACGGCCGATCCGGTGCGGTCGATGAAGTCGATGAAGCCGAGGTGCTGCCAGGCGGTGGCGAAGCGCGGCTCGCTCTCGATCACCGCGGGCAGCGCGTGCAGGGATACGACCGTGGCGACCAGGGTGACCAGCAGCAGCGCCCGGTGTTCGCGGCGCAGCCACAGCAGCGCGGCGAACACCCCGATCAGCAGCGCGGCGCCGGCCAGGGTCGGCGGCGGCAGCACCGAGACGAGGCCGAGGCCGCCCATCCGGTCCAGGTCGGAGTCGTCCAGGCGCAGCGCGGGCACCCAGTACAGCAGCAGTGCCGTGGTCAGCAGACAACCGAGCAGGACGCCGGCCCGGGTGGGCGCGAGACGTTCCCGCCAGGACGGTTCGGTCCCGCTCCGGGCGAGAAGGTCCTCCTCCGCCGCGGCCTCCCGCGGCGAGGTCCCCACCTTCGGCACGACGTCCAGGCCCCCGGCCGCGAAGTGCGCCTCCGGCACGACGGCCTGCTCACCGGTGGAGTACGGGCTGTCAAGTACTGCGGCCCGCTCTCCGGTGGAGTTGGGACCATCCGGTACGACGGCTCGCTCTCCAGTGGAGTTGGGACCGTCCGGTACGACGGCTCGTTCCTCCGTCCCGAACGGGGCGTCCACCTCCCGCTCGGCCGGTCCCGGCGAGACCGGCTTCAGCTCCTCCACCGGGAGCCCCAGCGCCTCCGGTCCGTGCGGCCCGGCCGGCGGCCGGTCGGGGTCCACCGCGGCGGTGCCGGCGGGCGGGGTGCCCGGTCCGGGCCGTACGTCCGGCCGGCGTTCCACGTGGTCGAAGTCGACGTGGATGCCCAGAGCGAGGGTGTCGGACTCCACTGCCCAGGCGGGCCGCCGGTGCGGTGCGGTATCGGCGGGGACCTCGCGCGCCCCCAGGTCGGCGAGGTCCCCGTCGGGTGCCGCGTCGTCGGGGACGCCGGCGGCGGGCACGGCCCTGACGGTCCGGTACAGCCTCGGCGCGGCGATCGCGACGATCACGGCGAGGCTGGAGATCTCCGCGACGCCGGCGCCGGTCAGCCCCATCCGGGGGAGCAGCAGCAGCGTCAGACCCAGCACCAGCGCGCACAACAGGCCCTGGAGCCAGGCCAGTCCGGCGGTACGGCTCTGGGCGCGCAGCACCGCGAAGTACGTCTCCATCACGACCCGCAGCAGCGCGCCGACGGCGAACCAGCGCAGCAGCGGGGTGGCCGCTTGCGCGTAGCCCTCACCGAAGACGTGCAGGATGTACGGGGCCAGCAGGAACAGCAGCCCGCAGATGGGCAGCATGATGCGGGCCATCCGCCTCAGCGCCGCGCGGGTGTTGGCGGCCAGCCGGGCCGGGTCGTGCGACCCCTCGACGGTCAGCGAGGCACCCATGTTGATGGCGAGCAGGTTGACCGTGCCGCCGATGGTGGTCGTGATGTAGAAGTACGCGTTGTCCGCGGAGCTGACCTGCGCGGCGATGATCACCGGCACCAGGTAGACGACCGCGAGGGAGAACAGCGAGCCGGTGTAGTCGCCCGCCAGGAACCGTCCGAGTTCCTTCGCCGTCGGCGGCCTGGCGTGGTCCTCGGTCGCCCGTATGTGCCGGGGCACCAGGCGCCGGAACACCAGCCAGCCCAGCGGCACGATGGAGAAGGCGATCGCCGCGACCCAGGAGACGAAGACGCCGGTCGTCGGGATCGCGACGGCGAGTCCCACCAGCAGGGCCAGCTTCACCGCCGAGAACACGGTGTTGCCCACCGGGACCCAGGGCGCGCTGCGCAGCCCGGTCAGCACCCCGTCCTGGAGGGTGAGCAGGTTCCACGCCATGACGGCGACGACGAAGCCGAGGCCGTGGGCGAGCCCGTGCAGGAAGCGGTACGACGGCCCCCACATGTCGAGGGTGAGCAGGAACACCCCGGCCGCGCACGCCACGATCAGCGAACTGCCCACGTACGTACGGGCGATGAGACGCCCGGTGGCGCGGCCGGCGATCGGGATGAAGCGGGCCAGGGCCCCGGTGAGCGTGACCGCGGTCAGCCCGGCGAGGAGCTTCATGGCGGCGATGGCGGCCGAGCCCTGGCCGACCGCGTCGTCGGAGTAGTAGCGGGCCGCGACCAGCCAGTAGCCGAGGCCCAGCACCGCGGAGATCCCGGTGTTGAGCATCAGTGCGTAGGCGTTGCGGAACAGCGGGTTGCCGCCGGAGGACCGGCCCCGTCCGGGCAGCCGCAGACGGCGCCCCGGCTGCTCGGGTGCCTCGGGCCCGGTGGCCGATGCCTCGGTGGTGGTGGTCGTGTCAGACACGGGTGCGGATGGCCTTCCGGCGGACCTGTCGGGTTCTGCGGACCATGGCGTAGCCCTTGGTGAGGGCGCGGTCCCTGGCGAAGTTCCTGGTGATCGCGCGGCCCTGGACGATCCGCTCGAACTCCTCGGTGGTCGTGCTGCGGCGCACCGTGAGCCGGTGCAGCGCGTACGGGCCCTGCCGTCGGCGGGCCAGGGCGTTGCCGACGGCGAGGGCCTGGGTGAAGCCGGCCGCCCGCACCCGGGCCCGCACCCGGCGGCTGGAGTAGCCGTAGGGGTAGGCGAACGAGGCGGGCACGGTGCCCAGTTCACCGGCGACGATCTCCTTGCAGCGGATCAGCTCCGACCACAGGGTGTCGTCGTCGAGCTGGTCGAGCTGCGGGTGGGTGTGGCTGTGCCCGCCGATCTCGACCCCGCCGGCCGCGAGTTCGCGCACCTGGTCCCAGTCGAGCATGGTGTCCAGGCCCCCGCCGGTGTCGTGGGCGCCGCGGATCCAGCCCGTGGAGACGAACAGCGTGGCGGGGAAGCCGTAGTGGTCCAGCGTCGGCAGGGCGTAGCGGTGCACGCCCTCGTAGCCGTCGTCGAAGGTGATCAGGACGGGGTTCGCGGGCAGCGGCGGCAGGCCCGTGCCACGCCAGTGCTCGGCCAGCCGGGCCGTAGTGACCGGCTGGAAGCCCCGGTCCTTGAGCACGGCCATCTGCTCCGCGAACGCCTCGGGCGTCACGGACAGTTCGCGGGTGGCCTCGTTGGGCTCCGGCGCGACCGCGTGGTACATGAGCACCGGCACGGGTGCGCTGGTACGGCCGTTCATGCGGTGCGTCCCTCCTCGTCCTGCCCGGTTCCCCCGCTCCGCGGGGTCTGCCCGGTCCTCCCGTCCTGCGGGGCGTGCGCGATCCCGGTCACCGAGGTCACCGAGAACTCTGTGCCGCCCCGCCGGGCCCTGACACTGCCGACGGCGTAGCCGCCCGCGGCGGTGAGCACCCCGGCGACGATCGCGCCGGCCCGGCCCGCGCCGCCCGGCCGGGCCAGCAGCGCGTCCCGCAGCCCGCGGGCCACCCCGGCGGGCAGCACCCGGGTGGTGTACCGGCGCTCGGACTCGAGGCCCTTCTGCGCGCCGACACTCCGCGCGACCAGCGCCTTCGACAGGCCCTCCGCGTAGACGCGGGTGCGGAAGTAGCGGAAGTGCTCGCGCGCCTCGGGCACCCGGTGGTGGATGACCGCCCGGTCGTCGATCAGGAGGACCGCGTCCGGCCGGGACCGGGTGAGCCGGATGCACAGTTCCGTCTCCTCGCAGCCCAGCGGGCGCTTGTCGCCGTCGCGGCCGATACCGGTGGCGAAACCGCCCGCCGCGTCGAACGCCGTACGCCGGAAGGAGGCGTTGCCGCCGAGCACATTGCGCACCCGGACCCGGCCCGGCGGCAGGCCGCGGTAGGTGCAGCCCACCACCCAGTCGAACTCCTCCGGGAACCAGGCCGGGCGGCGGCCCGCCGCCCAGACCGGGACCGTCCGGCCGCCGACGGCCATGACCCGCGGGTCCGCGTACCCCTCGGCGAAGTGCCGCAGCCAGTCCCGCTCGGCCACGGCGTCGTCGTCGAGGAAGGCGACGATCTCGCCGCGGGAGGCGGCGATGCCCGTGTTGCGGCCGGCGGACAGGCCGCGCGGGCCCGCGTTGGCGAGCACCCGCACCTCGCCACCGTCCCGGTACTCCTTGTACTCCTCGGCCAGCCTCTCCAGCAGTGCCGGGTTGTGGTCCACCACCAGGAGGGTCTCCAGGGCCGGCCGGGACTGCGCCCGCACCGAGGAGACCGCCGCGAGGATGTCCTCCCAGCGGTCCTCGGTGTAGACGCAGATCACGACGGAGATGTCGAGACCGCTCAAGACGCCTCTCCCCGCACCGCGTCGAGCATCGGCGACCGGCGGGACTGGCGGCCCTGGCGGCGCAGCTCGCGCCGGTTGGAGCGCTCCTTGAGGATCACCTTCAGCACCCGCAGCCCGTCCCGCACGGCGCGCAGATTGCTGGCGCCGTGGATGCGCAGGTACTCGTGGCTGGGGATCTCCTGCACCTTCAGTCCGGCCTTGACCACTCTGATGTTCATGAGCGTCTCGACCTCGAAGCCGGTGCAGTCCAGCTCGATCTTGTCCAGGCAGTGTCGCCAGAACGCGTTGTACCCGTAGCACAGGTCGGTGTAGCGGGCGCCGAACTTGCGGTTGACCACGGCGCACAGGGCCCGGTTGCCGAGCTTGCGGATGAAGGTCATGTCGTCGGTGCCGCCGCCGTTGGCGAACCGGGAGCCCTTGGCGAAGTCCGCGCCCGAGACCAGGGCGGAGACGTAGGAGACGATCTCGCCGCCGTCGGCCGAGCCGTCCGCGTCGACCATCACGATGATGTCGCCGGTGCACTCCTCGAAACCGGTGATCAGGGCATCCCCCTTGCCCTTGCCGCGCTGGTCGACGACCTTCACCTTGGGCCACAGTTCCCGGGCCACTTCGACGGTGTCGTCGGTGGAATTGCCGTCCACGAGGACCACTTCGTGAATCCAGTCCGGAAGTGTCTTGAAGACGTAGGGCAGATTCTCGGCCTCGTTCATGGCGGGAATCACCACGCTCACCGGCGGTGTGATGGCCAGGTGCGAGGAAATGGGCCGGTATTCCGCGGCGAGCGTCGGATCCTGTTCCGACGAAGGCGAGCGCAGAACGGAGCTCATGAGTCGTGTTCCCTCTCGTCCGGCGGACCGCCCGCCCCTCGGGCGGCCCGGCTGTGTATCCGGTTCGAAAGGGGGGTTGATCACCCGGGGCGCGCCGGAACGGCTCTCCGAACACACCGGGTGAGCTGGCAAAGCTGCCCGGCCTGCCGGAAGAACGGCAGCCGGTCGCGCGGCACGGCTCGGTCACATCTGTGGTCACCGAGCACGGCACCCCCCTACCGCGCTCCCCGCCGGAACGTCCCGGCCCTGAGCCCTCCCCTAGAGCCGCTTGCCGACGGACCGATGCGGGTGAGATGTACGACGGTATTGATGATTGAACCAGTATGGCAAGACCTGGAACGAGGCCTCACGTTTTTGTTGGAATTGCTGTAACGCAACCCTGTACGTACTGTTCAGCGCCTGGAACGGATTTGTCCCATGCGTTTGAGGATCCTGTCCGCGGGCTCGAACAGTTCCGGCCGCGACAGCACCGCGTTGCGCAGCGCCCGGACCGGGGCGCGGCGCGCCCGATGCCCGGCCGCCACCGGGTGACGCCGTGTCACCCATCCTTCGGACACGTTGAGTTCACGCGTCTTCAGGGAGTCCTTGTACTCCTTCTGTCCCCGGCCGAGATCCAGGTACGCGATGCCGTCGGCGGCGGCCGCCTCGGCCATGCGCAGATGCAGGATCAGTCCCGGGGAGAACTTCGCGTACGCCGGGTCGTAGGCCGGGAACCAGCAGGCCAGCACCCGTTCGGAGCGCAGCCCGAAGTGGGCGGCGACCGGCCGGCCGTCCGCGTACAGCACCGACAGGATCCCCGCGAAGGGGTCGGAGCGGGTGTGGAACAGCTGTGTCACCAGGCGGGTGATCCACTCGTGCGCGAAGCGGTCGCTGCGCCCGGTCCGCCGGTACTGGGCGGACTTCCAGGCCATCAGTCTGCGCAGCGCGGCAGGGTCGCGCTCGTCGTGGACGTAGCGCACCGGGCCCGTGTCACGGCCCAGCCTGCGCTCCTTGGCGAGCGTGGTCCGGGTGAACTTCGGCGACCGGCCGCGCAGTTCGCGCACGTAGGTGTCGTAGCCCTGGTCGACGTCCATGACCGGGGACGGGAAGCTGCCGGAGGCTCCCGCCTCGAACGGCTCCTGGCCCGCCACCAGGTGGTCGAACTCCCAGACGGCCAGTGAGCAGGCCCGCAGCAGCTCACGGGCGTCCCAGGTGAAGCCGGGCCGGTGCACCAGGCCCTGGCAGTCGGAGACGCCGAGTCCGACGGCCCGGCCTACGCCGGTCGCCGATCTCTGGAACGGGAAGAACGCGGCGGGCTCGCCGTCCTCGCGGACCACCGCGATCCGCACGCCGCGTCTGCACCGGCCCACCGCGAGCGCGAACTCGGGGGACAGGAAGGGGTTTGCCAGTTCCTCCGCACCGTGCAGATGCGCCTTGGACTGCATCGCGGTCCACGCCGCCCGGTCGGCGGCGCTCAGCTCGCCGGGGCGGTACACGTTGATGTCCACGTCAGGAGCCCTGTCTTCTCGCTGTACGGCCGCGCTGCCGCCGCACCAGAACCAGCAGGAGAACGAGGGAGCTGAACGCGGTGACGGCCAGCAGTCCGCCCCTGACGGACCATCGGTGCACGGCCAGCATCCCCTGGGCCACCAGCATGTCGAGGACGACCGCGCCCGCCACCGAGGCGAGGACGCGGCCGAAAGGATCCAGCCCGCGCAGCGCGGCGGCGATGGCCGTGGCCGGTGCCGCGAGCAGGAAGAACAGCGTCAACGGGCCGCGCAGAGGGGAGTCGGAGCCGGTGAGCGCGAGCAGCGCACCGATCCCCCCGACTGCCGTCGCGGCGCCCGCGAGCAGCGGTGACAGGTCCCTCCCCGGCCCTGGCCGCGCCCGCTGACTGCCCGGTGTTGAAGCTGTCTTGATGCGTATGGTCTGCATTGGCGACTTTGCCCCCCGAAGCGCCGGATGCCGGGCTTCAATGTCGCGCAGCCCGCGGCGCCCGTCAAGATGCGGAGGCCGCCCGTACGGGTTCTCGCCTGCTTGCGAACTCCGTTCGAATGGCCGGTTCCCGACCTCCCAAGCCCCTTGTGCCACAGCGGATTTCGTTGATCGCTGAAAAGTTTTGGCATGGACACTTCCCTGTCAACACGCGTAGCTGCTACGACGGTTACGGCAGAGATCCTGCTAAAGGGAGGTTCCATGAGACGAAGTTCCCGAATTTCCGCCTATATCGGTTCCCTCCTCCTGACCATCGGCTTCGCCCTGACCGGGGCGACGATGGCGCAGGCGTCCCAACTGGCAGCGAACGGCCCGTATGTGGCCCTCGGCGACTCCTACTCCTCCGGGGTGGGCGCCGGCAGCTACATCAGCTCCAGCGGCAGCTGCAACCGCAGCACGAACGCGTACCCCTACCTGTGGAACGCGGCCCACTCCCCGTCGTCGTTCTCCTTCACCGCCTGTTCGGGTGCCAGGACCGACGACGTACTGGCCAACCAGCTCGGTCCGCTCAACTCCGCCACCACCCTCGTCTCGATCACGGTCGGCGGCAACGACGCCGGGTTCTCCGACGTCATGACGACCTGTGTGCTCCAGTCCGACAGCGACTGCCTCTCGCGCATCAACACCGCCAAGGCGTACGTCGACTCGACGCTGCCCGGCAAGCTGAACAACCTTTACTCGACGATCCGCTCCAAGGCTCCCAACGCGCGCGTGGTCGTCATCGGTTACCCCCGCTTCTACCTGCTCGGCCAGCTCTGCCTGGGCCTCAGCGAGGCCAAGCGCTCCGCCATCAACGGCGCCGCCGACTACATCGACGGCGCCACCGCCAAGATCGCCGCCAACCACGGCTTCGTCTTCGGCGACGTCCGCACCACCTTCACCGGCCATGAGATCTGCTCCGGCAGCTCCTGGCTGCACAGCGTCAACTGGCTCAGCATCGGCGAGTCCTACCACCCGACGGCGGCCGGCCACTCCGGCGGCTACCTCCCCGTGTTCACCAAGGCGGCCTGACCCACCGTCACCACCAGGCCCTCTTCGCGCCCGAAGCGGAGACTCCGCCCGCCGGGGTCTCCGCCGCGCCGGCCCGCCCCTCGGGCCGAGCCTGCGGGACCCCTCGGCCATCGCTCAGCCCAGTGCCGCTGCCGCCCCCTTGAGCATCAGCCCGGCCCCCAGGGCGACGACTACGCACGCCGACCCGAGCGGCGCGGTCCTGTGTACCAGGGCCGCCGCCGGGCCCGCGGTCCAGCCGGGGCGCCCGTCCAGCAGCCGGTTCACACCGCTGCCCAGTTTCACCACGGCGATCCCGGCCGCGGTGAGGGTCAGGGCGAGCCCGACGCCGTACGCCACCACGAGCAGCAGCCCGAACCAGGCCTGCCCCAGTGCCGCCGCGCCCACCAGGACCACTACGGCGGACGGACTGGGCACGAGCCCGCCGGCGAACCCGAGGAGCAGGGCGCCGCGGAGGGTGGGGACCGCGGGGTGGGTGTGGGTGTGGCCGCCGTGGGCGTGTTCCAGGCCGTGGGAGTGGTCGTGAGCGTGATCGTGGCTGTGCGAATGCCCGTGCCCGTGACCGTGGTCGCGGTTGCGCCAGGCGCGGCGAACGAGGCCGGCACCCGCCAGGGTGACCAGGACACCGCCGGCGACGCCCAGCCAGGCGATCACCGAGGGCGCGGCCGCGGAGCCGGCCGCGACCAGCAGCCCGAGGGCGACGACGCCGAGGGTGTGGGTGACGGTCACCGAGGCGGCCAGCGGCAGGACGTCCCTCGGGCGGGCCCGGCCGCCGCGCGCCGCCGCCATCGCCGCCATGACGGTCTTGCCGTGGCCCGGGGCCAGGGCGTGCAGGGCGCCGAGCCCGACCGCGACGACCAGGGCGAGGGCGGCGAAGCCGAGGGTGAGGTCGTGCCGGGCGACCAGGCGGTCCAGGGCCCGCGTCCAGCGGTCGGCGCCGCGGGGCAGCACGGAGGCGGCGGGCGCGTCGCGCCGGTCGTCGGCGAGCGCGGGGCCGCCAGGCCGCACCCGCAGGGACGCGGTGGAGGTGTCGGCCGGGGAGGACAGCAACCGCGCCGGATAGCGGGTCAGTTCGCCCGACACGGAGGTCCTCGGCACATCGGACGCGGTGAGCGTCATGCGGTCGCCGCGCGCCGTGATCTCCCGCCAGCCGGGCCCGGAGGACGCCTCCGCGCCGCGGAAGCCGACGGCGGCGGTGGCCCCCTCGGGCAGCGGTGTGCTCAGCCCGCACTCCACCCGGAGGGTGTCGAGGCCCGCCTGGCCGGGGCGCACGCGCGCGTGGCTGCCGTGCGCGGTGAGCGCGACCGTGCGTCCGTCGACCGTGACGGCGCTGTCCCGCGCGGCCCTCTCGCACCGCTGCCGGGCCCACGCGGCCAGGCCGATCCGCTCGATGTCCGGCTTGGCCTGGGTCGCCGGGATCTCGGCGAGGTCCTCGACGTGGTCCACGCGGAGCGCGCCGGGGGTGGCGACCAGTCCGTCGTAGCGGTTGACGGTGAAGTTTCCGAGCGGGTGCGCGCTCGCGGCGCCGGCCGGGACGAGGACGAGCGCGCAGGCCGCGGCGAGGGCGGCCGCGGCGGCGCGGAGTGGGCGGAGGTGCTTCACCGGGCTGTCTCCGTGGAGTTCAGGGCCGTGCGCGCCGTGTGGGCGCCGAGGGGGGAGAGGGCGGGGTTCAGGTTCAGGGCGGCGTTGCGAGGGGTGGGCCTTCTGGGCGTGGCCGTTCCTGTGCAGCGTCCTGGCGAGGGCGGCCGTGGTGGCGGGGAGTGGATGGAGGTGCTTCACCGGGCTGTCTCCAGGCACTTCAGGGTCGTGCGTGCCGTGCGGGCGCCGAGGGGGGAGAGGGCGGGGTTCAGGTTCAGGGCGGCGTTGCGAGGGGTGGGCCTTCTGGGCGTGGCCGTTCCTGTGCAGCGTCCTGGCG
>NZ_JBIVPK010000004.1:76704-341745 GCF_044754605.1 Streptomyces sp. NPDC093064
CGAGGGCGGCCGTGGTGGCGGGGAGTGGATGGAGGTGCTTCACCGGGCTGTCTCCAGGCACTTCAGGGTCGTGCGTGCCGTGCGGGCGCCGAGGGGAGAGAAGCCGGGGTTCAGCTTCAGGGCGGCGGTGAGGTGGGTGCGGGCGGCGTCGGTGTGGCCGGTGGCGTGCTCGATCATGCCGCGGTGGTAGAGGAACGCGGCGTTGCGGTAGCTGGTGGCCGTGGCCTGCCGGGCGTAGGGGAGGGCCTCCCGGGCGCGGTCGTTCCTGTACAGCGCCCAGGCGAGCGCGTCCGCGGTGTGCACGGTGTGCCGGCGGGCCCACTCGGCGCGGGCCGCGCGCAGCGCCGCCCCGGCGTCGCCGTGGTCGGCGGCGGCGAGCGCCATGTCGAGGTCGGCGTTGACACCGCCCGCGCGGGCGAGCGCGATCCAGGCGTCGACGAGCGCGTACTGGTTCCGCGCCTTCGCCCGGTCGCCGACGGCGGCGCGGACCTCGTACAGCTCCCCGAGCGCGACGAGCGGTCCGGGCAGAGGGTAGCGGGAGACGACGTCCTCCAAGTCCCGTACGGCGCCGGTGAGGTCACCGCTCGCCGCCCGGGCGCGGGCGCGGCCCTCCAGGGCGGGCAGGTAGCCGTCGTCGGCGGCCAGAGCCCGCGCGTAGTGGCCGAGGGCGGCCTTGTAGTCCCCCTGGTTCCAGGTGAGTTGGCCGATCTGGGTGGCGACGTAGGCGATGTCGCCGCGGGAGGTGGCGGCGGCGAGCGCCTGTTCGAGGACGCGGTGGGCGGTGGTGACGTCGCCGCGCAGTTCGCGCACGTAGGCGTAGCGCGTGAAGACCGGCACGCCCGGGCGCCGGGCGTCGGCGGTGTCGGCGGCCTCGGACGCCTCGTCGTACCGGCCGAGTTCGACGAGGGCGTCGATCCGGGAGGACAGGGCGCGCTCGCTGTAGGGGTTCTGCTCCAGGGCCTGGTCCGCGTGGGTCAGGGTGCCTGCGAAGTCGTGCCGGGCGGCGGCGAGCGCGGCGCGGCCGGCGAGGGCCTGGTCGTTTCCGGGCGCCAGCTTCAGCGACCGCGCCAGCACCCTCTCGGCCTGCGGGTACCGCGAGGGATCGCCCTTGGTCCGCGCCTCCTCGACGTAGGCGAGTCCGAGGGCGGCCCAGCCGGCGTGGTCCTTCGGCCGCACCCGCAGACGCGCCTGGAGCGACGTGATGTCGGTGCCCGGACTTCCCCCGGCGAGCAGCTCCGGCGCCACGGCCCCGCCCGTGAGGCCGGCCGCCTCGTGGCCGTCCCGCCCCGCCCCCACGGCCAGGGCACCCCCGGTCATCGCCACGGCGAGCAGCACCACGAGCCCGGCGAGCGGCCCCCGCCGCCGACGGCGCCCCGTCGCGGCGACGCGCCCGTCCGCGACGGCTCCGTCGACACCCTCGCCGGTGCCGTCCTGCGGGCCGTCGGCCTCGCGCGCCGCCGGGGCCGCGGGGGTGTCGTCGTGCGGGTGTTCGCGGTGGTGTTCCCTCGGTGGGTCCGCCGGGCCGTGTTCGGGCTCGGCGGGGCGGTCTTCCGAGGGCGTCGCGGGACCGGTGGCGTGGTGTCCGCGGTCAGGTGGGGTGGGTTCGTCGCGCCGGGCCATGCCCTCTCCTTGGTCGCCTGGGTGTTCGGGCCGTACCGCCGGTACGGCCGGGTTCGCGTGGGGTGGCGCGGCCCGCGTCGTGGGGGATGGGTGGAACGCGGGCCGCGCCGGCCGGTGGGGGCGTGAGTCGGTACGGGGTCAGTACGGGCGCTGCGAGCGGCGGCGCCACCAGGACAGGCCCGTGCCGATCAGCAGGACCCCGGCCGCTCCCGCGGCCGCCGAACCGGCCATCAGCGTCGTGTCCCCGGAGGCGCCCGCCGGCCGCAACGCGTCGCCCAGCCCGCTGCGCACGTCCGCGCCCGTGCTCTCGGCGGCCCGTCCGCGTGAACCGGACGTCGGCTCGGCCACGTACGGGAACGAGCTCTCGAACTCCTTGTCGTTCGCGTCGACCGCGTCGCCCAGGTTGTTTTTCGCGCCGAGCAGCGCGCCCTCCATCACCTGGAGCGCCGCGTCGATCACGTCGTCGGTGAGCCTGCGGCCGTTCGGGAAGCCCGCGTTGTCGCCGTCGAGGACACCCAGCCGCTTGGGATGCGGACTCGGCGCGATCGAGGTGTTCAGCCGCAGCTGCTCCGAAGGCCGCACGTACGGCGGCTGGTTGAGGTCCTTCACGCCCTTGAGGAACACCTCCACGAGATCGTCGCGCGGCTCGGCGGGCGCCTTGATCTTGTAGATCTGCTCGACGAGCTTCGGCAGTTCGGGATGGGTGACGTTCCGGAGGAACTGCGCGTCGCCGTAGGGCGAGGAGGCGTTGAACCCGTCCTTGTCCTTCTGCGGGTTGACGACCTCGTTGACGAGCGGGTTGCCCAGGCGCGAGACCTGCGTGAAGCCGCCGCGGGCGTTCTTGCGCTGCGTGGTCGACCAGATGCCCACGACGGGCTGCCCGGCCGAATCGCGGATCAGGTCGTTCGGCACCTGGAGGGCGATCGTGTTGACGTTGTAGCCCTTGAGCGTGTCGTTGCCGACCTCGGAGAGGTCCCCGCCGTACAGCAGGTCGAAGACGCGCAGGTCCGCGAAGAACGGGTCGTCGGCCTGCCCGGCGAACGTCGCCGCACCGCCCGGCGTCCGGTGGACGGCCTGCTTCCGCAGTGCGCCGTAGTCCGGCATCGACGCCTTGCCGACGTTCGACGGCGCCACCGGCACACCGTCCGCGAGCCGCGTCGTGGACACCTCCCGCCCGTGGCGCAGCCTGATCAGGTCGACGTCGTACGTCTGGGTCACGTTCAGGTTCGGGTCGTCCAGGCTGTGCACCGGACCCGTGTTGTAGAGGAACGTGTTCTTGTTCTTGACGTGCGTCCTGAACGTGTATCGGAAGACCAGGTCGTTCCGCGCGTCACCGTCGTTGTCGATGTGCAGGTCGTACTGGGCGTCGTCCGCGAACGTGTAGAAGTTCGGACCCCCGGCCGGTTCCTCGAACGGTATCCAGTTCGCCACCAGGGTCGTGGTGTCGGGCTTGTCCGGGCTGACGAACGCGTACAGGTCCGTGTTGTCGTACTGCGGGGCGCCCGAGACGAGCGGCGCCTCCCGGTGGCTGGAGGCGGCGGCCCGCCCGGGTTCGAGCACGGCCGTGCCGGCGGCCGCGAGTCCCCCGGCGGCCAGCGCGCCGCAGACGAGGGAGGCGAGGCCTCTGCGTCCCTCCCCGGGAGCCGAACGTCTGGGGGTGCCCCCGCCGCGCTTGGAGAGACTGGAGAAAGGTGTCATGCCGATCCGTCCTCAGTGCCGACTTGCCTGTCGTACGGGGATTCGGAGACCGGGCCGGGACGGATCGGTCCGCCGGCGGATTTCTTTTCCCGCCGCTCGACCCGCGTTTTCGGCCCGCGGATCCGTACCTCATCCGAAGGGCGCGCACGCCGCGCGCCCCGCGTGCGTGAGGACGGGCCCACGGCGGCCGGGGGAGAGGGGGCGGCGGGTGGAGGCGGACGAGCTTCTGGTGCTCGTGGCGGGGGGCGACCACAAGGCGTTCGAGGAGCTGTACGGGCTGGTGTCCGGGCCCATCTACGGGCTGGTGCGGCGCGTGGTGCGCGACCCGGCCCAGTCCGAGGAGGTCACCCAGGAGGTGCTGCTCGAAGTGTGGCGCTCCGCCCCGAGGTTCGACCCAGGGCGGGGCAGCGCCCTGTCCTGGGTGCTCACCCTCGCCCACCGCCGCGCCGTCGACCGGGTGCGCAGCGTCCGCGCCGCCGGCGAGCGGGAGCGGCGCGAGGCGGTGCGCGCCGCCTCGCCCGCCTTCGACCACGTCGCC
The DNA here is from genome assembly GCF_044754605.1 of Streptomyces sp. NPDC093064. Taxonomy (NCBI): domain Bacteria; kingdom Bacillati; phylum Actinomycetota; class Actinomycetes; order Kitasatosporales; family Streptomycetaceae; genus Streptomyces; species Streptomyces sp. NPDC093064. The sequence goes on from NZ_JBIVPK010000004.1 coordinate 80,561, forward strand.
GAGGAGGTCGAGGCGGGCCTGGAACGCGAGTGGGTACGGCGCTGCCTGGACCGCCTCACCGCCCTGCAGCGCCAGTCGGTCACCCTCGCCTACTACGACGGCTACACCTACCGTGAAGTGGCCGAGCGGCTGTCCCTGCCGCTGGGCACGGTCAAGACGCGGATGCGCGACGGGCTCATCCGGCTGCGCGAGTGCCTGGGATGTGCCGCATGAGCCTGCTCGACCGCCTGCTGCGCCGCGAGGACCCGCACTCCCTCGCCGCGCCCTACGCCCTCCACGCCCTGGAGCCCGCCGAACGGGTCCGCTTCGACAAGCACCTGAGGAACTGCTCCGCGTGCGCCGCCCAGGTGCGTGCCCTGGCCGAGGACGCGGTGCGTCTGGCCTGGTCCGCCGCCACCCCGGCGCCCGCCGCGCTGCGCGAGCGGGTGCTGGCCGCGATACGCGACACCCCTCAGGATCCCGCCCCGGCGCGTGAGCACACGCCCCAACTGCCCCCGCACGTCTGGGGCACCCGGCCGCCGCCCGCGCGCACCCGTGCGCCCCGGCCGCGCCCCCTGTTCGTGCCGTTCGCCACCGTGACCGCCGCCGCGGCCCTCGTGGTCGCCGCGCTCTTCGCCGTCCAGGCGAACCGGACCCAGGACGCGCTGGCGGCCCAGCGGGACCGGGCACGTGAGATGGCCCACGTTCTCGCCGCCCCGGACACCCGGGCCGCCACCAGCCGGGACGCGGAGGGCCGCAGTATCGGAGTGATCGCTTCCGCCTCCCGGGAGCAGGCCGTGGTGACCCTGGGCGGGTACGCGGACCCGCCCAGTGGCCGGGTGCGTCAGCTGTGGCTCATGCGCCCCGGCGCACCGCCGCGCTCCCTCGGCCTGTTCGCGGAGGACGCGCCCCTGGTCGTATCGGGTCTCACCCGGTCGGCTACATCACTCGCCGTGACCGTCGAACCCGACGGGGGGTCACGTCAGCCCACTACGCAACCAATTGTTCAACTCGCCTTGGAATCTGTCGGATTCGGAGAGTAGTCGTCAACACCCCTCCAGGGAAGGTGAATCCTGCCACCGCGATACACGAGTGCCCCAACGGGGCGATAGGGTTACTCTGCCCGGGCCGGGTGGACTCGTACGGGTGGGGAGTGACATGGAGCAGATAACAGTGCGCAGCAGGGCCAGGGTCCCTGCGATCACCTGCGGGAGCAGCGCGACCAGCTCGCGTCTCGACCGCCATCTGTCGGTGCTGGCCGGTCCCGCCGTGCCGCAGCGGGAGACGGCCGAGGCGACGTCGCTGATGCGCGAGCTGACCGCACGTGGCCCGCACGACCGCACGGGCAGGCGCGCCCGGGTCCACCGCGTGTCGCTGTTCGCGCCGCTGCGCAGGCTGCGCCGCTCGCTGTTCGGCGCGCGCTGAGTCCCGACCGGCGTCTCCTCGGCCCGTTCATCCGACCCGCGCTCAGGCCACCACGCCGTCCCGGCGCAGCGCCGCGATCTCGCCGTCCGTCATTCCCACGGCACGCAGCAGCGCCCCGGTGTGCTGTCCGAGCGCGGGTACGTCCCCCATGCTCGGCCCGGTCCCGCCCGGCAGCGTGATCGGCGGCAGCAGCGCCCTGAGCGGGCCGGCCGGCGTACCCACCTCCCGCCACCGCTCCCGGGCCGCGAGCTGCGGATGCTCCGCGAGCTCGTGCACGTCCCTCAGCCGTGCGCAGGCGATGCCCGCGTCCTCCAGCCGGGCCAGCGCTTCGTCGGTGTCCAGCGCGCCGAGCGCCTTGCCGACCAGTTCGTCGGTGTGTTCCCGGTGCGCGACCCGTGCCGCGTTCGTCGCGAACATCGGATCGTCCCCCGACTCCGGCTGCCGCAGCACGTGTTCGGCGAGCCGGCGCCACTCCCGGTCGTTCTGCACCGACAGCAGCACCCGTCCGCCGTCCGCGGTCGGAAAGGCGTCGTAGGGGGCGATGACGGCGTGCGCGAGGCCGGTGCGCGCCGGGGCGGTCCCGCCGTGCATCGCGTGGTGCAGCGGATGCCCCAGCCACTCGGCCAGCGCCTCCAGCATCGACACCTCCACCGGACCGCCGCGCCCCGTCGTGCCGCGCCGCACCAGCGCGGCCAGCACGCCCGAGAACGCGTACATGGCCGCCGCGATGTCCGCCGCCGGGATCCCCGCCTTCACCGGCTGCTCCGGCGTGCCGGTCACGGACACCAGCCCCGCCTCGCACTGCACGAGCATGTCGTAGGCCCGCTTGTGCGCGTACGGACCGCCCGACCCGTAGCCCGAGATGTCGACGGCGATCAGCCGCGGATGCCCGGCGCACAGCGTCGCCGCGTCCAGGCCGAGCCGGGCCGCCGCGCCCTGGGCGAGGTTCTGCACGAACACGTCCGCGCGGGCGATCAGCTGCCGTACGACGTCCAGACCCCGTGGGTCCTTCAGGTCCAGCGCCACGGATTCCTTGCCCCGGTTGCACCACACGAAGTGCGAGGCGAGTCCGCCCGCCGCGGTGTCGTATCCCCGCGCGAAGTCACCCCCGTCCACCCGCTCGACCTTGATGACCCGAGCCCCGAGGTCGGCGAGCTGCCGGGTGGCGAACGGCGCCGACACGGCCTGCTCGACAGCGACCACGGTGACGCCCTCCAGGGGCGGCGGAAGCTGATCCATGCCCCGGATCATGACCCGCGCCCAGTGGGTTTGTCAGCAGCGGGCGTGGCCGGCCACCGACGGGTCACCGCGTCGGGCGGCTCGTCGAGCCGGCCGGGGGCGCAGGCCGGGGCGTGCAGGCCCGGGTGCCGGCTGGGGGCGCGGGCCGGGGCTCGGGACGGGGATGCCGAGGCGGGGGTGCCGGCTGGGGGCGCGGGCTCCGGCGGGCGCTGCCGACCGTGGCGCCGCTGACCGGCGGTCGACGGACCCGGCGGCGGGCCCCGGTCTCCCGGTGGATCGACGGATCCGGCGTCGGGGGCGCCGCGCCGGGCGGCGGGCGGCCACCGCGGGCGGCCGCGCACTTCCTGCCGGAGGTCAGGGCAGTCCGGCGCCCACTGTCAGCCCTCTTTGCGGGCGTACCGCCGGACGGCGAGGGGTCCGCACAGGGCGATCAGGAGCGCGCACCAGGCCAGCGACCCGGCGACGGGGTGGGCCACCGGCCAGGCGGCGCCCTCGGGCACGGGTGCGTTGCCGAAGAGGTCCCGCAGGGCGGTGGTCACCGCGCTGATCGGGTTCCATTCGGCCGTCGTGCGCAGCCAGCCCGCCAGGTTGTCGGTCGGAATGTAGGCGTTGGACAGCAGCGGCAGCACGAAGGTGGCGGCGCCGAGCTGCCCGGCGGCCTCCTCGCTGCGGGTGAGCAGCCCGAGGAGGATCCCGATCCAGGTGCACGCGAACCGGAACAGCAGCAACAGGCCCACGGCGCCCAGCGCTTCGGGCGCCGACCCCTCGACCCGCCAGCCCACCGCGAGCCCGACCAGCAGCAGGGGCACCGTTCCGGCGGCCGTGACGACGAGGTCCGCCACCGCCTGCCCGAGCGGCACCGCCGCCCGGCTCACCGGCATCGTGCGGAAGCGGTCCATCACGCCCCGGTGCGTGTCCTGGGCCGCCTGGAACATCCCGGTCATGATCCCGCCCGCGGCGGTCGCCACCAGCAGCCCCGGCACCAGGAAGGAGCGGTACTCCCGGCCGGGCATCGCCAGCGCGCTGCCGAAGACGTAGCCGAAGAACAGCAGCATGTTGATCGGCATGACCTGGGTCAGGATCGCCAGTCCCGGACTGTTGCGGACCCGGCGCAGCTGCCGGCCCACCATCGCCATGCCGTCGTACGTCAACGCGCTCATGCCACGAGCTCCTTGGTGTCGGGGGAGGTGCCGGGGGACTGCCCGGTCAGCCGGAGGAAGACGTCGTCGAGGGTCGGCGGCCTGAGGCTCGCGTCGAGCAACGGCACACCGGCCGAGTCGAGTTCGCGCACCAGGCGGGGGAGAGTGAGCGTCGCATCGGTGGTGACCGCGCCGACGGTGTGCCGTTCGTGGTCGAACGCCGGCGCGGAGCCGGTGAGCCGGTCGAGGACGCCCGCGGCCCGCTCCATCGCCTCGGCCTGCGCGACGACGACTTCCGCGTAGGAGCCGATCAGCGACTTGAGCTGGGCGGGCGATCCGGTGTGCGCGACCCGGCCCCGGTCCATCAGGGCGACCTCGTCGGCGAGTTGGTCGGCCTCCTCCAGATACTGGGTGGTCAGCAGCACCGTCGTCCCCTGCTGCTTCAGGTCGCGTACGGCGTCCCGGATGCGGTTGCGGCTGGCCGGGTCGAGCCCGGTGGTCGGCTCGTCCAGGAACAGCACGTCCGGGCGGCGGATCAGGCTGGCCGCCAGGTCGAGGCGGCGTCGCATTCCGCCGGAGTAGGTGGACGCGGTCCGGTCGGCCGCCTCGGCGAGGCCGAACCGCTCCAGCAGTTCGTCGGCCCGCGCGGCCGCGTTCCCGACCCGGTGCAGCCGCGCGAACAGCCGCAGGTTCTGGCGCCCGGTGAGGTCCCCGTCGACCGACGCGTACTGCCCGGTGACACCGATCCTGCGGCGCACCGCCGCCGCCTCCCGGACGAGGTCGTGCCCCGCGACCCGTGCCGACCCCGCGTCCGGACGCAGCAGCGTGGTCAGCAGCCGAACGGCCGTGGTCTTGCCCGCCCCGTTCGGTCCGAGCAGCCCGCAGACGGTGCCCTGTGGCACGGCCAGGTCCAGCCCGCGCAGGGCGTGGACCTCCCCGAAGCGCCTCTCCAGCCCCTCACTAAGTACACCGTACGTAGTAGTCATGTGTCGACGATAGCGCACTACGTACGGTGTACGTAACTACGATGGTGGGGCGAGGTGATGATCAATGACTGGCCGAGCGGCCGTACCCGAAGTGATCTGGGCCCGTCCCGAGCGGGCGGGCCGGGGGCCGAGGCCGGCGTACAGCCGTGCCGACATCGCGGCCGCCGCGGTGCGGATCGCCGACGCCGGAGGCCTGGACGCGGTCTCCATGCGGCACGTGGCGGCCGAACTGGGCTGCGGCACCATGTCGCTGTACAACTACGTCCTCCGCAAGGAGGACCTGTACGAGCTGATGGTCGACGCCGTCAGCGGTGAGCACGAACTGTGGGAGCCCTCGGGCGACTGGCACGCCGACATGCTGCGGGTCGCCCACCAGACCCGCGGCCTCATGCGACGCCACCCCTGGCTGCCGCGCCTGATGTCGGGCATCTACGGCTTCAGCCCCAACGCCCTGCGGTATCTGGAGCACTGCCTGGCCTGCCTCGACCCGCTCGAGGCGTCCTACAGCACCAAGATGGAACTGGTCGCGATGGTCAACAGTGTGGTGACCATGTACGTGGCGAACGAGCTGGCCACCGCCGAACGCGCCCGGTCGTTGCCCTGGTCGGAGGAGCAGGAGCACGCGGTGCGGATCGCCTATCTCGGCGGGCGGATTGCCACGGGTGAGTATCCGCGGATGGCGGCGGCCTTCACGGAGGACGCCGGGCCGATCGACCTGGAGGCGGTGTTCGATCGAGCGCTGGGGCGGGTCCTCGACGCGTTCGCGCCGCGCGGCTGAGGCGTCCTCAGATCAGGGCGAACTGACCCTCCGGACCCTCTTCGAGGTGATCGAGGACCGAGGCCGGCCGGCGGGCCGCGTCCGGGACCGGCAGGATCCCCGCGGACCGCAGATCGGTCGCGGTGATCGGGGCCGTCACCTCCAACGCCTCGCGCCGCGGCCCCAGTTCCGCCAGCAGGGCGAGGACCGTGATCAACTCCAGGAGCTCGGACGTCCACGCCTGCGGCCAGGTCGCCGGGCGGACGGCCGCCAGGGTGCCCGGTTCGCCCTGCGCGGTCCGCGTGGCGAACCACTGTTCCAGGACCCGCCCCGAGCCGGCCTCGAAGTCCCAGGCCTGCGGCGGCACGGGGGAGACGCGGCCCTCGTCGAGGTGCAGGGTCTCCTCGTCGCGGTCGTAGCGCAGGGTCAGCGGGCGTGCGGGCAGCGGGGCGCGGACATAGGGGCGGCGGCCTCCCGGGAGCTTGGGGCGCTCGCCCCCGCGGCGCATCAGCCACAGCGTCCGGCGGCCCAGCTCCACTCCGGCCGCCCAGGCCCCGGCGTCCCCGGTGAGCGGGACCGCCGGGCCGTCCGGGCCGGGGCGCGCCGCCGCGAGCGTCCAGGCGAGGACGTCCTCCGGGGCGGGGCGGTGCCCGAGGCGGGCGGCCAGGTGGTCCAGGAGGCCGGGCGCCAGGTTCGGTTCCGCGGCCGCCGGGCGGCGGTACAGGGGCCGGATGCGTCCCGGACGCAGGACGGGCAGCAGGGACGTCGCCAGCAGGGGCGGTCCGGTGCCGGGCGCGGCGGCCGTCTCCGCCACGAAGACCTGCCGGGCGTCCGCCACCCGCCACAACTCGGGGCGGGCCGCGTCGATCAGGCGGTGGTCGGGGATCAGCCACTGCTCGTCGAACGGCGCCACGAGCACCCGCACCGGCTCCGGACAGGGGCCCGAGGCGCGGATCAGCCTCTCGGTGCCGCCGGTCCGGCCCGGCAGCTGCCCGACGGCCGTGTACGGCGTGCGCGAGCGCGTCGGCTCGAACAGGGCCTCCCGGTCGGGGCCCTCGGCCTTCAGCAGGGCCGCCCAGCGGGCCCTGAGGCAGCCCGCGTCGGGAGCCATCGGCCACCCCCGGCCCAGCCGCGGCGGTGCGACGGACCACGGCATGAGGTCGGCCAGCGGCGGAGCGTCGTCGTGCGTCACGCCGGGCATCGTACGACCTGACCCGGACGGCCGGGTCAGGTGGCGTCGAGGGTGACCGTGAAGGAGAAACGATCCCCCCGGTAGTGGATCACCGCCACGTCCAGCGGCCGCCCCGCCGCGTCGTAGGTGATCCCCGTGTAGTGCAGGATCGGGCTGAGCAGCGGGACCTGCAGCAGCCGCGCCGTCTCCGGATCGGCCAGCCGGGCCTGCACGGTGTCCGTGATCCGGCTGATGTCCGCGCCCACCACGTCCCGCAGCACCTTGGTCATCGGCCACCGCACCAGATCCTCCGGCGCCATCCGGCGGGCCAGCTCCGGACGGACGTAGTTGCGGGCGTGGTTGGTCGGCTCACCGGTCTTCTCGTCGCCGCGCAGCCGGTGGTACGTCGCCACCTCGCCGAGATCCGGGAAGAACTCGGCCAGTTCGGCGGGCACCGCCTCCGTACCGTGGGCCAGCAGCTCGGTGGTCATTCCGGACTGCTGGGCCACGATGGCGTCCACCGAGCCCAGCAGCCGCACCGGGGCGGCCCGCCGGGCGCCGGGCTCGATGAACGTGCCGCGCCGCCGGTGCCGGGTGATCAGCCCCTCGTCCTCCAGCTCCTTCAGCGCCTGCCGCATGGTCAGCACGCTCACGCCGTAGTGCCCCGCCAGTTGCTCCTCGGTGGGCAGGCGCAGCGGGTCCTGGGGCGAGCGGCCGAGGATCGAGGCGCGCAGCGACTGCGACACCTGGTACCACAGCGGCAACTTGCGGTTCAGGACGATCGAATCCGGGGCGAAGGAGGTCACGGTTCATCCGTACCGGTAGGGAATCGATCAGGGCAAGGGGCGGAAGTGCCGCTCGAGCCCCTGCCACACGTCGTCGTACCGACGCTGAAGGTGCTCGGCCCCGGCCGCGTGCGGCGTGAGTGTCAGCGGCCAGCGCGTCTCGAACATGAACGCCAGCCCGTCGTCCACCTTGTGCGGCCTCAGCTCCGCCGCGCTCGCCCTGTCGAAGGTCTCCCGGTCAGGCCCGTGCGCCGACATCATGTTGTGCAGCGAGCCGCCGCCCGGGACGAAGCCCTCCGCCTTGGCGTCGTAGGCGCCCTCGATCAGGCCCATGTACTCGCTCATCACGTTCCGGTGGAAGTACGGCGGCCGGAAGGTGTCCTCGCCGACCAGCCAGCGCGGCGCGAAGACGACGAAGTCCACGCCGGCCAGGCCCGGGGTGTCGGAGGGCGAGGTCAGCACCGTGAAGATCGACGGGTCCGGGTGGTCGTACGAGATCGTGCCGATCACATTGAAGCGGCGCAGGTCGTAGACGTACGGCACGAGGTTGCCGTGCCAGGCCACCACGTCCAGCGGGGAGTGGTCGTAGGTGGCGGTCCACAGGTTGCCGCAGAACTTGTTCACCACCTCCACCGGGCCCTCGGCGTCCTCGTAGGCGGCGACCGGAGCGCGGAAGTCGCGGGCGTTGGCGAGGCCGTTGGCTCCGATGGGGCCGAGGTCGGGGAGGCGGAAGGGGGCGCCGTAGTTCTCGCAGACGTAGCCGCGGGCGGTGGCGTCGAGAAGCTCCACGCGGAAGCGCACCCCGCGCGGGATGAGCGCCACCTCGCCCGGTTCGGCGTGCAGCATCCCGAACTCGGTGTGCAGCAGCAGCCCGCCGTGCTCCGGCACGATCAGCAGCTCGCCGTCCGCGTCGCTGAAGACGCGCTCCATCGAGGAGTCGGCGTGGTAGAGGTGCACGGCCACGCCCGTGCGCTGGGTGGCGTCGCCGTTGCCGCCCAGCGTCCACAGTCCGGCGAGGAAGTCCGTGCCGCGGGCGGGCTCCGGCAGCGGGTTCCAGCGCAGCCGGTTCGGGTCGGGCACCGTCTCGGTGAACGGCGCCGTGCGGATCGTGCCGTTGCCGGTCCGGGTGAACGCCGGGTGCGCGGCCGACGGGCGGATCCGGTACAGCCACGAGCGGCGGTTGTGGGCCCGCGGCTCGGTGAACGCCGTACCGCTGAGCTGCTCCGCGTACAGCCCGAGGGGGGCGCGTTGCGGGGAGTTGCGGCCCTCGGGCAGCGCGCCCGGAACCGCCTCGGAACCGTGCTCGTTGCCGAACCCGGAGAGGTAGGTCAGTTTCTCGGCGGTCTTGCGTGCGTCCCCGCTCATGATCGCTCCCTTGCAACCTGATTCCTATGGGACACCGTAGGATTGGGTATTCCGGGGCGCAAGACCCCCTACTCCGGGCGGAGGCCGGAACCCGACCTCAGGGGGATCCGGCGGGTCCGGCCGCTGCTCTACGCTCCCCAGTCATGTCGTCGTGGACGCGGGGATCACTCGCTGCGCTCGCGGTCTGTGCCCTGCTGTTCGCCGGGCCGGCGGGCTGTGGACCAAAAGGCGCGCACGGGCCGGTGGACGGGAAACCGGTCGAGCCCGTGGGCAAGCTCCTCGACCACACCGACGAGGAGGGCCGGCGCTACCGCGAGGTGGACCGGAAGACCGCGCCCGAGGTGCGTGTCGAGGTGCGGCCGGACGCCGACGGCGACTGGGACGTACGGCTGGCCGTGCGCCGCTTCCGCTTCTCCCCGGCCGGCACGGCGGCCCGGGCGGCGGCCGGGCGCGGCCTCGCCCAACTGCTGGTGGACGGCCGGCTCGTCGTCCGCCTGCGCGCCTCGGAGTACCGCCTCTCCGGCCGGTTCGTCCCCCACGGCACCCATCACGTCACCGTCCGCCTCTACGCCGACGACGGCACGGTCTGGGCGGTCACGGGCCATCCGGTCCAGAGCACGGCCGACATCACGGCCGCGCCCCCTGAGTCGCCGGAGTCGTCCCAGGCCGTGTCTCCGAAGGAGCCTGCCCAGGCCGCGTTTTTGAAGCCGTAGCGGGGCGCGGCCCGGCCTGCCGGGAGGCGCGCTTCACCCGCTCGCCGGGGGAAGGCATGATGAAGCCGTGCCCCACCCGACCCCGCTTCGCCGTGCACCCGTGCAGCGACGCAGCGCCGAACGGCTGACCAGGATCCTCGACGCCTGCGCCGATCTCCTCGACGAGGTCGGCTACGACGCGCTGACCACGCGTGCCGTCGCGGAGCGCGCCGGTGTGCCCATCGGCTCGGTCTACCGGTTCTTCGGCAACAAGCGGGCGATGGCGGACGCGCTCGCCCAGCGCAACCTCGACCGGTACACCGAGCGCGTCAATGAGCGGCTGAAGAAGGCGAAGAAGACGGGGACCGGCGGATGGCGTGCCGCCATGGACGCCGTCCTGGACGAGTACCTGGCCATGAAGCGGACCGCCCCCGGATTCTCCCTCGTCGACTTCGGCAACCAGATCCCCGTCGGCGCCGGCCACGCCGAACCCAACCACCGCGTCGCCGACCGGCTCACCGACCTCCTGTCCGGCTACCTGCGCCGCCCGCCCGACGACGACCTGCGCCGCACCTTCCTGATCGCCGTCGAGACCGCTGACACCCTGGTCCAACTCGCCTTCCGTGTCGACGCGCAGGGCGACGAGCGGATCATCGAGGAGATGCGGCGGATGCTGCGTGCCTACCTGGAGCGGGTGCTGGACTGAGGCCGTCCGCGAGCCCCAGCGGGTCGGTGTGGCCCGCGCCGCCGCCGGGAAGTCGACAAGGTACGGGTCTTCGACAAGGCCCGCTTCCCGGACAAGGAGGTGTACGGCACGTCCCGCCGCTCCGAACTCCGCGTGATCACCTGCGGCGGCCTCTACACCCACCGAGCCGGCTACTCCAGCGACGTCGTCGTCTTCGCCCACCTGACCTCGACGACCTGACACCGCCCGCCCTGAACGCGATCGTCCGCTTTCTCGCCCGGCGGACGGCGGCGCCCGATCCTGCCCGGTCCCTTCCCCCCGGCGCGCACATTCCGTTAACTTCCGTGACTCATACGCCCCGTACGACCCGCACGAGGCGTTCGACCCGCGGAGCCTCAGTGCTCTGGTGAGTCCCGGGGAATGCCTCATGACACGCGCCATCTCTCTGTACGACGTGAGCAAGGCCTACGCCAAGGGCGTCCGTGTGGTGGACCGCCTCTCGCTCGACATCGCGCCCGGCGAGTTCCTGGTGCTGCTCGGGCCCTCCGGTTGCGGGAAGTCCACCGTGCTCAGGATGATCGCCGGGCTGGAGGAGATCACCGACGGGCAGTTGCTGCTCGACGGCGAGTACGGCAACGATCTGCCGCCCTCCGGCCGGGACATGGCGATGGTCTTCCAGAACTTCGCCCTCTACCCGAACATGACCAGCCGCGACAACATCGGCTTCCCGCTGCGCATCGAGTCGCCCGGCGCGAATCCGGCCGGCCGCGTCGACGCCACCGCCCGGATGCTGGGCATCGAGGACCTCCTCGACCGCTTCCCGAGCCAGCTCTCCGGCGGCGAACGCCAGCGGGTCGCCATGGGCCGCGCGATCTCCCGGCATCCCTCCGCCTTCCTGATGGACGAGCCGCTGTCCAACCTCGACGCCAAGCTCCGCAACCATCTGCGCGCCGAAATATCGAAGCTGACCCGGGAGTTGGGCGTCACCACGGTCTACGTCACCCATGACCAGTCCGAGGCCATGTCCCTGGGCGACCGGGTCGCCGTCCTGCGCGGCGGCGTCCTCCAGCAGGTGGACACCCCGCGCGCGGTGTACGCCCTGCCCCGTAACGTCTTCGTGGCGGCCTTCATCGGCACCCCGCGCATCAACCTGCTGCGCGGCCTGGTCCGCGCCCCGCTCGACGGCGCCATGACCATCAGCCTGGGCAAGCAGTTCCTGCGCCTGCCCGAACCCCTGTCCCTGGATCACCAGTTGCTGCGCGTGCAGCAGGGTCGCGAGGTGATTGTGGGGCTGCGCTCGGAGGCCGTTCGGATCGACCCCAAGTTCTCGGCCTCGTCCCGGCGGACGGGAGCCCCCGCGCCCGCTGCGCGGCCCGGGGAGGTGGCGATCACCGGGCTGGTGGAGCACATGGAGTTCCAGGGCCACGAGGTTCTCGTCCACTTCAACACCGGCTCCCGCCCCGCCGTCGTACCCGATCTGGAGGCCCCGCGTCCCACCCGGCGCCCGATCCGGCGGCGCCGGCGCGAGGGCACGGTCCTGAACCGGCTGCGGGACCGGGCGGGCGCCTTGCGCGCGGGACCCCTGGTGGTGCTGGAGCACCCCGCCGGACCCGCGCCGGAACCGGTCGCCGCGCCCGAGCCGCGCCTGCCCGGCGACCTGGTCGTGCGGACCACGCCGGACATCGACCTGCGGCACGGCATGCAGGTGCCGCTCCTGGTCGACATCGCCCGCCTGTTCGTCTTCGACCAGCGCGGCGAGCGCATCTGCCCGGCCCCGGACCGCCTGCCCGACCTGGAGGAGTGAAGGGCCCCGGCAGGCCGCGGGCCGGCCGGGTGAGGGGCGTGCGGCGACCGAAAGCTACCGGCGCTAGTTTATGGGCTGTCAGTAGCTTGTTCACGCGGAAGCTTGTTCACGCGGACGAGACCGACGACGGCCCCCGCCCCGGAGGAACACGATGAAGGCACACGACGGCATGTACATCGACGGCGCCTGGCGTCCCGCCGAGGGCCGGGACGTCATCGAGGTGGTGAACCCGGCCGACGAGCGGGTGATCGGCACCGTGCCCGCGGGCACCGCCGAGGACGTCGACGCGGCCGTACGCGCGGCCCGCGCCGCCCTGCCCGGCTGGTCCGCGACCGCGCCCGCCGAGCGGGCCGCCCGCCTGGCCGCCCTGCGGGACGTGCTGGCGGCCCGCGAGGAGGAGATCGCCGAGACCGTCACCGCCGAACTCGGCTCGCCGCTCGCCTTCTCCCGGACGGTCCACGCGGGCGTGCCGATCGCGGTCGCCGGCTCCTACGCCGACCTCGCGGCGACGTACGCCTTCGAGGAGAAGGTCGGCAACTCCACCGTGTACCACGAGCCGGTCGGCGTGGTCGGCGCGATCACCCCCTGGAACTACCCGCTGCACCAGATCGTCGCCAAGGCCGCACCCGCGCTGGCCGCCGGCTGCACCGTCGTCCTCAAGCCCGCCGAGGACACCCCGCTCACCGCCCGGCTGTTCGCCGGCGCGGTCGACGAGGCCGGGCTGCCGGCGGGCGTGTTCAACCTGGTCACCGGCCTCGGCCCGGTCGCCGGGCAGGCGCTCGCCGAGCGCCCGGACGTGGACCTGGTCTCCTTCACCGGCTCCACGGCCGTCGGCAGGCGGATCGGCGCGATCGCGGGTGCCGCCGTCAAGAAGGTCGCCCTGGAACTGGGCGGCAAGTCCGCCAACGTCATCCTGCCCAGCGCCGACCTCGCCAGGGCGGTGAACGTCGGCGTCGCCAACGTGATGTCCAACTCCGGCCAGACGTGCAGCGCCTGGACCCGCATGCTGGTCCACCGCGACCAGTACGAGGAGGCGGTCGCCCTGGCCGCGACGGCCGCCGCCAAGTACGGCGAGCGCATCGGTCCCGTGGTGAACGCCAAGCAGGTGGCACGCGTGCGCGGTTACATCGAGAAGGGTGTCGCCGAGGGCGCCCGCCTCGTCGCGGGCGGCCCCGAATCCCCGCGCGAACGGGGCTACTTCGTCAGCCCCACCGTCCTCGCCGACGTCACGCCCGAGATGACCGTCGCCCAGGAGGAGATCTTCGGCCCGGTCCTCTCCATCCTCCGCTACGACGACGAGGAGGACGCCCTGCGCATCGCCAACGGCACGGTCTACGGCCTCGCCGGGGCCGTCTGGGCGGGCGACGAGGCGGAGGCGGTGGCCTTCGCCCGCCGGATGGACACCGGCCAGGTCGACATCAACGGCGGCCGCTTCAACCCCCTCGCCCCCTTCGGCGGCTACAAGCAGTCCGGCGTCGGCCGCGAACTCGGCGCCCACGGCCTCACCGAATACCTCCAGACCAAGTCCCTCCAGTTCTAAGGGAGTCACGTGTCATGGCCGTACGTGCCGCCGTCCTGCCCGCCATCGGCTCCCCGCTGGAGATCACCGGGATCGAGTTGCCGGAGCCCGGGCCCGGCCGGGTCCGTGTCCGGCTCGCCGCCGCCGGGGTCTGCCACTCCGATCTGTCCCTGACGAACGGCACTCTGCGGGTGCCGGTGCCCGCCGTCCTCGGCCATGAGGGCGCGGGGACCGTCGTCGCGGTCGGCGAAGGCGTCACCCGGGTCGCGCCGGGCGACGCGGTGGTGCTCAACTGGGCGCCGTCCTGCGGGAACTGCCACGCCTGCTTGCTCGGCGAGGTCTGGCTGTGCGCCAACGCGATGAACGGCGCCGCCGACGTGCACGCCCGCACCGCCGACGGCACCGAACTGCACCCCGGTCTGAACGTCGCCGCCTTCGCCGAGGAGACGGTGGTCGCCGCCTCTTGCGTGCTGCCCCTCCCGGACGGCATCCCGGTCACCGACGCCGCGCTCCTCGGCTGCGCCGTCCTGACCGGCTACGGCGCCGTCCACCACGCGGCGAAGGTGCGCCCCGGTGAGACGGTCGCGGTGTTCGGCGTCGGCGGGGTGGGCCTCGCCACTCTCCAGGCCGCCCGGATCGCCGGCGCCGAGAGGATCGTCGCCGTGGACGTCTCCCCGGAGAAGGAGGAACTCGCCCGCCGGGCGGGCGCCACCGACTTCCTCCCGGCCACCGGGGACACCCCCCGCGAGATCCGCGCCCTCACCGGGAAACAGGGGGTCGACGCCGCCGTGGAGTGCGTGGGCCGCGCGGTCACCATCCGCGCCGCCTGGGAGTCCACCCGCCGTGGCGGCCGCACGACGGTCGTCGGCATCGGCGGCAAGGACGAGCAGGTCACCTTCAACGCCCTGGAGCTTTTCCACTGGGGCCGCACCCTGACCGGCTGCGTCTACGGCAACTCGGACCCGGCCAGGGACCTGCCCGTGCTCGCCGAACACGTCCGCGCCGGCCGGCTGGACCTGACCACCCTGGTCACCGACCGGATCTCCCTGGACGACATCCCGGCCGCCTTCGAGAACATGCTGGCCGGCAAGGGCGGCCGGGCGCTGGTGGTGTTCTGAGGCCCGCCGCTCGTCCCGGGGTCAGGACACGCGTTCCGGCCGGGGCTCCTCGCGCGCCGTCCGGGAGGTCCTGCGGTGCGGACGGGAGCGGGAGACCGCCACTCCGGCCAGGCACAGGGCCCCGCCCACCAGGGTCACCGGCCCCGGCACCTCACCCAGCGCAAGCCACGACATCACCACGACCAGGGCCGGTACGGCGTACGTCGTCGCGCCCATCCGGCTCGCGGTCGTGCGGGACAGCGCGTAGCCCCAGGTCGTGAAGGCGAGCGCGGTCGGGAACACGCCCAGGTAGACCATGTTGAGCGTGGCCGGCAGCGGGGCGCGGGCGGCCTCGTGGAGCAGTTGGCCGGTGAAGGGGAGGCAGACGACCGCGCCGACCAGGCACCCGAACGTCGTCACCTGCAACACGCTCGCCCGGCCCAGAGCCGGCTTCTGGGCGACGACCCCGGAGGCGTACGCGACCGCCGCCAGCAGGCACAGCACCACGCCCAGCACCGAGGAACCGCCCCCGCCCGACATCGACAGGCCGACGGTCACCGCCCCCGCGAACGACACCGCCATGCCCGCCAGCAGCCGAGGCGGCATCGGATCCCCCAGCAGCCGCGCCCCGAGCAGCGCGATCAGCAGCGGGCCGACATTGACCACCAGCGCCGCGGTACCGGCGTCCACCTGCTGCTCGCCCCAGTTCAGGGCCACCATGTAGAAGCCGAACCACAGCAGCCCGGATATCGCGATCCCGCGCCAGGCCGCCCGCGGCGGCCACCCCTCCCGCCGAACCAGGCAGATCGCGCCCAGCGTCAGGGCTCCGGCCAGCAACCGCCCGAGGGCCAGCGCGCCCGGCGAGTACGCGGCACCCGCGCTGCGGATCGAGACGAAGGCGGAGGCCCACAGCACCACGGTGACCGTGGCGGCCGCTGCGGCCAGACGGGACGGGGAGACGTTCATCATGCTTCCTGAGACTAGGCGGGCAAGGGTGTGCGGGGCTCGCGGATTTCGGACGGCCAGGACCGGCCGGCGGTGCGTTCAGCGCAGCGCCGCCGTCTTGATCCCCAGCAGGTCGGACAGGGCGCGCTCGCCGGCCGGGGTGACCCCGACGGCGCGCTCCGAGCCGATGCGCACGCACCAGCCCGCGTCGAAGGCGTACCGGCACAGGGCCGCGCCGGCGGCCCCCGCGAGATGGGGGCGCCGTTCCGTCCAGTCGAGGCAGGCCCGGACCAGGGGTCGCCGCCCCGTGCGGTCCAGGCCGATGCCCAGCGTGCCGAACCAGTTCAGCCCGGCGTCCGTGAGCGCGAAGCCGAGGTCCTGGCGCAGCAGCCCGCGCGCGGTGAGCGCGTCGGCGAGCGCGATGCCGAGCCGCCCGGCGAGATGGTCGTAGCAGGTGCGCCCGCGAGCCATCGCCGACCCGGCGCTCGACTCCCGCAGCGTGCGCGGCCGGCGCGCGGCCCGCGGGGCGGCCTGGGCGGCCAGATCCTCCACGAGCTGGGCGACCCGCGCGTCGGCCAGGCGTACGTACCGGTGCCGGCCCTGCCGCTCCTCGGTGAGCAGCCCGCCCGCGACGAGCTTGCCCAGGTGCTCGCTGAGCGTGGAGGCGGCGACGCCCGCGTGCCGGGCCAGCTCGCCGGCCGTCCATGCCCGCCCGTCGAGCAGCGCCAGCAGGCACGCGGCCCGTGTCTCGTCGGCGATCTGCCCGGCGAGCGCGGCCAGCGGTGGTGCCACGGGGTCCGCGCGCCGGGTCCGTACCCGTTCTCCGGTGCTCATGAGGCCAGCATGGGACACGGACGCTTCGGCGCGCGCCGAAGTGTGCTCACGCGTTCCGCCCTACCTGCTCGTACTGCCGCGCCAGCCCGTCCAGCAGGGCCGCGAGACCGGTTTCGAAGGCCCGTTCGTCGATCTTCTCCTGCTGCTCGGCCAGCAGATGGGCCTGCCCGAGACGCGGGTAGTCGGCCGGGTCGTAGGCGCCGGCGTCGTCCACGAAGCCCCCGGCGAAGGAGCCGAGCGCGGAGCCCATGACGAAGTACCGCATCAGTGCGCCGATGGAGGTCGCCTGCGCCGGCGGCCAGCCCGCGTCGGTCATCGCGCCGTAGACCGCGTCGGCCAGCCGCAGCGCGGCGGGACGGCGGCCGGGGCCGCGGGCGAGGACCGGAACGATGTTCGGATGGTTGCGCAGGGCGGCCCGGTAGGAAACGGCCCAGTCGTGCAGCGCGGTCCGCCAGTCCCGGCCGTCCTCGAACATCGACAGGTCGACCTGGGCGCTCACCGAGTCCGCGACCGCCTCCAGGATCTCGTCCTTGGTCCGGAAGTGGTTGTAGAGCGAGGGCCCGCTCACGCCCAGCTCGGCGGCGAGCCGGCGGGTGGAGACGGCCGCCAGGCCCTCCGCGTCCACGAGTTCCCGCGCCGTCGCGACGATGCGGCCGGTGCTGAGGAGGGGGGTGCGGGGGCGGGCCATGGCGCACATCGTAGAGCCGCGGGATCGAACAGGCGGCGCCCGCGCGGGCGGGCGTTCCGGGCCCCGGCGCCGGTGGCCGGAGTTTCTGAGTACGCGAGCTGAGTATCCCGGCGGATGCGGCGGCGGGCCCGTGGGCCGACGCTGGTCGCCATGAGTGACACACCGGTCAAGCAGCAGAGCACCGCCGCCTTCTACGGCCAGGCGGTCGCCTCCTTCGGCATCGCCATGGCGGCCACCACCATCGGCATCTTCCGACTGAACGCCGACGCCTGGGTGCGCGCCTTCCTCGCCATCGCCGTCCTGTACCTTGTCACCTCCGCGTTCACGCTCGCCAAGGTGATCAGGGACCGCCAGGAGGCCGGCCGGATCGTCAGCCGGGTCGACCAGGCACGACTGGAGAAGCTGCTCTCCGAGCACGATCCCTTCGAGAAGCTGTGAGGCCGCGGGCCGCCCTACACCGCCGGCCGAGCAGGCTAAGCGAGCGCTCACCCTCGGCGGTATGGTGGACGCCCTGACGCGAAAGAGGGGCGAGCGATGACTACGGCGGAGGAGACGGCCGGCGGTGACCCGCAGCCGTGGGGCGAGGTCACCCCGGACGCGGCCCGGCGGCTGCTCGTGGCCGCCGTGGAGGCCTTCGCCGAACGGGGCTACCACGCGACGACGACCCGCGACATCGCGGGCCGGGCCGGAATGAGCCCGGCCGCCCTCTACATCCACTACCGGACCAAGGAAGAACTGCTCCACCGCATCAGCCGGATCGGCCACGAGAAGGCGCTGGAGATCCTGCGCACCGCCGCCCGGCGCGAGGGCGGCGCGACCGAGCGGCTCGCCGACGCCGTCAGCTCCTTCGTGCGCTGGCACGCGGGCGGTCGCACCACCGCCCGGGTCGTGCAGTACGAACTGGACTCGCTCGGTCCGGACGCCCGCGCGGAGATCCTCGCACTGCGCCGCCAGGTCGACGCCGAGGTACGCGGGATCATCGAGGACGGCGTCGCCTCGGGCGAGTTCGACGTGCCGGACGTGCGCGGCACCACGCTGGCGGTGCTCTCCCTGTGCATCGACGTCGCCCGCTGGTTCAACCTCGACGGCCCCCGCACCCCCGAGGAGGTCGGCGCGCTGTACGCCGACCTCGTGCTGCGGATGGTCGGGGCCGGCCGGAACCTTCCCGAGACGCCCTAGAAGTAGTAGCGCACCACCGACTCCGCCACGCACACCGGCTTGTCGCCGCCCTCGCGCTCCACGGTGAAGGCGACGGTCACCTGAACCCCTTCCGGCACGTCGTCCACGCCGGCGATCGCCGCGGTGGACCGCAGCCGTGAGCCGACCGGGACGGGGGCGGGGAAACGGACCTTGTTGGTGCCGTAGTTGACGCCCATCCGCACGCCCTCGACCGCGATCAGCTGCGGACCGAAGAGCGGGAGCAGCGACAGGGTCAGATAGCCGTGGGCGATGGTGGTGCCGAAGGGGCCCGCGGCGGCCTTCTCCGGGTCCACGTGGATCCACTGGTGATCGCCGGTCGCGTCGGCGAACAGGTCGATCCGCTTCTGGTCGATCTCCAGCCAGTCGGTGTACCCCAGCCGCTCACCCACCGCCGCCCTGAGTTCGTCAGGGGACGTGAAGATCCTCGGCTCTGCCATGTGTCCGGCCTCCCGCCTCACGGTCGAAGTCTAAGCAACTGCTTAGCATGGTCGTGTGCGGGGCCCCTGTCAACGGACCGGGCGGGTGGCGCGGTGGGTAGGCTCTGAGAGGTGCCCCAGATCCCCGAGAAGATCCACGAGCTGACCGTCGGCCAGCTGTCGGCCCGCAGCGGCGCCGCCGTCTCCGCCCTGCACTTCTACGAGTCCAAGGGTCTGATCAGCAGCCGCCGCACAACGGGCAACCAGCGCCGCTACTCCCGCGACACGCTGCGCCGGGTCGCCTTCGTCCGGGCGGCGCAGCGCGTGGGCATCCCGCTCGCCACGATCCGTGAGGCGCTCGCCCGGCTCCCCGAGGAGCGCACCCCCACCCGGGAGGACTGGGCCCGCCTCTCCGAGGCCTGGCGCTCCGAACTCGACGAGCGCATCAGGCAGCTCAACCGCCTGCGCGACCACCTCACCGACTGCATCGGCTGCGGCTGCCTGTCCCTGGACACCTGCGTGCTGTCCAACCCGGACGACGTCTTCGGTGAACGCCTGACGGGCTCGCGCCTGATGGCGGAACGGGGGAGCGGCGCCGGCCGCGCGTAGTCCCCCGCGGTGGGCGCCGGCGCATCCCGGCGGAACCGGCCACCGCCGCGCCGAACTCCCGGACCGCCCTACGAGACGCGCCGGTCCGCCCCGTGCCGACAGGCGCCGGCGGTCCCCCGGCCGCCGGGCGGGCTCCGAGGCGCCCCGTCATTCGTCCGGCAGGACCGGCGCACCTCACCTCAAGGGCCTGACGTCGTGGTCAGGCGGACATCAGCAGCCGCCCCCGCCTGGCGTACGCCAGGGCCTCGGGCGTGAGGACGGGCAGCGGGACCAGGATCCCGCAGACCGCGCAGACCGGGCCGGACGACGGCTCGTGATCCAGGTCGTACGTCCAGGCCAGCCGCTCACCGCCGCACACCGGGCACGCCGCGCCCGGTTCGCGCTCCAGCGCGGCGATCAGTCGGCGCAGCACCTCGGCCAGCGGTTCCCGCGGGTGCACCCGCGGGTCGTCGCACCAGGCGACCCCGAAGCCGCCCCAGGTCATCCGGTGCCAGTCGTCCACGCTGCCCGGCCTGCGCAGCCCGTCGTGCTTCTCCTGCTTGCGGCGCCTGGCGAACCCGGCCTCGTAGTCGAGCCACACCGAACGCGCTTCTTCGAGTTCGTCCAGTGCGGCCACGAGCCGCACTGGATCGGGGGACCTGTCCTCGGGTCCGAACCCGGCCCGGGAGCACAGATGGTCCCAGGTCGCCCTGTGCCCATAGGGAGCGAACCGCTCGAGGCACTTGCGCAGCGAGTAACGCCGCAGCGCCAGATCGCACCGCGGGTCCCTCACCTGTCTCGCCAGACTCCGGAAACCGGCCATCGCCCTGCACCTCCGTCACACCTGCATCCGCACTTCGGTCACTGCGGCGTCGTCGTACGGAGCCGTCGTGACGGCTCCGCCGGATAGACGTGCCGACATCCGATCCGGCTCCATCCGTTTTCCGATGCCCGCCATAACGCCGCCCTGGTTGACCTCCACGAGGTGGCCTCAAAAAGTGACGCATGTTCATCTTCCCCCTGGGTGATACCGGCGGTAACGTCCCGGCACCACCCCCGTCGGGAGGAGCTGCCATGCACCGGCGCACCCCACACTTCGCGCTTGCCAGACTGAGAACTCCCCGCAGATTCCCCGGGTTCCTGAAGACCGCATCGGTATGCGTCCTCATTGCCGGTCTTTTGTCACCCTTTTCCCAAGCGGCCGCGGCCGGGACGCCGGCCGGCGCCGCCGCCGCCGTGACCGCCGCGGCCTCGAACGACTACTGCGGCGGCCAGTGCTCCGACATCCTGCCGCCCGGCGAGAACGGCAACGCCACCCTCGCCCAGATCCTCCTCAACCAGGCCTTCGGCACCCAGCCGAGCCACGCGGAGGACCAGCTCGGCCCGTACGCCAACCTGGCCACGGGCTACCCGGCGCTCACCGACGCGAAGATCAACTCCTTCTTCAACGACGCCTCGTTCGGCGTCGCCTCCGGGCAGATCGCCTCCACCGAGAAACCCGCGGGCCGCAGTGACGTGACGATCGTCCGCGACAAGAAGACCGGTGTGCCGCACATCACGGGCACCACCCGCTACGGCACCGAGTTCGGCGCCGGATACGCCGCCGCCCAGGACCGGCTGTGGCTCATGGACGTCTTCCGGCACGTCGGCCGCGGGCAGCTGACCTCCTTCGCTGGCGGCGCGGCCGCCAACCAGGGCCTGGAGCAGGAGTTCTGGCGCAACGCCCCGTACACCGAGGTCGACCTCCAGGCGCAGATCGACCGCGCCGTGGCCGGCAACGGCGCCCGCGGGCAGCAGGCCCTCGCCGACGTGAACGCCTACCTCGACGGCATCAACTCCTACATCGACGCCTCCGACTCCGGCCGCTACTTCCCCGGCGAGTACGTCCTGACCGGCCACAAGGACTCGATCACCAACGCCGGCACCGTCGCCCACTTCAAGGTCACCGACCTGGTCGCGCTGGCCTCCGTGGTCGGCGCCCTGTTCGGCTCGGGTGGCGGCGGCGAGGTGGACAACGCGCTGTCCCTACTGGCCGCCCAGTCCAAGTTCGGCGTCGAGGAGGGCACCAGGATCTGGGAGTCCTTCCGTGAGCGCAACGACCCCGAGGCCGTCCTGACCGTGCACGACGGCAAGAGCTACCCGTACGCGACGAAACCCGACGACCCCAGGGGCCGGGCCCTGCCCGACGCCGGCTCGGCGGCCCAGGAGCCGCTGGTGTACGGCCGCACCGGCAGCGCGGCGACCGCGGCCGCGCGGGGCGCCACCTCCTCGGCCGCGAAGAGCGCCCTGACCTCCGCCCGGCGCGGCATGTCCAACGCCCTCGTCGTCGGCGGCGAGCACACCGCGAGCGGCCACCCGGTCGCCGTCTTCGGCCCGCAGACCGGCTATTTCGCGCCCCAGTTGCTGATGCTCCAGGAGATCCAGGGCCCGGGCATCAGCGCCCGCGGCGCCTCCTTCGCCGGCCTGAGCATGTACGTCGAACTCGGCCGCGGTCAGGACTACTCGTGGAGCGCCACGACGTCCGGCCAGGACATCATCGACACCTACGCCGTCGAACTGTGCCAGGACGACTTCCACTACCTGTACCGCGGCACCTGCACGGCCATGGACAAGGTCGAGCAGACCAACTCCTGGAAGCCCACCGTCGCCGACGGAACGGCGGCCGGCTCCTACACCATGCGTGTGTGGCGTACGAAGTACGGCCCGGTCGAGTACCGCGCCACCGTCGGCGGCAAGAAGGTCGCCTACACCACCCTGCGCTCCTCCTTCCTGCACGAGGCCGACTCGATCATCGGTTTCCAGATGCTCAACGACCCCGACTTCGTGAAGGGCCCCGAGGACTTCCAGAAGGCCGCGCAGCACATCAACTACACGTTCAACTGGTTCTACGCCGACTCCCGGCACACCGCGTACTACAACAGCGGCGACAACCCGGTGCGGGCGAACGGCGTGGACGCCGAGTTCCCGGTGTGGGCGCAGCCGGCGTACGAGTGGCGGAACTGGGACCCGGGGGTCAACACCGCGGACTACACCCCGCCCTCCGCCCACCCCGCCTCCGTCGACCAGGACTACTACGTCTCCTGGAACAACAAGCAGGCCCTGGACTACTCCGCGGCCTCCTGGGGCAACGGCTCCGTGCACCGCGGCGACCTGCTGGAGGATCGGGTGAGGAAGCTGGTCGCGGCCGGCGGGGTGACCCGTGCCTCACTGGTGAAGGCGATGGCGGACGCTGCCGTGGCCGACCTCAGGGCCGAGGACGTGCTGCCGAACCTGCTGAAGGTGATCAACGGCTCGCCGGTGACCGACTCCGCGGCCGCGGCGGCGGTGGGCAAGCTCCAGACATGGCTGTCCGCGGGCGCCAAGCGCACCGAGACCTCGACGGGCTCCAAGACCTACGCCAACGCCGAGGCCATCCGGATCCTGGACGCCTGGTGGCCGCTGCTGGTGAAGGCCGAGTTCGAACCGGGGCTCGGCAGCGATCTGTACAGCGCCTTCACCGCCAACCTGCCGGTAGACGAGTCCCCGTCGGCCGGGCACGGCCCGACCGGCTCGCACGCCGGAAGCGCCTTCCAGTACGGCTGGTGGAGCTATGTCGACAAGGACATTCGGACGGTGCTCGGCGAGTCGGTGCAAGGCCCACTGGGCCGGACGTTCTGCGGCGGCGGCAGCCTGAGCGCGTGCCGGGACACCCTGATCGGCACCCTGAAGCAGGCGGCGGGAGCGAAGGCGGCCCAGGTCTACCCCGGCGACGACCAGTGCTCCGCGGGTGACCAGTGGTGCGCAGACTCGATCGTCCAGCGCGCCCTGGGCGGCATCAAGCACGGGAAGATCAGCTGGCAGAACCGCCCGACCTTCCAGCAGG
This sequence comes from Streptomyces sp. NPDC093064, assembly GCF_044754605.1. Lineage (NCBI taxonomy): Bacteria > Bacillati > Actinomycetota > Actinomycetes > Kitasatosporales > Streptomycetaceae > Streptomyces > Streptomyces sp. NPDC093064. The sequence goes on from NZ_JBIVPK010000004.1 coordinate 103,737, forward strand.
TCGTGGAGTACACCGGCCACCGGTAGGTCCTTCCGAACCGGCGGCTCGACCGGGGCGGCGGGCCGGTGTCAGTGGACACGGCCCGCCGCCAGCACCACCCGCGCCAGCTCCGGGTGCACGATGTCGCTGTGCGCGCCGGACGGCGGGCCGCCGCGCCTGACCACCTCGGCCGCGTCCACGTTGACGCATCCCGACGCCGGGAACGGCGCGGCCAGGGCCGCGGAGAGGGTGCACGCGCGTGTGCCGGGCACCGCCTGCACGCCGTCATGCCCCATCGCACCCCAGCGGGCCCCGAGCAGGGCGCCCACGTCGAGGCCGAGCACCGACCGGTCGTCGTCCGCCATCCGCGAGGCCAGCGGATACAGCGTGCCGAGGGCCGTGTCGAAGCGGGAGTGGCAGCACACCAGGGGGCCGTCGACACGGCGCTCCCTGCCCCGCAGCACCCCGCCCGCGCCCGGATCGCCCGGCAGCCGGGGCGCGAACGCGTAGTGGGAGAAGGCCCCTTGGAGCAGCGTCACGGACTTCACCGTCCGCACGCCCTCGGGCAGCCCGCTCAGCGCGAACGACACCAGCCGCCCGCCGAAACTGTGGCCCACCAGATGGACCCGCACCCCGGGCGCCGCCTGCGCGAGCCGTCCGACCACCGGGCCGAGCCCCCGCTCGCCGACGGTGCCCGCGCGCCGCTTCATCGTGTAGTACGTCGCCTGCCGCAGCAGCTCCTTCGCCCCGTCCCACGGGTTCGGCAGCGCGAACGACCGCTGCCCGCCCGGGTCCCCGAGCCCGGCGAGGGCCCCGGCGAACTCGGCGCAGACCTCCGCCGCGGGCCGAGCGAACATCGCCGGCTCGCGCTGCGGCACGCCCTCCGTCACGGTGTCCGCCGCGAAGCGGGCCCACGGCCCCGGCGACACGTCCTCGACCAGCCGCCGCACCAGCCGTCCGAACTCCTCCAGCGCGGCCGGTTCGCGCGCGGGGCCGTCCAGCATCCGCGCGAGTGTGCCGACCACCGCGGCCCGCCCGGGGAAGGTGTCCCGCAGTGCCTTCCGGGTGTCCTTGTCGAGCGCCGCCGACGGCACCGGCCCGGCGGCGGTGGACCGGGGGAAGTCGGGAATGGGCTCGTCACAGAACCGCATCGACGGCCACACCACCCCGACGTACCCGATCCGGGCCGCCGGGGCGAGCCGCGGGACGGGCGCGAAGAAGCTGCTGTAGAGCCGGGTCGCGCCCGAACGGTCGTTGTTCCAGCCGTGCGCGAAGACGATCAGGTCGCGCACGTCCCGCCGCTCGACTCCGGCGAGCAGCCGGTCCCGCTCGGCGCCGTCCACGTCCCCGTCGGCGTCGAAGGTCAGTTCCCAGTAGGGAGCCACGCTGATGTCCGGTACCGCCATGACCGACCCCTTCATCCCCGGAAGCGGAGCGATGTGTCGCGCATCGTCCTGCCAACGGGCCGGGCCGGCCAGGGGTCACGGCCCGTCAGTAGAGGAGGTATTCCTTCCGGGTCTTCCGGAACGCGGCCAGCTCCTGCCGCCACGCCGCCACCACCTCGTCGGTGTCCGCCCCGGCGTCGATCATCGTGCGCACCTGGGTGGAACCGGTGAGCTTGTCGATCCAGTTGTCCGAGCGCCAGGCGAACCCGCTCCAGACCCGCTTGGCGGTCACGAGCAGTGCGATCCCGGTCCGCACCGGATCGAAGGCGTCCCGGTTGTGCACGTGGATCTGCACCCCGCCGACGGTCGTGTTCTGGAACTTGGAGAAGGTGGGCGTGAAGTACGCCTCCCGGAAGTGCACGCCCGGCAGGCGCAGCGCGTTGGCCGCGGCCGCCCAGCGCCCGTCGACGCCCGCCGCGCCGAGCAGTTCGAAGGGGCGGGTGGTGCCCCGTCCCTCCGACAGGTTGGTGCCCTCGAACAGGCACGTTCCGGAGTAGACCAGGGCGGTGTCGGGCGTCGGCATGTTCGGGCTCGGCGGCACCCAGGGCAGCCCGGAGGCGTCGTAGAAGTCCGAACGCCTCCAGCCGGTCATCAGGACGGTCTCCAGCGGAACCGGCGTGGTCAGGAACTCGCCGTTGAACAGCCGCGCCAGCTCGGCGACGGTCATGCCGTGCGCCTGCGCGATCGCCTTCCGTCCGACGAAGGTCGCGAACTCCGGGTGCATCACCGGCCCCAGGGCCTCCCGGCCGGTCATCGGGTTGGGCCGGTCGAGCACCACGAACCGCTTGCCGGCGAGGGCCGCGGCCTCCATGCAGTCGTAGAGCGTCCAGATGTAGGTGTAGAAGCGGGCGCCCGCGTCCTGGATGTCGAAGACGACCGTGTCCACGCCGGAGGCCGTGAAGACGTCGGCGAGCGGCTGCCCGCTCTTGAGGTACGTGTCGTACACCGGCAGCCCGGTGGCCGGGTCGTCGTAGCGGCCCTCGGAGCCGCCCGCCTGCGCGGTGCCGCGGAAGCCGTGCTCGGGGCCGAAGACGGCCACCAGGTCCACCCGGCGGTCGGCGTGCATCACGTCCACGATGTGCCGCACGTCGCGGGTGACGCCGGTCGGGTTGGTGACGATCCCGATGCGCTGCCCGCGCAGCGAGGCGTAGCCCTCGGCGTCGAGGCGCTCGAAACCGGTGCGCAGCGGGCGGTTGCCCCCGGGGGCGGCCTGGGCCGGGGCCGCCACGGCTCCGGAGGCCGCCGCGGCGGCGGTGGTGGCGAGCAGGCTCCGTCTGGACAGCTTCATACAGTGACCTCCGTGATCGCGGCGGGTGTCATGCTCACGCACGCTAGCCTGCGCCCGCCCGCCAGGGAACGGAGCGGACGGCGCCTCCTGCGGAACATTCCTTCCAATACCACATACCGACTGGTTAGTCTGAGGCGGCGGAGTCGAGTCGATCCGTGTCGTGTCGTGTCGGAGCCATGCCGAAGGAGACCGATGGTGCAAGCCGTGCAGGGTGCGGGAGTGGTCGTCACCGGGGCCGGGGGCGGAATCGGCGCCGCGCTGGCCCGCCGGTTCGCCGCCGAGGGCGCCCGGGTCGTCGTCAACGACCTCGACGCCGACCGGGCCGCGTCCGTGGCCGGGGAGATCGGCGGCATCGCGGTCCCGGGCGACGCCTCCGAGGCCGTCGCCGCGGCCCGTGACGCGCTCGGCGGCACGGTCGACGTCTACTGCGCCAACGCGGGCCTCGGCTCGGGCGGTTCGGAGGCGGTCGGCGAGGAGGTGTGGGCACAGGCCTGGGACGTCAACGTCATGGCCCACGTCCGCGCCGCCGAGGCGCTGCTCCCCGCCTGGCTGGAACGCGGCAGCGGCCGGTTCGTCTCCACCGTGTCCGCGGCCGGGCTGCTCACCATGATCGGCGCGGCCCCGTACAGCGTCACCAAGCACGGTGCGTACGCCTTCGCCGAGTGGCTGTCGCTGACCTATCGCCACCGCGGGATCAAGGTGCACGCGATCTGCCCTCAGGGCGTGCGCACCGACATGCTGGCCGCCACCGGCAGCGCCGGCGACCTGGTGCTCCAGCCCACCGCGATCGAGCCGGAGGACGTGGCCGACGCCCTGCTCGAGGGCATCGCCGAGGACCGCTTCCTGATCCTGCCGCACCCCGAGGTCGCCGGGTTCTACCGGGCCCGGGCCGCGGACCCCGACCGCTGGCTGACGAACATGAACCACATCCAGCGGAAATGGGAGGAGACCCGCTGACACCGGGGGCGGGGGCGACCGGGGCCGACCGAGATCCTGCCGGACTTGCCGAGGACGGCAAATGGGAAGATCCTCCGTCGGGAACTGCGTTCCCGTAGGCAGCACAGCAAGCACGAACACGGAAGGCAGGTGGCGGCAGGTGCCCAGGACTACGGACTCAGGCGGTACTCCGGTGCCGCAGCGGCTCCTGGCCGCCGCCACCCGGCTCTTCGCCGAGCAGGGCTATGACCGCACCTCGGTGCAGGAGATCGTCGAGGCGGCCGGCGTCACCAAAGGGGCGCTCTACCACTACTTCGGCTCCAAGGACGACCTCCTGCACGAGGTGTACGCGCGCGTGCTGCGCGTCCAGCAGGAGCGCCTCGACGCCTTCGCGGACGCCGACGAACCGGTCGAGAAGCGGCTGCGGGACGCGGCGGCGGACGTGGTGGTCACCACCATCGAGAACCTCGACGACGCCATGATCTTCTTCCGCTCGATGCACCATCTCAGCCCGGAGAAGAACAAGCAGGTGCGCGCCGAGCGCCGGCGCTACCACGAACGCTTCCGCGCGCTCATCGAAGAGGGCCAGCGGGCCGGCGTCTTCTCCACGGCGACCCCTGCGGACCTGGTGGTCGACTACCACTTCGGCTCCGTCCACCACCTGTCGACCTGGTACCGGCCCGACGGCCCGATGGGCCCCCAGCAGGTCGCCGACCACCTGGCCGACCTGCTGCTGCGTGCGCTGCGGCCGTAGCCGGCGTTCGTACGCGCGGTCCGCGTCCGAGCGGGTGCTGGGGGCCGCCCCCGTCGTGCCGCCACCGGGGCCGGTTCACCCCTGTGACCGGTGTGCCTTCAGCCGTTCGTAGGCGGCCAGGCCGTCCGGTACCCACTCCCACTCGCCCAGGCGGCGTTCCACCTCGTCCTCGGGCAGGAAGTCGTGCCAGGCGACCTCCTCGGCCTGCGGCCGCACCGGCAGGTCGCAGCGGACCTGGTAGACCGCCGACCACCAGGTGCGGCCGGCGCCGTCGTCGTACAGGAACTTGAAGAGGTACTCGGGGCGTGGCAGTCCCGTCACCCCCAGTTCCTCCTCGGCCTCGCGCAGGGCCGCGTCGTCGTAGGCCTCGCCCGCGCCGACCACCCCGCCGACGAACATGTCGTGGAGGGAGGGGAAGACCAGCTTGGTGGAGGTGCGCCGGTGGACGAAGAGGCGGCCCTCCGCGTCCCGGGCCTGGACGAAGACGCAGCGGTGGCGCAGCCCCTTGGCGTACGCCTCGCCGCGCGGGGACCGCCCGACGACCCGGTCCTGTTCGTCGACGATGTCGAGGATCTCGTCTTCAGCGCTCATGCCGCCATCCAAGCAGGCCGCGGTGCCAGTCGGCCGCCGTCCGGGTGGGCGGCCGCCACCGTCCGCGTGGCCGCGGGCCCGGTCCGGCTCAGCGTGGTTGCAGGTCGTGTTTCCGCTCGGGCACCGCCGCCCCGTACGGCATCGCCGGGTGCAGGCCGAGCAGGACGATGCCCGCCACGATCGCCGCGAGGCCCGACGCCTCCCAGGCCAGCGCTCCGGTGTCGGTGCGCAGCCGGTCGCCGAGGAAGCCCACTCCGCAGGCGATCCCGGCCAGCGGCTCGGCCGCGGTCAGGGCCGGCAGGGACATGCGCAGCGGCGCCGTCTCGAACGCGCTCTGCATCAGGATCAGCCCGGTGACGCCGATCACCAGCAGGCCGTACGGCTGCCAGCCGGTGAACAGCTCCGTCCAGCCGCCCGCCGAGAACCGCTGCCCGCTCACCCGGGTCAACGCGTCCTGCACGCCGTAGAGCAGCCCGGCGGCCACCGCCAGCAGGACCGGTCCCCAGCTCAGCCGCGAGCGCTTGGCGTACGCCGTCAGCAGCAGGGCCACGCCCACCATCACGCCGATGATCAGCCAGTGCCGCAGCGGGTCGGTGACGGCGCTGCCGGCACGCGGCCGGCCCGCCACGATGAACGCGGTCACGCCGCCGGCCAGCAGGCCGAGCCCCGCCCAGCCCTGGCGGCCCAGCGGCTGTCTGGTCTGCCGTCGGGACAAGGCGAGGGCGAACAGCAGGTTCGTGGCCAGCAGTGGTTCCACCAGCGAGATCTCGCCCCGTCCCAGGGCGAAGGCGCCCAGCACCATGCCGCCGATCATCAGCCCCAGACCGCCCAGCCAGCGCGGCACCTTCATCAGGTCCAGCAGCAGCCGGGGCGAGAGGAAGTCGCCGAGTGGTGCCCGCTGGGCCGCGTTCTGCTGGAGCACGAATCCGAAGCCCAGGCAGCAGGCGGCGCTCACGGCGAGAATCACAACCAGAACCGACACGCTGCGTACCTCGATCATCCGGCCGGGCCACGGGGTGCGTAGTGGCCGACTGTAGCGTCCCGGGGCCCGGCCCGCTGCCGGGATGACCCGGATTTCGGGCGGTCCGCCCGGTCACGGCGCCCCGTGGCCGGGGCGACGGCGCGGCCCTGGACCATGGTGGAACCCGCGGCACCGCCGCGCCATGGCGTACGCCACAGGAGTGACCCTCCCGCGGGACGGGCCGGGCCGGGCCGCCGTCCCGGCCCGGCGACCGGACATCTTCACAAGTACCTCCTGTGTAAGGGAAGTTGACGCGTGTAACGCGAGGGCGACCCTTGACGGAGCGCATTGGCTGGGGGTTTGCTGTCCGTGATCAGCCGATGGCAAGCCGATGACCGACGAGCAAGCCGAGGCCGGTGGGCCGAACGGGGGGCCGCTCCCCGGGCGTACCGGGCCACGAAACAAAGAGCGCGTGAGGAAGTCCCGCGGTGTCCCCACCCCCGCCTCCCCTCGGACGCGGCCGCAAGCGAGCGGCCCAGGCCTTCGACACCGCTCTCGACGACACCGAACTCCGTGACGCGCGCATGGCGTTGGCGCAGGGCCGGTGGCAGGCGGTGCGCTCGCTGCTCGTGCGCACCAACGACGACTGGGACCGCCGGGGGCATCGCGTCACCGTCCTCGCCGAGGAGTCCCACACCGCGGCCTGGACCCGTGACTGGCTGCTCGCCGAGCCCGAGTCCGCCGACGCCTCCGTCCTGCTCGGCATGTCCCTGGTGCAGGGTGCCCTGTGCGGCAGGGAGAAGCCCGACCGGGCCCGCGAGGCCTGCCGGGCGGCGGCCGAGCTGGCGCCCGAGGACCCCACGCCGTGGCTCGGCCTGCTCCTGCTGGAGCGGGGCCTGGGCGACGAGGAGGAGGTGGTCCGCCTCTTCGACAAGGTCCACCACCGCCATCCCGACCACCACCACGCCCACCACCTGATGGTGGCCCAACTGGCCGAGCGGCACGCCGACGCCGGCCCGGACCCGCTGCACGAGGTCTACGACTTCGCCAACTGGGCCGCCGAGCGGGCGCCCGCCGACTCACCGCTGGCCATGCTCCCGGTGGTCGCGCACGCCGAGCGCTACCGCGTCCTGGCCGGCGCCGGCCACGCACAGGCCGACCCGGCCGCCTCCGGGCACTGGACCGGCCGCCGGGCCCGCCAGGTGATGAAGGCCGCCTTCGACTGGTGGCTGGAGTGGGAGCAGGAGGACCATCCCCGCCGCCTGGTCGATCTGAACTTCCTCGCCCACGCCAAGCACTGCGAGGGCCGGGGTGCCGAGGCCGCCGCCCTGTTCCACCGCATCGGCGACCATCCCACCCAGGCGCCGTGGGCGTACCCCGACCGAGATCCGTACACCGCCTTCCGCATCGCGCGCGCCGGCGCGCTCGGTGCGGTGTAGTGCCCCGCAACCCCGTACGCACCACGACCACGACGCCCGAAAGGACGAACCCCCGATGACGACGGGCAGTTCGAGCACGAGCAGAACCACCGCCGACGGCGGCGGCATCAGTACGTTCAAGGGACAGGAGCGCGCCCTGCGCGCCGACCGCCTCGGCACGGGGGGTCTGCTGCTCTCCGTGCTCGCGGCGACCGCCCCGCTCATGGTGGTCGCGGGTGTCATGCCCACCACATTCGCGGTGATGGGGATCGTCGGACAGCCGCTGCTCTTCGTGGTCCTCGGCACCGTGCTGATCCTCTTCAGCTTCGGGTACGCCGAGATGAGCCGCCACGTCCACAACGCGGGTGCCTTCTACGCCTACATCTCCCGGGGCCTCGGCGGCACGGCGGGCGCCGGCGCGGCGCTCGTCGCCCTCGTCGCCTACAACGCGCTCCAGGCCGGCATCTACGGGATCTTCGGCTTCGAGGTCTCCAACCTGTTCGCCACCTACGCCGACGTCACCGTCGCCTGGTGGATCCCCGCGCTCGCGGCCGCGGCCGTCGTCGGCGCGCTCGGCTGGCTGAAGATCGACGTCAACGCGCGCGTGCTCGGCGTGCTGCTGGTCATCGAGGTCGTACTCGTCGTGATCTTCGACGTGGCGGCGATCGCCGACCCCGCCAAGGAGGGCCTGTCCCTGCACGCCTTCAACCCGGACACCCTCGCCGGCGCCGGCATCGGCACCGCGCTGTGCTTCTGCATCGCGGCCTTCCTCGGCTTCGAGCAGGCCCCGGTGTACGCGGAGGAGACCAGCCGCCCGCACGTCCTGGTCCCGCGCGTGATGTTCCTCGCCGTCGCCGGCGTCGCCGTCTTCTTCGCGGTCAGCAGCTGGGCCCTCACCGTCGCCACCGGCCCCTCGGCGATCATCGGCACGGCGCAGAAGGAGAGCGCCGGGCTGCTGTTCACCCTGACCGAGTCGCGGCTCGGCGGCACCTTCACCGACGTCCTGCACGTCCTGTTCGTCACCGGCATGTTCGCGGCCATGCTGAGCTTCCACAACGTCGTCGCCCGGTACGCCTTCGCCATGGGCCGCGAGGGCCTGCTGCCGGCCGCCTTCGGGCGCACGTCCAGCTCCAGCGGCGCGCCCGCGACCGGATCCCTCTCGCAGACCGTCGTCTCACTGGTCATCGTGATCGCCTTCGCCGTCACCGACGACAAGCCGACCGGCGACCCGACCGCGCCCGTGCTGCACCTGTTCACCTGGTTCGGCAACCTCGGCGCGCTCGGCGTGATCGTGCTGATGGCGGCCGCCAGCGTCTCGGTGATCGTCTTCTTCGTACGGCGCGGCGCGGCGGCCGCGCAGGCCTGGCGACTGGTCACCTCCGCCGTGGCCGGCCTGGCCCTGCTGGTGATCGCCACCTACACCGTCAAGGACTTCGACGTCCTGGTCGACGCCGGCCCCGGCTCGGCCCTGAGCCGGGTGCTGCCCGGCATCATCGGCCTCGCCCTCGTCGTCGGCCTGGTCCAGGGCGCCGTACTGCGCTCCCGCCGGCCGGAGGCACATGCCCGCATCGGGCTGGGCAACGAGGCCTTCCAGCTGGAGAAGGCCGCGGAGGCGGCGGAGACCGCGGAGACGGCGCCCTGAGCCCCGGGTACGGGAAACAGTGACGGAAGTCTGACGAGCACCCGCGATCCCTGGCCCGCCCGGGGGCGCGGGTGCTCGAATGAAGATGTGAACCCCGAACTCCCCGATGAGGAGGGACGGCCCGAGGAGGAAGGCCGCCCCATGGGCCGCCGCATCTTCCTCGCCACCCTCGGCCTCGGCGCCCTCGGCGTGGCCACCGCGCCCACGCTGCAACGCGGCATGGAGGGCCTCCTCGGCGCGGTGTCCGGCAAGGACCCCACCGGCCTGACCGGCCTGCTGCCGAACGGCGGCGGTTTCCGCTACTACTCGGTCGCCGCCTCGGTCCCGCACGAGGACGCCACGGACTACCGCCTCACCGTCGACGGCCTCGTCGACCACCCCGCCGCCTACACGCTGGCCGACCTCAGGGCCATGCCCCGCACCCGCATGGTCCGCGACGTCCAGTGCGTCACCGGCTGGCGGGTGCCCGGCACACCCTTCGAGGGCGTACGGCTCTCCCGGCTGCTCGACGCGGCCGGAGTGCGGACGGGCGCCAGAGCCGTCCGCTTCACCTGCTTCGACGGCACCTACACCGAGAGCCTCACCCTCGCCCAGGCCCGCCGCCCCGACGTGCTGGTCGCGCTGCGCATGCAGGACAAGGACCTGACCCACGCGCACGGCGGGCCGGTCCGCCTGTACGTGGCCCCCATGTACTTCTACAAGTCGGCCAAGTGGCTCTCCGGCATCACCGTCACCGACCGCGTCGAGCCCGGCTACTGGGAGAAGCTCGGCTACGACGTCGACGCCTGGGTCGGCCGTTCGAACGGACGCACCGATGTCCCTACGAGCTGACACCCCGGCCCCGCCCGGCACCCGCGTCCGCCGCTTCACCCGGGCCGAGCGGTGGGTGCACCGGACCACGGCCGCGCTCATGGGCGTGTGCGTGGTGACGGCGGCCTGCCTCTACATCCCCCAGCTCGCCGAACTGGTCGGCCGGCGCGAACTGGTCGTCCGCGTCCACGAGTGCGCGGGCCTCGCCCTGCCCGTACCGGTCCTGCTGGGCCTGGCCTCCCGCGCCTTCCGCGCCGACCTGCGCCGCCTCAACCGCTTCGGCCGGCACGACCGGGTCTGGCTGCGCGCCGCCCTGCGCCGCGACCGCCGGCCCGCCTCCCGCCCGGCCGGAAAGTTCAACGCCGGCCAGAAGATCTACGCCGCCTGGATCGCCGGCGCCGGCCTGGTCATGCTCGGCACGGGCCTGCTGATGTGGTTCACCCACCTCACCCCGGTGGCCTGGCGCACCAGCGCGACCTTCGTCCACGACTGGCTCGCCCTGACCATCGGCGTCGTCCTGGCCGGCCACATCGGCATGGCCTTCGGCGACCCGGAGGCCCGTCGCGGCCTGCGCACCGGCCTGGTGACCCGTGAGTGGGCGGCCGGGGAACACCCGCTGTGGCGCCCGTAGGCCCACCGGCGGGGGCACGGACGCGGCGGCCGTGACCGGGTGGTGCCCGGCCACGGCCACCGTCGATGGCGTACCGCTAGATCACCAGGGACAGCAGCAGGACCAGGGCGCCCGCCACCACCGAGATGATCGTTTCCATGACCGACCAGCTCTTGATCGTCTGGCCGACGCTCAGCCCGAAGTACTCCTTCACCAGCCAGAACCCGGCGTCGTTGACATGGCTGAAGAACAGCGAGCCGGCGCCGACGGCCAGCACCAGCAGGGCGGCGTGGGTGGTCGACATGTCGGCCGCGAGCGGGGCGACCAGACCGGCCGCCGAGATGGTCGCCACGGTCGCCGAACCGGTCGCGAGCCGGATCGCCACCGCGATCAGCCAGGCCAGTAGCAGCGCCGGTATCGACCAGTCCTTGGAGATGTCCAGGACCATCTGGCCCACCCCGGCGTCGATCAGCGTCTGCTTGAAGCCGCCGCCCGCGCCCACGATCAGCAGGATGCCGGCGATGGGCATGAGGCCCTTCTCGACGGTCGAGGAGATCCGCTCCTTGCTGAACCCGGCCGGCATCCCCAGCGTGAAGACGCCGACGAGCACGGCGGCGAGCAGCGCGATCATCGGGGAGCCGATGACGTCGAAGACACGCTGGGCCATGTTCGCCGGGTCGTCCACGACGATGTCGACCAGGGCCTTGGCCAGCATCAGCACCACCGGGAGCAGCACCGTGGCCAGCGTGGCGCCGAAGCCCGGACGACGCTCGAGTTCCTCCGACGGGCGCTGCGGCAGCATCCGCTCCGGAACGGGGACGTCCACCCAGCGGGCCGCGACCTTGGCGAACAGCGGACCGGCGATGATCACCGTCGGTATGGCGACGAGGATGCCGAGCGCCAGCGTCACGCCCAGGTTGGCCTTGACCGCGTCGATGGCGACCAGCGGGCCGGGGTGCGGCGGGATCAGGCCGTGCATCACGGACAGACCGGCCAGCGCCGGCACCCCGATGCGCATCAGGGAGTAGTTGCCGCGCTTGGCCACCATCAGCACGACCGGGATCAGCAGCACGATGCCGACCTCGAAGAACAGCGGCAGACCGATCACGGAGGCGATCAGCACCATCGCCCACGGCATCGCCCGGCCCTTGGCCTTCGCCAGGATCGTGTCGACGACCTGGTCGGCGCCGCCGGAGTCGGCGAGCAGCTTGCCGAGGATCGCGCCGAGGGCGATCAGCACGCCCACGCCGGCGACGGTGGAGCCCAGGCCGGTGGTGAAGCTGGCGATCGCCTTGTCGAGCGGTGCCCCGGCGACCGCGCCGAGCACCAGCGATCCGATGGTCAGGGACAGGAAGGCGTGCAGCTTGAACCTGGTGATGAGCAGGACGATGACGGCGATGCCCGCGAGGACGGCGATGCCGAGCTGGGCGTGGCCGGCCGAGGTGATCGGCGGGGGCGCGTCCGCTGCCAGCATCTCGACGCTGAGTCTGGTCACGGTGTTCCCTTGCAGGTGAAGAGGGACGGTGGGGAGAGGTGTGCCGCAGCCGGCGAGCGTGGGGGAGAGGCGCCGGGGCTCACGGCCGCGGCTCCTCGGAGGACTGCGTGGAGCTGTCGAGGCCGTCCAGCGCGGCCACCGCGCGTGCGGTGATCTCCTCGGGCGACCCGGAGACGTCGACCGCGACGCCCCGCTCGTCCCGCTGGAGCGGCTGCAGCGTGGCGAACTGGGAATCCAGCAGCGCCGTCGGCATGAAGTGACCCTGACGGTGCGCCATCCGGTCCTCGATGAGCTTCCGGTCGCCCGTGAGGTGCACGAAGGCGACGCCGGGAGCCGCGGCCCGCAGCCGGTCGCGGTACGACCGCTTCAGCGCCGAGCTGCTCACCACCCCGCCCAGCCCCGCCCGCCCGTGGGCCCAGGCGCCGATGGCGTCGAGCCACGGCCACCGGTCCTCGTCGCCGAGCGGGATCCCGGCCGTCATCTTGGCGATGTTGGCCTGCGGGTGGAAGTCGTCGCCCTCGGCGTACGGGACGCCGAGCCGGGCGGCGAGCAGGGGACCGATCGTGGTCTTGCCCGTGCCGGCGACGCCCATCACCACGACGACGTGGGGGGTGCGCATCACTGCCTCGCTGTCTTCCTCGACATGGGACGCCGACATCCGGCGTTCGCCACACTGAAACCCATAGGTACGACTAATTCAAGGGTCTGTGACATATAAGTCTGACTTTTTGAGATCGTGATCCGCCCCGTACGCTGAGTGCATGAGCACACCGGGCCGAGGGCTGCACGGCCGCGTACTGGACACCCTCGGCCCCGCCATCACCGCGGGCGAGTATCCGCCGGGCAGCGTGCTGCGCACCGACGAACTGGCGCAGCGCTTCGACGTGTCACGCTCCGTGATGCGCGAGGCGGTCCGCGTCCTGGAGTCCATGCACCTGGTCGCCTCACGCCGCCGCGTCGGCGTGACCGTGCTCCCCCAGGCCGAGTGGAACGTCTACGACCCGCAGGTCATCCGCTGGCGCCTGGCGGGCGCCGACCGGCCCCGGCAGCTGCGGTCGCTGACCGTGCTGCGCTCCGCCGTCGAACCGGCCGCCGCGGGTCTGGCCGCCCGGCTCGCCACCCCCGAGCAGTGCGCCGAACTCACCGGGTGCGCCCTCGGCATGGTGGCCAACTCACGCGGCCACCACCGGCTTCAGGCGTACCTGGTCCACGACATCGCCTTCCACCGGGTGATCCTCAGCGCCTCCGGGAACGAGATGTTCGCCCGCCTCGGCGACGTCGTCGCCGAGGTCCTGGCGGGCCGCACCCACCACGAGGTCATGTTCGAGGAGCCCGACCCCGCCGCCGTCACCCTCCACGTCCAGCTCGCCGAGGCGGTCCGGGCCCGCGACGCGGACCAGGCCGAGCGGCTGACCCGCGAGATCACCGTCGGGGCCCTCCAGGAACTGGACGTCCTGGCGCCGTAGCTCGGCGCGTCTTCACTGCTCGGGGAAGTCCCCGTCCACGTACACCCACGCCCCGTCGACCCGCTCGAACCGGCTGCGCTCGAGCAGCGAGCCACCCCGGTAGGACGCCCGGAACGTCACCGTCCCGGTGCCGTGGAACGCCGAACCGTCCGTCGCGCCGAGGATCTCCAGCCCTGTCCAGCGCATCCCGGGATCCAGATCGAGCCGCGCCGGCCGGGTCCGCGGGTGCCAGGTCCGCAGCAGATACCCCGCGTCCCGCCGCACGAAGGCGCAGTACCGGGACCGCATCAGCGCTTCGGCGGTCGGCGCGGCGGCGGCGCCACCGTGGTAGCGGCCGCAGCACCTCTCGTACGGCTCGGGCAGCCCGCACGGGCAGGAACGCGTGGTCATGCCCCCCATTCTGCCCGCGGCGGCGCACCCGCCCGCCCCCGGTACGCCCGCGCCCCCCCGTCGCGCCCGTGCGGCACGGGCGCGACGGGGGCACAGTGGAAGACGGAGGCCACGCAGGTCACTCGTCGCCGCGACAGTGTGGCCTTGCCTCCCACCGGAGTTGAGGAGACTCGGACGATGACTCGACCCGTCGGCAGCCGGCCTCCGTCCGTCAAGGAGTGGCGGCTCAATCTGTATCTGTCCGAACACGATCCGGACACCACGGCCCGGATCGTTTTGGACACAGGCGACAACGTCCTGGAGACCCGGGCGGAGGCCCGCCGCAATCCGTACGACATGGCGGTGCCCGAGATCGGCGACGAACTCGCGGCCGGCCGTGCGCTGATCGCGCTGGGCCGCGAGCTGCTGCGCGCCGCCGCGGGCGACATCGACGCGGTGGGAGCGCCGGAGGCGACGCCTCCCGTCCCCCTGTGGACATCGAGGGAGTGAAGGAGCCGAACGGTGCTCTTCACGGACCGTCTCGACGCGGGACGGCGGCTGGCCGCCCGCCTGGAACACCTCACCGGCCAGGACGTCGTGGTGCTCGGTCTGCCCCGCGGCGGCGTTCCCGTGGCCGAGGTCGTCGCGGAGGCGCTCGGCGCCCCGCTGGACGTGTGCCTGGTACGGAAACTGGGCGTGCCCTTCCACCCGGAGCTGGGCATGGGGGCGATCGGCGAGGACGGCGTACGCGTACTCGGCGAGGACGTGCTGCGCGAGGCACGCGTCACACCCGGGGAACTCGCGCGCGTCGAGGAGCGCGAACGCGACGAGCTCCAGCGGCGTGCCGAGCGCTACCGGGGCGAACGGCCACCGGTCGCCGTCGCGGGCCGGACCGTCGTGGTCGTGGACGACGGCGTGGCCACCGGCTCGACCGCGCGGGCGGCCTGCCGGACGGTACGCGCCCGCGGTGCGACGCGGACCGTGCTGGCGGTCCCCGTCGCACCGCCGGACTGGACGCACCGGCTGGGCGGCGAGGCCGACGAGCTGGTGTGCCTGGCCACCCCGCCGGACTTCTTCGCGGTCGGACAGTTCTACGCCGACTTCGCCCAGCTCGACGACGAGGACGTCGTCGCCTGCCTTCGCCGGGCGGCGGGCCGCTCGCACCGGTTCCCCGTCGACCGCGAGGTGGAGGTGGCGGCCGGTGCCGTGCGGCTCGACGGCCATCTGACGGTGCCCCCCGAGGCCGTCGGCATCGTGGTCTTCGCCCACGGCAGCGGCAGCGGACGGCACAGCCCGCGCAACCGCTTCGTCGCCGAGGGCCTGAACCGGGCCGGCCTCGGCACCCTCCTGTTCGACCTGCTCACCGAGGAGGAGGCGCGGGAGCGGGCCAACGTGTTCGACACCACCCTGCTGGCCGCCCGGCTCACCGCAGCCACCGGCTGGCTGCGCGGCCGACCCGGCGTCGAGCGGATGGCGGTCGGCTACTTCGGCGCCAGCACCGGCGCGGCCGCCGCCCTCTGGGCCGCGGCGGAACCCGGCGCGCACATAGCCGCCGTGGTCTCCCGAGGCGGCCGTCCGGACCTCGCAGGGCCGCGCCTGCCGGACGTGACCGCCCCCACCCTGCTCATCGTCGGCGGTGCCGACACCGTCGTCCTCGACCTCAACCGCCAGGCGCAGGCCCGTCTGCGCTGCGAGAGCCACCTCGGCGTCGTCCCCGGCGCCACCCATCTCTTCGAGGAGCCCGGAGCCCTGGAGACGGTGACCGACCTGGCCCGGGACTGGTTCACGGACCACATGGCGGCGGCGCACGTGTAGCCCCGGGGCGCCGTGCGACGTGCGGTGGGAACGCGAAAAAACGGTGCCGACCGATACTGGTCGACACCGTTTTCCGGTGGTGTCCGAGGGGGGACTTGAACCCCCACGCCCGATAAAGGGCACTAGCACCTCAAGCTAGCGCGTCTGCCATTCCGCCACCCGGACGGGGTGTGTGTCGTGCAGGCTCTCCCGCGGCGACGAAGGAAACATTACCAGGCTTTCGGCCAGGCCCGATCACCCGTCCCGTCCCAGGAGGCCGCGCGCGGGCGAGCCGGGAGCGGGCGGCGGCGGGCGGGGCCCGAGGCTCTCTTGGGGTTGGCGCGGGGGAGGGGGAGGATGAGTGGACCACCGGCACACGGGGTGGCCACCAGCACACAGCGGGAGGAAGCAGCGTGAGCGAGACGGGCACGGCCAGGGGCGTCACCGGCGAGGACGAGGTCGTGGACCTCTGCCGCGAGCTGATCCAGATCGACACCAGCAACTACGGCGACCACTCGGGACCGGGTGAGCGCAGGGCGGCCGAGTACGTCGCCGAGAAGCTCGCCGAGGTGGGCCTGGAGCCGAAGATCTTCGAGTCGCACCCGGGCCGGGCCTCGACGGTGGCCCGCATCGAGGGCGAGGACCCCTCCCGGCCGGCGCTGCTGATCCACGGCCACACCGACGTCGTACCGGCCAACGCCGACGACTGGACCCACCACCCCTTCTCCGGGGAGGTCGCGGACGGGTGCGTGTGGGGCCGCGGCGCGGTCGACATGAAGGACATGGACGCGATGACGCTGGCGGTCGTGCGCGACCGGCTGCGCAGCGGCCGCAGGCCCCCGCGGGACATCGTGCTCGCCTTCCTCGCCGACGAGGAGGCCGGCGGCACGTACGGCGCCCGGTACCTGGTGGACAACCACCCGGACCTGTTCGAGGGGGTCAACGAGGCGATCAGCGAGGTCGGCGGGTTCTCCTTCACCGTCAGCGAACAGCGGCGGCTGTACCTGATCCAGACGGCCGAGAAGGGCATGCACTGGATGAAGCTGAGCGTGGCCGGCACCGCGGGGCACGGCTCGATGATCCACCGGGACAACGCGATCACCGAGCTGTCGGAGGCCGTCGCCCGGCTCGGCCGTCACAGGTTCCCGGTGCGGGTGACCAAGACCACCCGCGCCTTCCTGGACGAGCTCGGCGACGCGCTCGGCACCAAGCTCGACCCGGAGGACATGGACGGCACGATCGCGAAGCTCGGCGGCATCGCCAAGCTCATCGGCGCCACCCTGAGCAACACCGCCAACCCCACGCAGCTGGGCGCCGGTTACAAGGTCAACGTCATCCCGGGCGAGGCCACCGCGCACGTCGACGGGCGGTTCCTGCCCGGCTTCGAGGAGGAGTTCCTCGCCGACCTCGACCGGATCCTGGGACCGAAGGTCAAGCGCGAGGACGTGCACTCCGACAAGGCCGTCGAGACCAGCTTCGACGGGGCCCTGGTGGAGGCGATGCAGTCCGCGCTGGTGGCCGAGGACCCGGCCGCGAAGGCCATCCCCTACATGCTCTCCGGAGGCACCGACGCCAAGTCCTTCGACGACCTGGGCATCCGGGGCTTCGGCTTCGCGCCGCTGAAGCTGCCGCCGGAGCTGGACTTCGCGGGCATGTTCCACGGCGTGGACGAGCGAGTGCCGGTGGACGGCCTGAAGTTCGGCGTGCGCGTGCTCGACCGGTTCATCGACGCGTCCTGAGATCCGCCCGGATTCGTCATCAACGGATTGACCCCGGTAATCGACCGGGCGTGCGGGAATGACCGGAAGAGTGAATGCGACCATAAGCTCGTATCCCGATTAGTTCCTTCTCGTTACAGGTGATGCGATCAGCAACATGAGATCGCCTTTGTCAACGAGGAGGAATAATGATCAAGAAGGTCGTCGCTGCCGCGGTCGCCACCGGTGGACTGGTTCTCGCGGGCGCCGGGATGGCCGCCGCCGACTCGGGCGCCCAGGGTGCTGCCGTGCAGTCCCCGGGCGTTCTTTCCGGCAACGTCATCCAGGTGCCCGTTCACGTGCCGGTGAACGTGTGCGGCAACACGATCTCGGTGATCGGGCTGCTGAACCCCGCCTTCGGCAACACCTGCGGCAACCGCTGACGTTGTGCCCCGCCCCGTGAGGGTCTGACTCCATCGACTCCGTGGGGGGTCTGAACCCGTCGGCCCCGGAGCGCCCGCCATGCGCTCCGGGGCCGACCGGTTTATCGGCGCGGTCGCGACGGCGGAATTCCGACGGATGCGACCGCGCGTTCCGGAAGGTTCGAGAAGGTCGAAGGCAGGGATTCAGAAAATGCGACAGGTCACCCGCAAGGGCCTGATGACGGTGGCCGCAGCCACTGGCGTGATCGCCGCGGCGAGCGGCTACGCCCACGCCGACGCGGGCGCGTCCGGCGCCGCGGCCGGCTCACCGGGCGTGCTGTCCGGCAACACGGTGCAGGTGCCGGTGCACGTGCCGGTGAACGTCTGCGGCAACACGATTAACGTCGTCGGGCTGCTCAACCCGGCAGCGGGCAACACCTGCGCCCAGCACGGCGGCAGCGCGTCCGGGAACAACGGAGGCTCCCACGCCGAGGGGCGCACCAGCGGCTCGCCGGGCGTCGGCTCCGGCAACACGGTGCAGGTGCCGGTCGACATCCCCGTCAACGTCTGCGGTAACAGCGTCGACGTGATCGGTGTGGCCAACCCGGCCATGGGCAACCACTGCGCCAACGGCGGCGGGAGCCGCACCACGCCTCCGGGCGGCGACCGGGAGAACCCGCCCGGCACACCGAGGCACCCGGGCCGCCCGGGTCATCCGGTCCACCCGGGTACGCCCGTCACGCCCAGTCACCCGGGTACTCCGGGTCAGCCCGGCACACCTGGCACACCGGGCACTCCTGGCACCCCCGTTACCCCGGCCACGCCGCCCTCCCAGGGCGGCGGCAGCACCCCCGGTGGTTCGACGCGGGTGAACCAGCCGGAGGCGCAGTCCGTCGCCGCGACCAGCAGCCGTGCGCAGCTCGCCCACACCGGCAGCGAACTGCCGATGGGCACCGTCCTGCCGGTGGGCGCGGGCGCGCTGCTCGCGGGTGCGGTGCTGTACCGCAAGGCACGGGCCTCCGCCAGGTAGCCCGAAAACGGCGATGCGCATGACAGAGCGGGCCCCGCGTCGGCGGGGCCCGCTGTGGCTGGGTCGGCCGCCTCAGCTCACCACGTGGCGCGCACCTGGCGAATGATCCGCCGGCGCAACCGCACCCTGCGGCTGCCGTCGCGCAGCAGGCTCAGACGGTACAACTCCCAGTGTCCGTACTCGGCGTGGTCCGTCAGCAGACGTGCCGTCTCCTTGCGGGACACCCCACGCGGGACGTACACGTCGACAAATTCGTATTCCGGCATCGCATCTATTGTGCGGGCTGGGGCCCGGTACGGATAGCGTCTGCACTATGTCTGATGCTGCGCAGCCCACCGCTGCCGAGGTACGCGCCGCCGCCGAGGCGGTCAAGACCGCGCTCGACCGCCACCTGGCCGCGGTCGAACGCAGGTCGGGGGACGAAGACCCGGCCGTCTACGAGGCGTTCAACCAGCTGGCCGCGGCGGCGGAGGCGTACGACGAACTGCTCTACGACCGCCACGACGAGGTCACGCCCTTCGAGATCCCCGGTGACGACTCGCTGCCGCCGTACACGGGTCCCGAGGAGCCGAACGCGATCAGCGTGCTGATCCGCCGCGACTACGCCGTGGCCGAGCCGCAGCGGCTGCTGGCTCAGGCCCAGCGGGTGGAGGCCGCGGACTCGGAGGCCGTCCTGGGCACCGCAGAGGGCGCCTCCGGCACGGTGCACGGGGCGATCAGCATCCTGTTCGGCGAGTTCGAACCGGACGAGATCGCCTCCCGGCACAAGGAGTTCGGCCTGGAGGAGGGTGACTCCACATTGTGGGTCACCGCCGCGGACGAGCCCGCCGACCCGGGCGACTGGCTGGACGCCCCCTTCGAGCACGTCGACCCGGAGCGGGTCGTGTGCCGCTTCGACGTCAGCGCGGTCTTCGACGACGAGGACGACGAGCTGGACGACGACCTCGACGAGGACGAGGATCTCGACGAGGACGACTTCAACGCGCCGCTCGACGACGAGGACCTGGAACCGCTGGACGCGAACGACCGTTGACGCCGTGGGCGGACCGGCACTCGCCGGTCCGCCCGGTCGCACGCCGGGCGGATCCGCGGCGGCCGAGGCGTGCGTTCCCGGAGTTCTGGGAGTTCCAGGAATGCCGGGATGTCAGCCGGCCGTCCGCTCCTGTGTCCCGGGGTCCTGCGCCGGCGGCTGGAGCAGGGCGGGCAGACGGGTCGTACGGGGCCTGGCCGGGATCTCGGCGACGGCACGGGGCAGTGCTTGCTCCACGCCGTGCACCACGGACAGATGCCGGGCGGCCCGGCTGAACGCCGTGTAGACCCACGGGCGGCTGAGCGCCTGCGCCGCGTCGCCGGGCAGCACGACGACCACCGCGGGCCACCGGCCGCCCACGGCCTGGTGCGCGGTCAGCGCCCACCCGTGCCGCAGCTGCGTCTCCACCCGTTCCTTCGGGACCACCACGTCGGCGCCCGAGCAGGACAGGTGCAGTCCCTCGACGTCGGCCTTCATCACCTGACCGGGCAGCGTACGGCCCGGAGCGGGGGAGTAGGCGATCCGGTCGCCGGGGTCGAAACCGCCGAAGCGGCCGGGGCCCGGGTTGAGCCGCTCCTTCAGTGCCGCGTTCAGCGCCCGCGTGCCGGCCGCGCCGCCGTGGCCTGGGGTGATCACCACGGTCTGCTCGGCCGGGACGCCGATCGCCCGCGGCACCGAGTCCGCGACGAGCTGCACGGTCCGGTGCACGGCCTCGCCCGCGTCCCGCACCGGGACGATCACGACCTCCTTGCCGGGCGCCGCCACCTGGTTCAGCTCGCCGGCGCCGATACCGGAGACCAGCTCGCCCAGCGGGCCCGGATCCGGCAGGCGCGAGGCGATCTGCGGGCACACCCGCGCCGCCAGCAGATCCGCGAACACCCGTCCAGGCCCCACGGACCACAGCACCGCCGGATCCCCGGCCAGCACCAGCCGCGCCCCGTCCGGCAGCGACTCGACCAGCAGGGCCGCCGTCTCCACGTCCAGTTGGGGCGCGTCGAGCACGACGAGGAGGTCCAGCGCGAGCGAACCGTCCTCGTCCCGGCCGGGGCCCTCGGCGCCGGACAGCAGTCCGGCCACAGTGGCGACGGGGGGCGCGGGCGCCTCCGAGGGCTCCTGCGCCCGCGGGAGCCGCCGTAGTAGCTGCCCGAAGCCGTCCCGGCCGAGCGGGCTGTGGGCGGCGGCCCAGGCGCGCAGCCCGAGACGACCCGCCTCGCCCAGCAGCCGCGCGGGCTCGACGCGGGACGCCTCCCCGCCGGTGTGCAGCACCAGTCCGTGCCCGGCCACGGCCCGGAGCAACTCGGCGGCGGAGCCCTCGGCGGAGGCGGCGGCCCGCTCCCAGTCCGACGCGGAACCGCCTTCCTTCGGCGCGGAGTTGATCAGGCGGGCGAATCCGTCGGCCAGACTCTCCTCGGCGAGCGCGTACCTCTCCAGTCCGACGAGGACGCGCACCGGACGCTCGCCGTCCTCGTCCGCCTCCTCGGTGGCCGGGGCGTCCTCCAGGGCGTCCTGGAACACCAGGGCCTCGCCCTCCGTCAGCGTGCCGTTCAGGGCCGCTTCGGGGTCGGGCACCGCCCGCTGGGCCAGGGCGGCGGTCAGGGCCGGGGCTTCCAGGGCCGTGTGCCCGGCGAGGGCGGCCTGCTCCAGCAGCCACACGGTCAACGCCCGGCCGCGGCGCTCGTCGTCGGGGCCGCACTCCGCGCCGAGCAGGGCGCGCGCGAATCCGTCGGCCTGCTCCGGCCGTACGCCGGTGACGTGCAGCAACTGCCAGGGGTCGGCGCGCAGCCGCTCCTCCGCGGCCTCGCCGAGGGCCGCGGCGACCTGGGGGGCGAGCGTCTCCGGTGCGCCGCCTTGGGCCAGCACCCGGCCCACCGCCTGGACGGTCTCAGGCGCAGGCCCGGCGGGCGCGGGGGCAGCCTCGGGTGCCATGGTCCTCGGCCGCGGTGCCGGTTCGGGGGCGGGACGGCGCGGTGCGGGCTCGGGCTCGGCGAAGACGGTGGCCGAGGGTTTCTCACCGCTCTCCACGGCCCGCACGGCGGCCAGCAGGTCGGCCGCCTTGCCGCTGAGCTTGCCGCCGCTCGCGATCGGCCCCTTCCGCTCGGCCTTCCGCTGCTCGATCCGTTCCCGCTCGACCCGCTGAGCCGCCAACTCGGCCTCGGCCTCGGACTTCTCGCCCGCGTCGGAGTCGTCCGAGCCGCCCAAGTCGTCCGAGCCGTCCGAGGTCTCCGCCCCCGCGCCACTGGCGCCCGCGCCGTCCTCAGGGTCGCCGCCCGCATCCGGAGCGACGCCCCCACCCGAGGCCGCACCGGCCTCGGAGGCGCCGTCCGCCGCGGTCGTTCCGGCTTCGGAGGCGCCGTCTTCCTTGCTCGCCCCGCTTTCCGAGGCGCCGCCTCGCGAGGCCGTCCCGCCGTCCGAGGTGTCGCCTTCCGCGGCCCCATCGCCTTCCGAGGCGCCACCCCCCGCGCTCCTTCCGGCCCCGGAGGCGTCCCCCTCCGCAGCCGCCCCGCCTTCCGGCGCGCTGTTCCCCGACGTACCGCCCCCCGACGTACCGCCCTCCCCGACCGGCTCGTCGTGGCGGAGGCCGTCGTCCGCCCCGGGGTCCGGGGTGCCAGGCCCCGTCTGTTCCGTGGTCTCCGGCTCCGTGCTCACAGCGTGCTCCAGTCGTGATCGGGATAGCGGTGCACGGGCTCCGACACGTCGTCGAGCGCCCGGCAGATCTCGTCAGGAAGACTAAGCGCCTCCACTGACAGCACCGCCGTGAGCTGCTGCGCGTTGCGGGTACCGACGATCGGCGCCGCCACGCCCGGCCGGTCGCGGACCCAGGCCAGCGCCACCTCGAGCGGGGTCACCGCCAGCCCGTCCGCCGCCGTGGACACCGCGTCCACGATGCGGCCCGCCGCGTCGTCCAGGTACGGCTCGACGAACGGCGCCAGGTGCTCCGAGGCGCCCCGGGAGTCCGGCGGCGTCCCGTTGCGGTACTTGCCGGTCAGCACGCCGCGGCCCAGCGGTGAGGACGGCAGCAGGCCGACGCCCAGGTCCAGCGCGGCGGGCAGCACCTCGCGCTCCACGCCGCGTTGCAGCAGCGAGTACTCCATCTGCGTGCTCGCCAGCCGCGTCCGGGCGCCGGGCGCCGCGAGCTGCCAGGTCGTCGCCTTGGCCAGCTGCCAGCCGCAGAAGTTGGAGACGCCCGCGTAGCGCACCCGGCCGCTGCCGACGGCGAGGTCGACCGCGTGGAGGGTCTCCTCCAGCGGCGTGTGCGGGTCGAAGGCGTGGACGTGCCACACGTCGACGTAGTCCGTGCCGAGGCGGGCGAGGGAGGCGTCCAGCGCGGCCAGCAGATGGCCGCGGGAGCCGTCGAAGCGCCGGTCCGGGTCCGGCACGCTGCCCGCCTTGGTCGAGACGACCAGGTCACGGCGGGGCACGAGGCCGTCCATGAGCCGCCCGAGCAGGTACTCGGCCTCTCCGTCGCCGTACACGTCCGCTGTGTCCACGAGGGTGCCGCCCGCCTCCCAGAACACCTTCAGCATGTCCGCGGCGTCGTGCTCGCCGGTGTCCCGGCCCCAGGTGAGGGTGCCGAGGCCGATGCGGGACACGCGCAGGCCCGTACGGCCGAGATGCCTCTGCTCCATGGTCGCCGACATTACTGGCCACGGCAGGTACGTGGGTGACCTGTGGACAACCCGGTCTCCGCCGCCTGGGCGGCGCCGCGAACCGGCCGTTCCGCACGTCGTGCACTGCCATGTGCCGCGGGGCCGCGTTAGTGTTCCCCGCACAACGGACGTTACTGATCGGTAAGGGGAACGGCATGCAGCTCGGGATCAACCTCGGCTACTGGGGTGCCGGCATGGACGCGGACAACCTGGCCGTCGCGCAGGAGGCGGACCGGCTCGGATACGCCGTGTGCTGGGCCGCCGAGGCCTACGGCTCGGACGCGGCCACGGTGCTCACCTGGGTCGCCGCGCAGACCGAGCGCATCGACGTGGGCTCGGCCATCTTCCAGATCCCCGCCCGGCAGCCGGCGATGACGGCGATGACGGCCGCCACGCTGGACTCGCTGTCCGGCGGCCGCTTCCGGCTCGGCCTCGGCGTCTCCGGCCCGCAGGTGTCCGAGGGCTGGTACGGCGTGAAGTTCGACAAGCCGCTGGCCCGCACCCGCGAGTACGTCGAGATCGTCCGCAGGGCGATGACGCGGGAGCGGCTGACGTACGACGGCGAGCACTGGACGCTGCCCCTGCCGGGCGGCCCCGGCAAGCCGATCAAGCTCACCGTGCACCCTCAGCGCGAGCACATCCCGCTCTACATCGCCGCCATCGGCCCGAAGAACCTGGAGCAGACCGGTGAGATCGCCGACGGGGCGCTGCTCATCTTCCCCTCCGCCGACCACCTCGAGGAGACGGCGGTCAAGTACCTGCGCGCGGGCCGCGAGAAGGCCGGCATGACCCTGGACGGCTTCGACGTCTGCCCGACTCTGCCGCTGGCCGTCGGCGACGACAAGGACGTGCCCCGCCTCGCCGACACCTTCCGCCCCTACACCGCGCTGTACGTCGGCGGCATGGGCAGCCGCAAGCAGAACTTCTACAACCAACTCGCCCGCCGCATGGGCTATGAGAAAGAGGCCGCGGAGATCCAGGACAAGTACCTGTCCGGCGACAAGCAGGGCGCCGCGGCCGCCGTACCGCAGCAGCTCATCGACCAGACCACACTGCTCGGCTCCGTCGACCGGATCGCGGACCGCATGAAGGCCTACGCGGCGGCCGGGGTGACCACGCTGACCCTCGCCCCCGCGGGCTTCACGCTGGAGGAGCGGCTGGCCTCGCTGCGGGCCGGCACCGACGCCCTGGAGCGCGCCGGGCTGGCGTGAGGGCTGACGTGACCGCCCGCCGCGACACGGCAGGCGGCGGGCGGTACGTTGGTGGCTTTTCGCGGCCGTGGTGGGGGCTCGGGGGTCTTCCCCGCCACGGCCGTCACGGAGAACAACGCGCCCGCCGCCGCGCGGTTACGCCCGTGTCCGGCCCCGTTCCGATCGCCCCGCCGCCCGACGCGCGCTCCTCCGTTCGGCGTAGTGCGCCCGCACCCATGTTGCGGCAGCCGCGCGGTCGCATTTGACTCGTGCTGCGCGGCAGTCAGGCAGGGAGGTGGCCCGCGGTGCTTTCGCCCAGAAGCCTGTTCCAGGAGATCGTCGACCACGACGAGACCTTCCGGCTGTTCTGCTCCATCGCGGCCGGCGGGGAGGCGCAGGGCGGCTGGGAGAACGGCCGGATCGCGGCGCTCGTACCGCCCCGCGAGCGCGGCCTCGCCCCGAAGATCGCCCGCCACGGGGCGGACGAGGACAAGCACGGCCGGATCTTCCGCGCCCTGCTGCGCAAGCGCGGTCTGGAACCCGTGCCGGTGCCCCCGGAGACGGACTACACGATGCTCCTGGAGCGGCGGGGCATCGGGCTCCCGCACGACCGGCTCCGCACCGACGAGCCGCTCACCGTGGAGGACCTCGTCGTCTACCTGGCCCACAGCCGGGTCACCGAACAGCGCGCCTGCGAGCAGATGAGGCTGCTGTGCAGGCACTTCGGCGACCACCCCGGCATCGGGCGGACGGTGCGGATGATCGCCGACGACGAGGACAACCACCTCGCCTACTGCCCCGAGGAACTGCTGCGCCTCGCCGCCGCCGGGTACGGCCGGACCATCCAGCGGACGCTGCACGCGTGCGCGCTCGCCGAGATCCGCGTCCACCGCGACGTCAGCCTCGCCGTCATGTCCCGGATGGGCCGCATCCTCGGCTGGTCCGCGGCCAGGTCGGCGCTCCTCGCGGCCGGCATCCACGCCGTGTACGCCTACGAGCGGCTGGTGGGCCGGCGCCGGATGGTGACCCTGCGCATGCCCGAGCGCCGCGCCGCCCTCGGCGGGCCCGCCGGCCCGGCGCCCGAGTTCGCCTGACGGGCGGCGCGGGACCTACAGCCAGCCCCGCCGCTTGAACAGCCGGTACAGCAGCATCTCCAGAGCGGCCATCAGCAGGATCACCGCCGGGTAGGACCACAGCCAGTGGAGCTCCGGCATGTGCGCGAAGTTCATGCCGTAGATACCGGCGATCATCGTGGGCACCGCGGCCATGGCCGCCCACGCGGAGATCTTCCGCATGTCGTCGTTCTGCTGGACGCCGGTCTGCGCGAGGTGCGCCGACAGGATGTCCGACACCAGCCGGTCCAGGCTCTCCACCGAGTCGTTGACCCGGGTCAGATGGTCGCTGACGTCCCGGAAGAAGGGCCGCGCCTTGTCGTCCACGAAGGGCACGGCCGGGGTGAACAGGCTCGTGCCGGTGCCGCCCAGGCGGGACATCGGCAGCGCCAGCGGGCCCGTCGCCCGCCGGAACTCCGTGATCCGGCGTTTGAAGCCGTAGATCCGTGCGGCGGAGTTCCGCGAGCCGCCGTCCGGCGAGAAGACCTCCGCCTCCAGCTCCTCCAGGTCCGTCTGGAGCTCGGCGGCCACGTCCAGGTAG
This sequence comes from Streptomyces sp. NPDC093064, assembly GCF_044754605.1. Lineage (NCBI taxonomy): Bacteria > Bacillati > Actinomycetota > Actinomycetes > Kitasatosporales > Streptomycetaceae > Streptomyces > Streptomyces sp. NPDC093064. Next base: position 129,964 of record NZ_JBIVPK010000004.1, read on the forward strand.
TGGTCGACGGCGGTGTCGGCGATGGCGTACAGCACGGAGGTCGGGCCGTGGCCGAGCATCTCCGGCTCCTGTTCGAGACGGCGCCGTACGGCGGCAAGCCCGTCGCCCTCGCCGTGGCGGACCGTCACCACGAACGAGTCGCCCAGGAAGATCATGATCTCGCCGGTGGAGACGGCGTCGCTGCGCGGCTCGTACACCACGGGCTTGAGCACCACGAACAGCGAGTCGTCGTAGACCTCCAGCTTGGGCCGCTGATGCGCCTTCAGGGCGTCCTCGACCGCCAGGGGATGCAGCGCGAACTCCTCGGTGACCAGGTCGAACTCCTCCTCGCTCGGCTCGTGCAGCCCCACCCACACGAAACCCTCGGCGGCCCGCGCCGCGGCCAGGGCGTCGGAGAGGTCGGCGAAGCCCGGTGTGCGGTGGCCGTCACGGTAGACGACGCAGTCGACGATCACAGAGTGTGTTCTCCCTTCATCCGGTCGCCACCCGAAGCGTTCGTACGCCTACCCTGGCCGCATGCCCACGCTGATCCTCGTCAGGCACGGACGCTCCACCGCCAACACCGCCGGGCTGCTCGCCGGCTGGACCCCCGGGGTCGCCCTGGAAGAACGCGGCACCGCGCAGGCCGCGGCGCTGCCGGGGCGGCTCGACGGACTGCCGATCGCCGAAGTCGTCACCAGTCCGCTGCAGCGCTGCCGGGAAACCGTACGACCGCTGCTGGACGCCCGGCCGGAACTGACCGTGCACACGGACGAGCGGATCGGCGAGTGCCACTACGGCGACTGGTCCGGCCGCAAGCTCGCCGAGCTCAAGGACGAGCCGCTGATGGAGGTGGTGCAGGCGCACCCCTCGGCGGCCGCGTTCCCGGGGGGCGAGTCCATGCGCGCGATGCAGACCCGCGCCGCCGAGGCGGTGCGCGAGTGGAACGCGCGCGTGGAGCGCGACCACGGCGCCGACGCCGTCTACCTGATGTGCTCCCACGGTGACATCATCAAGTCCCTCGTCGCGGACGCGCTCGGCCTTCATCTGGACCTCTTCCAGAGGATCTCCGTCGAACCCTGTTCCGTCACCGCGATCCGCTACACCAGGTTGCGGCCCTTCCTGGTACGGCTCGGCGACACCGGGGACTTCGCGTCCCTGGCGCCGCGCGAGGAGCCGGAAGGCGACGACGCACCGGTCGGGGGCGGCGCGGGCGCACCGTGATCGTCGGCCGCAGTAGGGTGAAGCGGTCGCTCTCGACTTCTCGATTCAAACGTTCTCACGATTCCCATGGAGACAGGACGTGTCCCGTCAGGTGTTCCTCTACGACCCCCCGGACCGCTTCGTGGCCGGCACGGTCGGACTGCCCGGGCGCCGTACGTTCTTCCTCCAGGCCACCGCAGGCCCCCGGGTGACCAGCGTGGCCCTGGAGAAGACCCAGGTCGCCGCGCTCGCCGAGCGCATGGACGAACTGCTGGACGAGGTACTGCGCCGCAGCGGCGGCAGCGCCGCCGTGCCCGCCATGGCGCCCAGCGAGATCTCCGACACCGGCCCGCTGGACACTCCCATCGAGGAGGAGTTCCGGGTGGGCACCATGGCGCTCGCCTGGGACGGCGAGGAACAGCGCATGATCGTCGAGGCGCAGGCCCTCGTCGAGCTCGACGCGGAGTCCGAGGAGGACCTCGCCGAGGCCGAGGAGCGGCTGCTCCAGGACGAGGAGAACGGTCCCCCGATGCTGCGGGTCCGCCTCACCGGCGCGCAGGCGAGGGCCTTCGCCAAACGCGCCCTCGACGTCGTCAACGCCGGGCGGCCGCCGTGCCCGCTGTGCAGCCTCCCGCTCGATCCGGAAGGACACGTATGTCCGCGCCAGAACGGATACCGCCGCGGAGCGTGAAGCCCGGCGCCGAGTCCGCCGAACTGCTTGCCCAGGGTGAGCTGACCGTGCGCGGCCGCATCCGCGAGGCCTCCAACGCGGCGCTGTTCTGCACGGTCGCCTACGACGGCCTGGAGGCGTCCTGCGTGTACAAGCCGGTCGCCGGGGAGCGGCCGCTGTGGGACTTCCCCGACGGCACCCTTGCCGCCCGTGAGGTGGCGGCGTACGAGGTCTCCGAGGCGACCGGCTGGTCCCTGGTGCCGCCCACCGTGCTGCGCGACGGCCCGTACGGCGAGGGCATGGTCCAACTGTGGATCGAGGCGACCCCGGAAGTCGAACTGCTCGCGCTGCTGGACGCCGAGGAACCCGGCCCGGGCTGGAAGGCGATCGGCTTCGCCGAGGTCGGTGAGGGGCGCACGGCGCTGCTGGTGCACGCCGACGACGAGCGGCTGCGCCGGATGGCCGTGCTGGACGCGGTGATCAACAACGCCGACCGCAAGGGCGGCCACCTGCTGCCGACGCCGGAGGGGCACCTCTACGGCATCGACCACGGCGTCACCTTCAACGTCGAGAACAAGCTGCGCACGCTCCTGTGGGGCTGGGCGGGCGAACCGCTCCCGCCGGAGGTCCTGGCCGTCCTGAAGGCCCTGAAGGACACCCTCCGCGACGGCGCCCCCCTCGCTGCCCGGCTGGCCGCCCTGATCACCCCGGCCGAACTCGATGCCACCCGCGCACGCGTGACCACGCTGCTCACCTCCGGCACACACCCCGAGCCGAGCGGGGAGTGGCCGGCGATCCCGTGGCCGCCTGTCTGAGAGCACAGGGGTGAACCGGCCATCCGGGGTGGTCCGGTTCGTAGATGGGACCGCGGTCCGGTTACGCTCATGACATGCATGCCTGGCCCGCTTCCGAGGTCCCCGCCCTGCCTGGTGAGGGCCGCGACCTCAGGATCCACGACACCGCGACCGGTGGCCCTGTCACTCTCGACCCAGGTCCCGTCGCCCGTATCTATGTCTGCGGCATCACGCCGTACGACGCGACCCACATGGGGCACGCGGCGACCTACAACGCGTTCGACCTCGTGCAGCGCGTGTGGCTCGACACCAAGCGCCAGGTGCACTACGTCCAGAACGTGACCGACGTCGACGATCCCCTGCTGGAGCGGGCGCAGCGCGACGACGTCGACTGGGTGGAGCTGGCCGAGCAGGAGACGGCCCTGTTCCGTGAGGACATGACGGCCCTGCGGATGCTGCCGCCCCGGCACTACATCGGCGCCGTGGAGGCCATACCCGGCATCGTCCCGCTGGTCGAAAGACTGCGCGACCTGGGGGCGGCGTACGAGCTCGACGGGGACGTGTACTTCTCCGTCGAGTCCGACCCCCATTTCGGCGAGGTGTCCCGCCTCGACGCGGCGGCCATGCGGCTGCTGTCCGCCGAGCGCGGCGGCGACCCGGACCGCCAGGGCAAGAAGAACCCGCTCGACCCGATGCTGTGGATGGCCGCCCGGGACGGCGAGCCGAGCTGGGACGGGGGCTCCCTCGGCCGCGGTCGGCCCGGCTGGCACATCGAGTGCGTGGCCATCGCCCTGGACCACCTCGGCATGGGCTTCGAGGTACAGGGCGGCGGCTCCGACCTCGCCTTCCCGCACCACGAGATGGGCGCCTCGCACGCCCAGGTGCTCACCGGCGAGTTCCCCATGGCCAAGGCGTACGTCCACGCCGGCATGGTCGCGCTCGACGGCGAGAAGATGTCGAAGTCCAAGGGCAACCTGGTCTTCGTCTCGCAGCTCAGGCGTGACGGCGTCGACCCCGCCGCCATCCGCCTCGCGCTCCTCGCCCACCACTACCGCTCCGACTGGGAGTGGACCGACCTGGTGCTCCAGGAAGCGGTCGAGCGTCTGGGCCGCTGGCGCGCGGCCGTCTCCCGTCCCGACGGCCCCTCCGCGGACGCGCTCGTCGAGGAGATCCGCGACGCTCTCGCCGACGACCTGAACGCCCCGGCGGCCCTTGCCGCGGTCGACCGTTGGGTGGCCCTCCAGCAGGAGCGCGGCGGCGAGGACATCGGCGCCCCCGGCCTCGTCTCGCGCGCCGTGGACGCCCTCCTGGGCGTGGCTCTCTGACCCATCCGGCCGGACACGGCATCAGGGGCGGTGCGCGTCACGCGCACCGCCCCTGATCCGTTCACTCCTCCGAGGCTTCGCTCCCGGCGTCCCCGTCGTCCGACTCCGCCTTCGGCGGTCGCGGCGGCCGGGGCCGGCCACCGGGGCCGTCCCGCAGATACGAGCCACCGTCGCCGCCGTCCGCCGTGGCGTGGCCGCCCGGCGGGCCGCCGCCGTCCCGGCGCCGCAGATACCGCTCGAACTCGCGGGCGATCGCCTCGCCCGACGCCTCCGGCAGCTCGGCGGTGTCCCGGGCCTCCTCCAGCGTCTGGACGTACTCCGCGACCTCGCTGTCCTCGGCGGCCAGCTGGTCCACGCCCACCTGCCAGGCACGCGCGTCCTCCGGCAGCTCGCCCAGCGGAATGCGCAGGTCCAGCAGGTCCTCCAGACGGTTGAGGAGGGCCAGCGTGGCCTTCGGGTTCGGCGGCTGCGACACATAGTGCGGGACCGCCGCCCACAGCGAGACGGCCGGGACACCCGCGTGCGTGCAGGCCTCCTGGAGGATCCCGACGATGCCTGTCGGCCCCTCGTACTTGGTCTCCTCCAGGTCCATGCGGCGGGCCAGATCCGTGTCCGACGTGGTCCCGCTGATCGGGACCGGACGCGTGTGCGGGGTGTCGCCGAGCAGGGCGCCCAGGATGACCACCAGCTCCACGCCCAGCTCGTGCGCGAAGCCGAGCAGCTCGTTGCAGAACGAGCGCCAGCGCATCGACGGTTCGATGCCGCGGACCAGCACCAGGTCACGCGGCTTCTCCCCGCCGACCCGGACCACCGACAACCTCGTCGTCGGCCAGGTGATCTTGCGCACGCCGCCGTCCATGAACACGGTGGGGCGGTTGACCTGGAAGTCGTAGTAGTCCTCGGCGTCCAGCGCCGCGAACACCTCGCCCTTCCACTCCTTCTCCAGATGCGCGACCGCGGTGGAGGCGGCGTCGCCGGCATCGTTCCAGCCCTCGAACGCGGCCACCATGACCGGGTCGATCAGCTCGGGAACCCCCTCGAGCTCGATCACCCAGCGCCTCCTTCCGACGTGCCCTCGCCTGACCCACCAACCTTACGGCGTTCTGCGGGGGCGCCCGCAGCCCCCTTGCACGGGGGAGTGAACGGATCACTGCCCCGTCCGAGTCCTTCGAACACCCATGATCGCCGCCCCCGGCGGCCCCGCCGTCCGCCGGTCCACACCTCCGATGGGTCACCGGGCCGAGCGCAGCCATTGCTCCACGCTCGCGATGTGCACCGTCGCCCACGACCGCGCCGCCTCCGCGTCCCGGTCGCGCAGCGCACCGAGGGTCGCGCGGTGCTCGCGCAGGGTACGGCCGACCGCGTCCCGCCGGGCCAGCCCGCGCCAGACGCGACCCCGGTGGTGGGCCCGGACAGCCCGTCGAGCAGGGAGCACAGCACCGAGTTGCCGCAGCCCCGCGCGATGCCCCGGTGGAACTCCAGATCGCAGGCGACCAGCTCCTCCACCGAGGGATCGTCGCCGAGCGCGTCCAGTTGCTCCTCGCCGATGCGGGACGCCGCCATCGCGGTCGCGGCCGGCTCCAGGATGCGGCGCACCGCCAGGAACTCCAGCACCGTGTCGTCGCGGTGGAAGTCCACGACGAAACCCAGTGCCTCCAGGAGCAGTTGGGGATCCAGGCTGGTGACGTAGGTGCCGTCGCCCTGCCGTACGTCCAGGATCCGGATCAGGGACAGCGCCCGCACGGCCTCCCGCAGCGAGTTGCGCGACAGCCCTAGCTCGGCGGCGAGTTCGCTCTCCTTGGGCAGCCGGTCGCCGGGGCACAGCGCACCGGAGACGATCATCCCCTTGATCTTCTCGATCGCCTCGTCGGTCACCGCCATGACCGGCCTCCCCGGTCCGCTCAGACATCGGATGTCTCGGCCCATTATGGAGGTTCCCCGGACCGGCCCGGGAGGAAAACGCGCAGCTCAGCCCCGCGGCCGGCACCCTTGCGGGGGGAGCCGGCCGCGGTGCCGGCCCGGTGGCTTCGCTCACTGCCCGCCAGGTTGCCTCCGGTCGAGCAGGTCCCGCACCTTCGCCCGTACCTCGTCCGTGGCCAGGCCGCGGATCGTCAGCGTCGTACGCCGGCGCAGCACGTCGTCCGCCGTCTGGGCCCACTCGTGGTCCCGGGCCCAGACGACCTGCGCCCAGATCTCCGGGGCGTCGGGGTGGACCCGCTCGCCGAGCTCCGGGTTCTCGTTGGCCAGCCGGGCGATGTCGAAGGCCAGCGAACCGTAGTGCGTGGCCAGGTGCTTGGCGGTGTCGGCCGCCATGCGCGGACCGGGCGCCGGACGGTCCACGAGGAGCCGGTGGGCGACCGCCCGCGGGTTGGCGATGCCGGGCAGCGGCAGCCTCTTGGGCAGCGAGGAGATCGGCTCGAAGTCCTCGCCCAGCGGGGCGCTCGGCAGGGACTCCAGCTTCTTCATCACGGTCCGGCCGATGTGTCGGAAGGTGGTCCACTTGCCGCCCGCCACCGACAGCATGCCGCCCCTGCCCTCCGTCACCACCGTCTCGCGCTTGGCCTTGGCGGTGTCCCCGGGGCCGCCCGGCAGCACCCGCAGCCCGGCGAACGCGTACGTGATCAGGTCGCGGTCGAGCTGCCGGCCGCGTACGGAGAAAGCGGCCTCGTCGAGTATCTGGGCGATGTCCTTGTCGTCGACCGCGACATCGGCCGGGTCGCCCTCGTACTCCTCGTCGGTCGTGCCGAGCAGCAGCATGTCCTCCCAGGGGAGGGCGAAGGTGATGCGGTACTTGTCGATCGGCGTGGCCAGCGCGGCCTTCCACGGGGAGGTGCGCTTGAGCACCAGGTGCGCGCCCTTGGACAGGCGGATCGACGGCGCCGCGTTCGGGTCCTCCATCCTGCGCAGGTGGTCGACCCAGGGGCCGGTCGCGTTCAGCACCAGACGGGCGTCCACCCCGAACTCCTCGCCGGACAGCCGGTCCCTCAGCTCGGCGCCGGTGACCCGGCCCCGGGTGAAGCGCAGACCGGTCACCTCGGCGTGGTTGAGGACGACCGCGCCCGACTCGACGGCGGCGCGGACCGTCATCAGCGCCATGCGCGCGTCGTTCATCTGGTCGTCGCCGTAGACGGCCACCGCCCTGAGGTTCTCGGTGCGCAGCTCCGGCACGTCCTGCGCCGCCCTCGCCGGGCTGAGCAGGTGGCCCACGCCGTCGCCGAAGGCGGACAGCGCGGAGTAGGCGAACACGCCCGCCCCGAGCTTCGCCGCGCCGTGCGGCCCGCCCTTGTACACGGGGAGGTAGAAGGTGAGCGGGTTCGCCAGATGGGGAGCCACTTGGCGGGAGACCGCACGGCGCTCGAAGTGGTTCTCCGCCACCAGCTTCACCGCGCCGGTCTGCAGGTAGCGCAGACCGCCGTGGAGCAGCTTGGAGGAGGCGGAGGAGGTGGCGCCGGCGAAGTCGCCGGCGTCGACCAGGGCCACCCTGAGACCGGACTGCGCGGCGTGCCAGGCGGTGGAGATGCCCAGGATGCCGCCGCCGATCACGAGGAGGTCGTAGGCCGCCTTCGAGAGCTGCTCCCGGGTCTCGGCACGGCTCGGGTTCGGGCCGAAGGACGGAACCGTCCCCAGGGCGGGCACTGACTGCAGGGTGGACTGACCGGTCATCGCTTGTTCTTGCTCCTCGTCAGCTCTCGTCGTCGAGCCAGCCCATGGTCCGCTCGACGGCCTTGAGCCAGTTCTTGTACTCACGGTCGCGGATGTCCGCGTCCATGCGGGGGGTCCATTCGGCGGCCCGGCGCCAGTTGGCGCGCAGGTCGTCGGTGCTGTTCCAGAAGCCGACGGCGAGACCGGCGGCGTAGGCGGCACCGAGGCAGGTGGTCTCGGCGACCATCGGGCGCACCACGGGGGCGTCCAGGAAGTCCGCGAGCATCTGCATCAGCAGGTTGTTGGAGGTCATACCGCCGTCGACCTTCAGCGCCGTCAGCTCGACACCGGAGTCCTTGGTCATGGCGTCCGCGATCTCCCGCGTCTGCCAGGCGGTGGCCTCCAGGACGGCGCGCGCGAGGTGCGCCTTGGTCACGTACCGGGTCAGGCCGGCGATCACACCGCGGGCGTCGGAGCGCCAGTACGGGGCGAACAGGCCGGAGAAGGCCGGCACGAAGTAGGCGCCGCCGTTGTCCTCGACCGACAGCGCGAGTGTCTCGATCTCGGCGGCGGTGGAGATGAGGCCCATCTGGTCGCGCATCCACTGCACCAGGGAGCCGGTGACGGCGATCGAGCCCTCGAGGGCGTAGACCGGCTTGTCGTCGCCGATCCGGTAGCCGACGGTGGTCAGCAGCCCGCTGTACGAGTTGATGATCTTGTCGCCGGTGTTCATCACCATGAAGGTGCCGGTGCCGTACGTCGACTTGGTCTCGCCCTCGGAGAAGCAGGTCTGGCCGAACAGGGCCGCCTGCTGGTCGCCGAGCGCGGAGGCGACCGGGATGCCGCCGAGCAGGTCGCCCAGCTTGCCGCCCTTGATCTCGCCGTAGACCTCGGCGGAGGAGCGGATCTCGGGCAGGATCCGCGTCGGTACGCCGATCGACTCGGCGATCTTCTGGTCCCACTCCATGGTGTGCAGGTTCATCAGGAGGGTCCGGGAGGCGTTGGTGACGTCGGTGACGTGCTTGCCGCCGTCCGTGCCGCCGGTCAGGTTCCAGATGACCCAGGTGTCCATGGTCCCGAACAGCAGGTCGCCCGCCTCGGCGCGCTCGCGCAGTCCCTCGACGTTGTCGAGCAGCCAGCGGGCCTTGGGACCGGCGAAGTAGGAGGCGAGGGGGAGGCCGGTCTCGCGGCGGAAGCGGTCCTGGCCGACGTTGCGGCCCAGTTCCTTGCACAGGGCGTCGGTGCGGGTGTCCTGCCAGACGATGGCGTTGTGGACGGGCTCACCGGTGTTCCGGTCCCACAGCACGGTGGTCTCGCGCTGGTTGGTGATGCCGATGGCCTTGATGTCGTCGCGGGTGATGCCGGCCTTCGCGATGGCTCCGGCGACGACCTCCTGCACGTTGGTCCAGATCTCGGTGGCGTTGTGTTCGACCCAGCCCGGCTTGGGGAAGATCTGCTCGTGTTCCTTCTGGTCGACGGAGACGATCCGGCCGTCCCGGTCGAAGACGATGCAGCGGCTCGAGGTGGTGCCCTGGTCGATGGCGGCGATGAAGGGCCCTTGGCCGTGGGATGCGAGGCCGGCGGTGTGGGCGTCCGTCACTGTCTGCTCCTGGGGTCCGTGGTCGATGGGGCGGGGGTACGGCGTTCGGGGTGCGGCGCGGTGCGCTGCGCGCGAGGGCGCGGAGAGCGGTGGCCGTCAGGCGAAGGCGGCGTTGTAGATGCCCGCGCCGATGGCGCCGCCGATGAGCGGGCCGACCACCGGGATCCAGGCGTAGCCCCAGTCGGAGCCGCCCTTGTTGGGCAGGGGAAGCAGGGCGTGGACGATGCGGGGGCCGAGGTCGCGGGCCGGGTTGATGGCGTAGCCCGTGGGACCGCCGAGGGAGAGGCCGATGGAGACCACGACGAGGGCGGTGATCAGGCCCCCGAGGACGCCGAGGCCGTTGCCCTGGTCGTTCAGGCCCTGGGTGAGGACCGCGAGGATCAGCACGACGGTGCCGACGATCTCCGTGGCGAGGTTCTGCGCCGCGTGCCGGATCTCGGGGCCGGTGGAGAAGATGCCGAGGACGGGGCCCGCGCCCTTCTCCTGGGCCTCGACCGCCTTGGCGGCGGTGGTCTGGGCGCCGGGGCCGCCGACGATCTCCCGGTCGGTGAGGTGCGCGTGGAACTGGCCGTAGTAGGCGACCCAGACCAGGGTCGCGCCGATCATGGCGCCGAGCATCTGGCCGCCGAGGTAGGTCGGCACGTTGCTCCAGTCGCTGTTCTTGATGGCCAGGGCGACCGTCACGGCCGGGTTGAGGTGCGCACCGGAGAGCGGGCCCGAGATGTACACGGCCGTCATCACGGCGAAACCCCACCCGAAGGCGATGGCGAGCCAGCCGGTGTTGCGGGCCTTGGAACCCTTCAGCGTCACCGCGGCGCAGACGCCGCCGCCGAGCAGGATGAGTACGGCGGTACCGATGGTCTCGCCGATGAAGATGTCGGAGCTGGACACCCGCGACTCCTTTGTCCTTCGTCCAGAGGTAGCCGAACCCCGGGTCCCTCCGTCCGGGAGCTCGCGCCCTCGGGGGTGAGGGCGATGTCGGCCCTTGGCGTTGTCACACTCTAGCGCGTATTACCGCAAGGTGTTCGACAATGCCGACCGTTGGACGGGAGTCTCGCTTCGCACCACGCAGGCGTCAAGGGCCCCGGTACCGAAACCGCGATCGTTACTGATCGCGCCGGGCGACCGGGATGGCGGTCGGCTGAGCGGGCACGGTGGCGGATCGCGAGGGCAATGGCGGGCCGCGCGGGCATGGCGAAGGCCGGTGCCTCTGGAGGCGTCGAGGCGCGCAGTGGGCCCGCGCCCGGCCGCATGGGACGCGCGCAGCGGCCCCGTGGCCCCAGGTCCCGGGAGACCGCGCGGGGCCGGTCCCGGACCGCCGCGACGAGTTCGTGGCGCAGCGCGCCCTCCGGCGTTCCCCGTTCCATGGCACCAGCGATGCTGGCTGCGCGGGCACGGCGGCAGCCGAGCGGGCAGGCCGAAGGCCGGTGCACCCGAAGGCGTACCGGCCAGGTCGCATGGGACGCGCGCAGTGGTCCCGTGGCTTTGTGCGGGGGGTAGAGGCGTCTGGCGCCGAGGTCTCGCGGGACCGCGCGGGCGCGGTCCCGGGCCGCCGCGACGAGTTCTTGGCGCAGCTCGCGCTCTCGGCGCTCCCGCTCCACGGCACGGGCGATGCTGGCTGCGTGGGCATGGCGATCGGTCGTGCGGGCAGGCCGAAGGCCGGTGCGCCCCGAGGCGTGCCGGCCTGGTTGGACGGGAGGTGCTCAGCGGCCCCGCGCCCGGTCGCACGGGATGGGCCCAGCGGACCCGCGGCTTTGTGCGGCGGTCAGAAGCGCTCGGCGCCGAGGTCCTCCGGGACCGCGCGGGGCCGGTCCCGGACCGCCGTGACGATTCGTGGCGGAGCCCGCCCTCTCGGCAGACCCGTGCCACGGGGCTGGTGATGCCGGTCGGCGGGCGCGGTGGCCGGCCACGCGGGCACGGCGAAGGCCGGTGCGCCCCGAGGCGTACCGGCCCGGTCGCACGGGCGGCGCGTAGCGGCCCCGCGCCCGGTCGCACGGGAGGTGCTCAGAGGCCCCGCGCCCGGTCGCACGGGATGGGCCCAGCGGGCCCGAGGCTTCCTGTGGGGGTCAGAAGCGTCCGGCGCCCAGGTCCCGGGAGACCGCGCGGGCGCAGTCCCGGACCGCCGCGACGAGTTCGTGGCGGAGCTCGCCGTCCCGGCACACCCGCTCCACGGCGCCGGTGATGCCGACCGCGCCGACCGGCATCCGCCGCCGGTCGTGGATGGGCGCGGCGATGGAGGCGACGCCCTCCCACGTCTCCTCGACGTCGGCGGCGTAGCCACGCGCGCGCGTGAGGTCGAGGATGTGCTCGAAGTCGTCGATCCCGCACACGGTCCGGTCCGTGAACGCCTTGCGGTCGGCCTCGACCGCCTCGCTGTGCGCCACCGGGTCGTACGCTGCCAGCACCTTGCCCAGAGCCGTGCAGTGCAGCGGCTGCATCGCCCCGATCTCCAGCACCTGCCGGCTGTCGTCCGGGCGGAAGACGTGGTGCACGATCAGCACGCCGTGCTGGTGCAGTACGCCCAGGTACACGCTCTCCCCGCTGGACCGGGCCAGGTCGTCCGTCCACACCAGCGCGCGGGCCCGCAGTTCGTGCACGTCGAGGTAGGTGGTGCCCAGGCGCAGCAGCTCCGCGCCCAGCTGGTACCGCCCGGAGGCCTCGTCCTGTTCGACGAAGCCCTCGTGCTGGAGGGTGCGCAGGATGCCGTGGGCGGTGCCTTTGGCGAGGCCCAGTGAGGAGGCGATGTCCGACAGGCCCAGCCGCCGCTCACCGCCCGCCAGCAACCGCAGCATCGCGGCCGCCCGCTCGAGCGACTGGATGTTCCGTGCCATCGCCGTCCTGCCTCCGTCCCCTTCGACCGCCGGCGGACGACTCTCGTCGTGACGCCCGTTCGGCAATGCCGAACACTACCGGTCCGTGCCGATCCCCCGCCAATGGTCGGCCGTCGCCTGTCGCGCGAACCCCGCCACCCGGGGTGTTCCGACCGTCATCCTCGTCCGCTTGGTGGACGCCGTGACCGTCAGGGGCCGGTCCCGGCTACCCTGGCGGCGTGCGCCTCGCCCGGGCAGCGCTGTGCTCGCCTCCCGGGAACGCGCAAAGCCGACAGCCGTCGCAGCCCAAGGGAGCCCCTTCATGGCCTCGTTGCCGCCGACCCCTTCCGCCGACAGCCGGACCCGTGCGTCCGCTCTGCGCGAGGCACTCGCCACCCGTGTGGTGGTAGCCGACGGAGCGATGGGCACCATGCTCCAGGCCCAGGAGCCCTCGCTGGACGACTTCCAGCAGCTGGAGGGCTGCAACGAGGTCCTGAACGTCACCCGCCCCGACATCGTCCGTTCGGTCCACTCCGCCTACTTCGAGGTCGGAGTGGACTGCGTGGAGACCAACACGTTCGGGGCCAACCTGACCGCCCTGGGCGAGTACGACATCGCCGAGCGGGTCGCCGAGCTGTCCGAGGCCGGCGCCCGTATCGCCCGTGAGGCGGCGGACGCGTTCACCGCCGAGGACGGCCGCCCCCGCTGGGTGCTGGGTTCCATGGGCCCGGGCACGAAGCTGCCGACGCTCGGCCACACCACCTTCGCCGCCATCCGCGACGCCTACCGGCAGAACGCCGAGGGCCTGCTCGCCGGAGGCGCGGACGCGCTGCTGGTGGAGACCACCCAGGACCTGCTCCAGACCAAGGCCTCCGTCATCGCGGCCCGCCGCGCGATGGAGACCGCCGGGTACGAGGTCCCGCTGATCGTGTCGGTGACGGTGGAGACGACCGGCACCATGCTGCTGGGCTCGGAGATCGGCGCCGCGCTGACGGCGCTCGAGCCGCTGGGCATCGACATGATCGGCCTGAACTGCGCGACCGGCCCCGCCGAGATGAGCGAGCACCTGCGCTACCTGTCCCGGCACGCGCGCGTCCCGCTGTCGTGTATGCCGAACGCCGGTCTCCCCGTGCTCACCAAGGACGGCGCGCACTACCCCCTGACGGCGCCGGAGCTGGCCGACGCGCAGGGCCACTTCGTCCGCGACTACGGACTGTCCCTGGTGGGCGGCTGCTGCGGCACCACGCCGGAGCACCTGCGCCAGGTGGTCGAGCGGGTGCGGGACCTGTCCCCGGTGGAGCGCAGCCCGCGCCCGGAGCCGGGCGCGGCCTCCCTGTACCAGACCGTGCCCTTCCGCCAGGACACCTCGTACCTGGCGATCGGCGAGCGGACGAACGCCAACGGGTCCAAGAAGTTCCGTGAGGCCATGCTCGAGGGCCGCTGGGACGACTGCGTGGAGCTGGCGCGCGAGCAGATCCGCGAGGGCGCGCACATGCTCGATCTGTGCGTGGACTATGTCGGCCGGGACGGGGTCGCGGACATGCGGGAGCTGGCGGGCCGGTTCGCCACGGCCTCGACGCTGCCGATCGTGCTGGACTCCACCGAGGTGGACGTGATCCGGGCCGGGCTGGAGCAGCTGGGCGGCCGCGCGGTGATCAACTCGGTGAACTACGAGGACGGCGACGGACCCGAGTCGCGGTTCGCGCGGGTGACGGCGCTGGCGCGGGAGCACGGGGCGGCGCTGATCGCGCTGACCATCGACGAGGAGGGCCAGGCCCGTACCGCCGAGAAGAAGGTGGAGATCGCCGAGCGGCTGATCGCGGACCTGACCGGTAACTGGGGCATCCGTGAGGAGGACATCCTCGTCGACTGCCTGACCTTCACCATCTGCACCGGCCAGGAGGAGTCCCGGGGCGACGGTGTGGCCACCATCGAGGGCATCCGGGAGCTGAAGCGGCGGCACCCGGACGTGCAGACCACACTGGGCCTGTCGAACATCTCCTTCGGTCTGAACCCGGCCGCCCGGATCCTGCTGAACAGCGTGTTCCTGGACGAGTGCGTCAAGGCGGGCCTGGACTCGGCGATCGTGCACGCCAGCAAGATCCTGCCGATCGCCCGCTTCGACGAGGAGCAGGTCACCACCGCGCTCGACCTGATCCACGACCGCCGCCGCGAGGGCTACGACCCGCTGCAGAAGCTCATGCAGCTGTTCGAGGGCGCCACGGCGAAGTCGCTGAAGGCGGGCAAGGCCGAGGAGCTGGCCGCGCTGCCGCTGGAGGAGCGGCTGAAGCGGCGGATCATCGACGGCGAGAAGAACGGCCTGGAGCAGGACCTGGACGAGGCACTGCGGACGCGCAAGGCCCTGGACATCGTCAACGACACCCTGCTGGACGGCATGAAGGTGGTCGGCGAGCTGTTCGGCTCCGGGCAGATGCAGCTGCCGTTCGTGCTCCAGTCGGCCGAGGTGATGAAGAACGCGGTCGCCCACCTGGAGCCGCACATGGAGAAGACCGACGAGGCGGGCAAGGGCACGATCGTGCTGGCGACCGTACGCGGTGATGTGCACGACATCGGCAAGAACCTCGTCGACATCATCCTGTCCAACAACGGCTACAACGTGGTCAACCTGGGCATCAAGCAGCCGGTCTCGGCGATCCTGGAGGCGGCCGAGGAGCACCGCGCCGACGTGATCGGCATGTCCGGGCTGCTGGTGAAGTCCACGGTGATCATGAAGGAGAACCTGGAGGAGCTCAACGCCCGCGGCCTGGCGACCGGCTACCCGGTCATCCTCGGCGGCGCCGCCCTGACCCGTGCCTATGTCGAGCAGGACCTGCACGAGCTGTACGACGGGGAGGTCCGCTACGCCCGCGACGCGTTCGAGGGCCTGCGCCTGATGGACGCCCTGATCGGGGTCAAGCGGGGCGTGCCCGGAGCGAAGCTGCCCGAGCTCCGGCAGCGCCGGGTGCGGGCCGCCACCGCACAGGTGGCCGAGGAGCAGCGGCCGGAGGAGGGGCACGTCCGCTCCGACGTGGCCACCGACAACCCGGTCCCCGAGCCGCCGTTCTGGGGCACGCGGGTGATCAAGGGCATCCAGCTCAAGGAATACGCGTCCTGGCTGGACGAGGGTGCCCTGTTCAAGGGCCAGTGGGGGCTCAAGCAGGCCCGCACCGGTGCCGGGCCCACCTACGAGGAACTCGTCGAGCGCGAGGGCCGGCCCCGGCTGCGCGGCCTGCTGGAGCGGCTCCAGACGGACGGCCTGCTGGAGGCCGCGGTGGTCCACGGCTACTTCCCCTGCGTGTCCAAGGACGACGACCTGATCATCCTGGACGACCAGGGCAACGAGCGCACCCGCTTCACCTTCCCGCGCCAGCGCCGCGGCCGCCGGCTGTGCCTGGCGGACTTCTTCCGCCCGGAGGAGTCGGGGGAGAGGGACGTGGTCGGCTTCCAGGTCGTCACCGTCGGCTCCCGGATCGGCGAGGAGACCGCGCGGCTGTTCGCCGCCGACTCCTACCGCGACTATCTGGAGCTGCACGGGCTGTCCGTGCAGCTGGCCGAGGCGCTCGCCGAGTACTGGCACGCCCGGGTGCGCGCCGAGCTGGGCTTCGCCGGTGAGGACCCCGCCGACATCGAGGACATGTTCGCCCTGAAGTACCGGGGCGCCCGCTTCTCCCTCGGCTACGGCGCCTGCCCCGACCTGGAGGACCGCGCCAAGATCGCCGACCTCCTCCGCCCCGAGCGGATCGGCGTCCATCTGTCCGAGGAGTTCCAGCTCCACCCCGAACAGTCCACCGACGCCATCGTCATCCACCACCCGGAGGCCAAGTACTTCAACGCCCGCTGACCCGGGGTTTCCCCTGGTCACCGGCGCGGTCGAGAGGGCCTGCGGGCTTGTGCGGAGGGGCAGCGGACCGGCCGTCCCGGCCCGCAGCCCCGGTGCCGTTGTGCGCCGATGATGCCGGTGTGGGCGGTTCGTGCGGGCGTTTCGGTTGTGGGCGTCGTACAATTGTCGGTCCATCGCAGGCCGGTTCCCCGTGTGGGAACCGGCCTGATCGTCCCTCAAGGAGGTATGCGCGGATGACAAGCACGGTACCGGCGCTCGGAACCCGTATGGCCGAAGGCTCAGCCTTGCAGGCCGTGCTCCTGGACATGGACGGAACCCTGGTGGATACCGAGGGCTTCTGGTGGGACGTCGAGGTGGAGGTGTTCGCCGCCCTCGGACACAGGCTCGACGACTCCTGGAGACACGTCGTCGTCGGCGGCCCCATGACCCGCAGCGCGGGTTTCCTCATCGAGGCCACCGGCGCCGCCGTCAGCCTCGCCGAGGTCACCACCCTGCTGAACGAGGGCTTCGAGGCCCGTATCGACGGCGCGCTGCCCCTGATGCCGGGCGCCGCACGGCTGCTGGCCGAACTGTCCGAGCAGCGGATCCCCACCGCCCTGGTCTCCGCCTCCCACCGCCGCATCATCGACCGGGTCCTGACCTCGCTCGGCCCCCAGCACTTCGCCCTGTCCGTGGCCGGCGACGAGGTCTCCCGCACCAAGCCGCACCCCGACCCCTACCTGCTGGCCGCCGCGGGCCTCGGGGCGGATCCCACCCGGTGCGCCGTGATCGAGGACACCGTCACCGGAGTCGCCGCGGCGGAGGCCGCCGGCTGCCGGGTCGTCGCCATCCCCTCGGTCGCCCCCATCCCTCCGGCCTTCCGGCGGACCGTCGTCCCCACCCTCGAAGACGTGGACCTGCCATTTCTGCGCGGCCTGATGACAGAAATGCGCTAACCGTTCACCCAGCGTGCCAAGTCCCGCGGAAAAGGCCCCCGAACCGGATGTCCGAGCGAATTCAAAGCTCGCCGTATGGCTGAATTCCGGCAGCTGTTCCCCTACTTGCGCGTGTGACGTTCCCCACTCCCCGAGGGGTCGACAACGGGTCAGGGGCGTGCTGCCCGCCTCCTCTCGGATGCCGTGCGCGCGCCCTTGTGTCCCGTTTGGTGGAACGCTGCACGAATCCTTCCGGTGACGGGTTTCCGGTCCGTCCGCGCCCGGTTCCGCTGCGTGATGGGAGCTCAACTCCGGTGGCCGCGAACGGTCCTGCGGGGGAGGACTAATCTCGTCGCGAGAACATCGACCCTGCCCCCGTGATCCGTAGCAACACCCTGCATGCCGGATACACGGACAAGACAGCTCTGGAGAAACTCGAGCATGAACCGCAAGACTTTGGTGCTGCCGGCCGTGGTCGGTCTGCTCGCGCCGGTACTCGCCGCGTGCGGCGGTTCCGACAGCGGCAGCAAGAGCGGCGACGCCATCGTCGTCGGCACCACGGACCGGTTCACCGCTTCGAAGGACGCCCCCGCGCCCATGGACCCGGCGTACGCCTAC
Organism: Streptomyces sp. NPDC093064; assembly: GCF_044754605.1. Taxonomy (NCBI): domain Bacteria; kingdom Bacillati; phylum Actinomycetota; class Actinomycetes; order Kitasatosporales; family Streptomycetaceae; genus Streptomyces; species Streptomyces sp. NPDC093064. The sequence continues at coordinate 147,360 of NZ_JBIVPK010000004.1, forward strand.
GACGTCGGCACCTGGAACATCCTGCGCCAGACCGTGCAGACCCTGATGATCCAGCCCAAGGGCGACGGCGACCCCGTCCCGGAGGCGGCCGAGAAGTGCGGCTTCACGGACAGCGGCAACGAGCGCTACGCCTGCACCCTGCGTGAGGGCCTGAAGTTCGCCAGCGGCGAGCCCATCACCGCGGCCGACGTGAAGTTCTCCGTCGACCGCGCCCTCTCCATCAACGCCGACAGCGGTGTGTCCGGCCTGCTCTCCACCGTGGACACCGTGGAGACCCAGGGCGACCGCGAGGTCATCTTCCACCTCAACACGGCCGACGCCACCTTCCCGTACAAGCTGTCGACGCCCGTCGCGGGCATCGTCAACCCCAAGGACTACGAGAAGGACAAGCTCCGCGACGGCTTCGCCGTGGACGGCTCCGGCCCGTACACCCTGAAGGCCAACGTCAAGAACGGCGAGATGGTCGACGGGGTCTTCACCAAGAACCCCAACTACCAGGGGACGTTGAAGCTCAACAACGACAAGGTGCAGATGCGTTCCTTCGCGGACGCCGACGCCATGGGTGACGCGCTGGACAAGGGCGGCATCGACGTCATGACCCGCAGCATGTCGCCCGAGCAGATCCGCACACTGTCGGCCGCCAAGGACAGCAAGGTCGGTATCGTCGAGACGGCCGGCCTGGAGATCCGCTACCTGGCCTTCAACACCGACGCCCCGACGGTGAAGTCCAAGGCCGTCCGTGAGGCCATGGCCCAGATCATCAACCGCAGCGAACTGGTCTCCGAGGTCTACGGCACCCAGGCCGAGCCGCTGTACTCGATGGTCCCGGCCACCATTACCGGTCACTCCAACTCCTTCTTCAACCGGTACGGCGACCCCAGCGTGGCCAACGCCCGTTCTCTGCTGGAGAAGGCCGGTGTCACCACCCCGGTGAAGCTGACGATGCACTACACGACGGACCACTACGGGCCTGCCACCAAGAAGGAGTTCGAGATCCTTCGGCAGCAGCTCAACAGCAGCGGCCTGTTCGACGTCGACATCCAGGGCACCCCCTGGGACACCTTCCGCCCGGCGGAGAAGAAGGGCCAGTACGACGTCTACGGCATGGGCTGGTTCCCTGACTTCCCGGACGCCGACAACTACCTGGCACCGTTCCTCGACAAGGGCAACACCCTCAACACCCCCTACGCCAACAAGGACATCCGCGACGAGCTGATCCCGGACTCCCGCCGCCAGGCCGACCGGCTCTCCGCGTCAGCGAGCCTGACGAAGATTCAGGACATCATCGCCAGCGACGCTCCGCTGATCCCGCTCTGGCAGGGCAAGCAGTACGTCGCCGCCCGCGACAACATCACGGGCACCGCGTACGCCCTCAACTCCTCCGCGACGCTTCAGCTCTGGGAGCTCGGCCGCGGTGTGAGCGGCTGATCCGCCACCACCGACGGCGAAGGGCGCCCCTCCCGGAAGTCCGGGAGGGGCGCCCTTCGCCGTTGCGTCGCGTCGCGCCGCGGGGGCGGCCGCCGCTACTGCGCGCCGGGGCGTACCAGTCCGCTCTCGTACGCATACACCGCGGCCTGCACACGGTCGCGCAGCCCCAGCTTCGTCAGCACGTGCCCGACATGCGTCTTGACCGTCGTCTCGCTGACGAACAGATCGGCGGCGATCTCCGCGTTGGACAAGCCGCGCGCCACCAGCTTCAGCACCTCCACCTCACGGTCGGTGAGGGTGTGCAGCGTGTCCGGTACCGGCTCCTCCCCGGAGGGCAGATGCGTGGCGTACTTGTCCAGCAGCCGGCGCGTGATGCTCGGCGCCAGCATCGCCTCGCCGGCCGCGACCACCCGGATCGCCTGCACCAGCTCGTTGGCGGGCGCGTCCTTGAGCAGGAAGCCGCTCGCGCCGGCGCGCAGCGCCTCCACCACGTACTCGTCGAGGTCGAAGGTGGTCAGCACCAGCACCTTCGCCGGACCGTTCCGCTCCGGTCCGGTGATCTGCCGGGTCGCCTCCACGCCGTCCATCCGCGGCATGCGGATGTCCATCAGCACCACGTCGGGCTGAAGGGCCCGCACCTGGTCCAGGGCCTGCAGGCCGTCTCCGGCCTCGCCCACGACCGCGATGTCCTGCTCGGCCTCCAGAATCATCCGGAACCCGGTGCGCAGCAGCGGCTGGTCGTCGACCAGTAGGACGCGGATGGCCACGTGAGTCTCCTTCGCTAGTCCGGCCCCATTCTGCCCTGCGCCGTTGTGCCGGACTCCGGCGCCCTCACCGGCAGCGGGTAGGGCGGGGGAGTGCCGCCGAACTCCGGGCAGTGGGCCTGGTGGTCGCACCAGCCGCACAGCTTGGTGGGGCGCGGCCGCCAGTCACCGGTCTCGGTGGCCAGCCGGATCGCCTCCCACAGCGCCTGCAGCTTGCGCTCCACCCGCTCCAGGTCGGCGAGGACCGGGTCGTAGGTCAGTACGTCGCCGCTGCCCAGGTACACCAGTTGCAGCCGCCGCGGGAGGACCCTCTTCAGCCGCCACACCACCAGGGCGTAGAACTTCATCTGGAACAGCGCGCCCTCGGCGTACTCGGGGCGGGGTGCCTTGCCCGTCTTGTAGTCGACGATCCGCACCTCGCCCGTGGGCGCCACGTCCACCCGGTCGATGATCCCGCGCAGCGTCAGCCCCGAGTCCAGCTCCGCCTCGACGAACAGCTCCCGCTCGGCGGGTTCCAGCCGGGTCGGGTCCTCCAGCGTGAACCAGCGCTCCACCAGCCGCTCCGCCTCCGCCAGCCAGCGCGCCAGCCGCTCGCCGTCGGTGTCGTCGGCGAACAGCTCCACCAGCTCGGGCCGCGCCTCGCGCAGCCGCTGCCACTGGCCCGGGACCAGTCCCTTGGCCCGTGGCGCGGTCCGCTCCGCGGCGGGCGCGTCGAACAGCCGCTCCAGCACGGCGTGCACCAGCGTGCCCCGCGTCGCGGCCTCACTCGGCTTCTCCGGCAACCGGTCGATCACCCGGAACCGGTACAGCAACGGACACTGCATGAAGTCCCCGGCCCGCGAGGGAGACAGCGAACCGGGCGGTACGACAGCCCGACGGGCCTCCACGCCCGAGCCCCCGTCGCCACCCGGCACATCCGCACCCGGCGCCGCAGCCGCCTCGCGCACATCCGCTTCACCGCCGTCGGGACCGCCCGCACCGCCCGCAGCCACAGGGCCCGCGTCGCCCCCGCCGGTCGCCGCAGCTTGCGCGGCGGCTCCGTGAGCGCCCACGTCACCCGTGCCCGGACCAGTCGTGACGGCCCCGTCGGCTCCTGGGCTGTCCGCAGCCACGAGATCGGCGACACCCGCCTGTGCGGGGACCGTCGTCCTCGCCGCGTCCGGCGACTGAGCCGACTCCGGCGCGGGCTGCAACTCGGCGGCCCGCGGCGCGCTGTGGCGTGACCGGGCCGGTCCGGCGGCGTCGTGCGGGGTGCCGGGCTCGCCCTCCGTGCTCGTCTCCATGCCCCAGACCCTACGGCCCACCACTGACAGTGACCCAGGGACGGTCATGTTGTGCGCGAAGAGGGGAAAACACATTGGGGTGCCGGGCGTGACCGCTCGGCACGGCCGCATACCATCGACCCGAGACCTTCCGGCCGTCAGGCACGGAAGACGTGCTTCGAACGAGGGGACACCGTGGACGTGAGCGGCGGGAGCGGACAGCCGCGTTCCGGCAAGGACGAGTCGGCAGATCGCCGCACGGGCCCGGTGGACCCGGCCCCCGACTCCGTGGGCCCGGGCGCCGAGCCTGCCGACGCGGCCCCGCCCGAGCCGGCCTCGCCGACCGCCACCCCTGCCCCCGAAGCAGAGGGCGGGACGGAGGAGCCGACGGAGGAGACGGAGCGGGCCGAGGAGGCGAAGGAGCCAGAGGAGACGGAGGAACGGGACCGTCCCGGCGACACTTCGCAGGAGCCGCCCGCCGCCGAAGACGTCCGCCCCGACGACACTTCGCAGGAGCCCCCCGCCACCGAAGACGTCCGCCCCGACGCCCACCCCGAGCGCGGTTACGCCCACGGCGGTGAACCGGCCGCCGGGCACGAAGCCGGTACCCGTACCGAGGGCTCCGCCCCCGCCCCCGGCGACCGCACGCGCCCCGAGTCCCACCCCGACCGCGCTCTCGCCCGTTCCGGGGCCGGACAGGAGCCGCCGCGGCGCCCGAGCGACCCCAGGGGCGGGCTCCTCATGGGGCGGCCCTTCGGGGTGCCCGTGTACGTGGCGCCCAGCTGGTTCCTCGTGGCCGCGCTGATCACCTGGGTGTTCGGCGGACAGCTCGACCGGGTGCTGCCCGAACTCGGTGCCGCCCGCTACCTCGTCGCCCTGTTCTTCGCGGTCGCCTTCTACGGCTCCGTCCTCGTCCACGAGCTCGCCCACACCATCGCAGCCCTCCGCTTCAAGCTCCCGGTCCGGCGCATCCAGCTCCAGTTCTTCGGCGGCGTCTCCGAGATCGAGAAGGAGGCCGAAACCCCCGGCCGCGAGTTCGTGCTCGCCTTCGTCGGCCCGCTGCTGTCGCTGATCCTCGCCGGTGTCTTCTACGCCGCCCTGCGGCCCCTCGAGCGCGGCACGGTCGCCGGTGTCCTGCTGGCCGGCCTGATGATCTCGAACCTCATCGTCGCCGCCTTCAACCTGCTGCCCGGCCTGCCCCTCGACGGCGGCCGCATGCTCCGCGCCGTCGTCTGGAAGATCACCGGCAGGCCGATGAGCGGCACCATCGCCGCCGCCTGGGTCGGCCGCGCGCTCGCGGTCGCCGTCCTGATCGGACTGCCCCTGGTCACCCAGTCCGGCGCCCTCGGCCCCACCGCCGAGGACAGCGTCGGCATGGGCACCGTCACCAACGCCCTGCTCGCCGCCATCCTGGCCGCGATCATCTGGACCGGCGCCGGCAACAGCCTGCGCATGGCCCGGCTGCGCGAGCACCTCCCCGAACTGCGCGCCCGCGCCCTCACTCGCCGCGCCGTCCCGGTCGAGGGCAACACCTCCCTGGCCGAGGCCCTGCGCCGCGCCAACGCCGCCGGCGCCCGCGCCCTGGTCGTCGTCGACGGCCACGGCGAGCCGCTCTCCCTCGTCCGCGAGTCCGCCATCGTCGGCGTACCCGAGCACCGCCGCCCCTGGGTCTACGCCAGCGAACTCGCCCAGGAGCTCACCGAGGGCATGCGCGTCTCCGTCGAACTCGCCGGAGAGGACCTCCTGGACGTGCTGCGCGCCACCCCGGCGACCGAGTACCTCGTGGTGGAGGAGACCGGAGAGATCTACGGCGTGTTGTCCGCGGCCGACGTGGAGCGCGCCTTCGTGAAGGCCATGGCCCGCCCGTCGGCCTCCGCGTAGGGCCCGTCAGCGTGGTCGGAGGGCCCGCCGGGGACCGGTAGGCTGGTCACATGTCCGAACCGACCGGTGCCGCCCGCCGCCGCGGGCCCTTCAAGGTCGGGGACCAGGTACAGCTGACCGACCCCAAGGGCCGCCACTACACGTTCACGCTCGAAGCAGGGAAGAACTTCCACACCCACAAGGGGTCCTTCCCGCACGACGAACTGATCGGCGCACCCGAGGGCAGCGTTGTCCGCACCACCGGCAACGTCGCCTATCTCGCGCTGCGCCCCCTGCTCCCCGACTACGTCCTGTCCATGCCCCGCGGGGCAGCCGTCGTCTACCCCAAGGACGCGGGGCAGATCCTCGCCTTCGCCGACATCTTCCCCGGCGCGCGCGTCGTGGAGGCCGGCGTCGGCTCCGGTTCGCTCAGCAGCTTCCTGCTGCGGGCCATCGGCGACCAGGGCATGCTGCACAGCTACGAGCGCCGCGCCGACTTCGCCGAGATCGCCCAGGCGAACGTGGAGCGCTACTTCGGCGGCCCGCACCCCGCCTGGCAGCTCACGGTCGGAGACCTCCAGGACAACCTCTCCGACACCGACGTCGACCGCGTCATCCTCGACATGCTCGCCCCCTGGGAGTGCCTGGAGGCCGTCTCCAAGGCGCTCGTCCCCGGCGGCATCCTGTGCTGCTACGTCGCGACCACCACCCAGCTCGCCCGGACCGTGGAGTCCATCCGCGAGATCGGCTGCTTCAACGAGCCGACCGCCTGGGAGACGATGATCCGCAACTGGCACATCGAGGGCCTGGCCGTCCGCCCGGACCACCGCATGATCGGCCACACCGGCTTCCTGCTCACCGCCCGCCGGCTCGCGGACGGCGTCGAGCCGCCCATGCGCCGCCGCCGGCCCGCCAAGGGCGCCTACGGTGAGGACTACGAGGGCCCCAACGCCGACGGCGGCGCCGCCCGCTGACGCGTCCCGCCACGCACGCAACACACGGGCGCCGTGGCGGAGTTCCCGACCACCACGGGGAACTCCGCCACGGCGCCCTCACGTTGATCCCCACCCCGCCGTTCCCCCGCACTGTGACGTGTGGCACGATGCTGGCCACCCCCACCGGCACAGCCCTCGCAGGAGATGCTCCTAGTGCAGCAATCCGCCGTTCCGGAACTGGCCCACACGCATACCCGCCCCATCCACTGGATGGCCACCGCCACCGCGGTCGCCGGTGTGGTCGCCCTCTCCTCGCTCGTGCAGCCCGGCTCGGCCACGGCCGCCCAGCCACAGGGCACCCGCGCGAACTCCGCCCCTGCCACCGCGCCGGCCCCGAGCACCACCGGCGTGACCTTCCCGATCGACTGCGGCCCGGTGCGGGCCGTGGTGGCGAAGAAGGCCTCCGGTGACCTTGACGGGGACGGCAGACCGGAGACCGTGGCCGTCGTGCACTGCGACGCCCCCATGGGCACCCCGCCCGACGCCGTCTATGTCCTCACCCAGGCCCCCGGCGCCGCCGAGCCCCGCGTGGTCGCCACCCTCGTCGAGGTCAAGGACCGGTACTCGGTCACGGACTTCGCCGTCCGCGACGGCGCCGTGACCGCAACCCTGCTCGGCTACTCCTCGCCCGACGTGCCCAATTGCTGCCCCGACCTCAAGGACAGCGTGAAGTGGCGGTGGCAGAACGGCGCGTTCGTCCGCTCCGCGGACGCCGGGGCGCGCGGTGTCTGACCACGCTCCCTGAAAATGTGAGAAAACAGACAATGGTGACGCGTCGCGCCGAAGCCGTCACTCCGCGTCAGGTCCGTACACCTCGACCCTGTCCGAAACGCGGCGCACGTGGATGCACTCGCCAGGGCACTCCTTGGCCGAGTCCACCACGTCCGTGAGAAGCGGAAGCGGCACGGGCGTTGCCGCTCCCGCCTCCTGAAGGAGCTCGTCCTCCGGGGTCTTCACATAGGCCAGGCCGTCGATGTCCAGCTCGAAGACCTCCGGCGCGTATTGCGCGCAGATGCCGTCGCCGGTACACAGGTCCTGGTCGATCCAGACCTCCAGTGCCTCGCCACCGTCCGAGGTCCGCTGCTGCACGGTCATCTCTCCTGCCGTATCACGTCGAGCCGTACGGGAATCCGGCCAGCTCTGACGGGTGTTGAACGTGTCGACCCTACCTCTGCCCGCTTTCCAATCATGTTCGGTGGGTATTCCCCTGGCGTGAGGGAGAGCGCAAGGGTGAAGATCGGACACACCCCGACAGTCTTTGTGATCTAGGGGTTTCAATCGACACCCACCCAGGTAGGGTCTGGAAGCGTCCAGCTCCCCTTGGAGGAGGTGAGGACCGTGGCAGCCCACGACGACGACATGAACCGCGGCATCCGCCCGGGACGCGGGTCCGACGACCCGGCCGGGCAGATCGCCTACCTTGAGCAGGAGATCGCCGTCCTGCGCCGCAAGCTCGCCGACTCTCCGCGTCACACGAGGATTCTCGAAGAGCGGATCGTCGAGTTGCAGACCAACCTGGCCGGCGTGTCCGCGCAGAACGAACGCCTCGCGAACACGCTCCGCGAGGCCCGCGACCAGATCGTGGCCCTCAAGGAAGAGGTCGACCGGCTCGCCCAGCCGCCGGCCGGCTTCGGCGTCTTCCTCCAGGCCAACGAGGACGGCACCGCCGACATCTTCACCGGCGGCCGCAAGCTCCGGGTGAACGTCAGCCCCAGCGTCGAGCTCGACGAGCTCAGGCGCGGCCAGGAACTGATGCTCAACGAAGCGCTCAACGTGGTCGAGGCCATGGAGTTCGAGCGCGTCGGCGACATCGTCACCCTCAAGGAGATCCTCGAGGACGGCGAGCGGGCCCTGGTGCTCGGGCACACCGACGAGGAGCGGGTGGTACGGCTCGCCGAGCCGCTGCTGGACGTCACCATCCGCCCCGGCGACGCGCTCCTGCTCGAACCCAGGTCCGGCTACGTCTACGAGGTCGTGCCCAAGAGCGAGGTCGAGGAACTCGTCCTCGAAGAGGTGCCCGACATCGGCTACGAGCAGATCGGCGGCCTCGGCAACCAGATCGAGGCCATCCGCGACGCCGTGGAGCTGCCGTACCTCTACCCGGACCTGTTCAAGGAGCACGAGCTGCGCCCGCCGAAGGGCGTCCTGCTCTACGGGCCCCCCGGATGCGGCAAGACGCTCATCGCCAAGGCCGTCGCGAACTCGCTCGCCAAGAAGGTCGCCGAGGTCACCGGGCAGGCGGCGGGCAAGAGCTTCTTCCTCAACATCAAGGGCCCGGAGCTGCTGAACAAGTACGTCGGCGAGACCGAGCGGCAGATCCGTCTCGTCTTCCAGCGTGCCCGTGAGAAGGCCGGCGAGGGCACCCCCGTGATCGTCTTCTTCGACGAGATGGAGTCCCTCTTCCGCACCCGCGGCTCCGGTGTCAGCTCGGACGTGGAGAACACCATCGTCCCCCAGCTGCTCGCCGAGATCGACGGTGTGGAAGGCCTGCAGAACGTGGTCGTGATCGGCGCCTCCAACCGCGAGGACATGATCGACCCGGCGATCCTGCGGCCCGGCCGCCTCGACGTGAAGATCAAGATCGAGCGTCCGGACGCCGAGGCGGCGAAGGACATCTTCGGCAAGTACCTCACCGAGCGCCTCCCGCTGCACTCGGACGACCTCGCGGAACACGGCGGCGCCAAGGATGCCACGGTCCAGGGCATGATCCAGACCGCGGTGGAGCACATGTACGCCGAAACCGAGGAGAACCGCTTCCTGGAGGTCACCTACGCCAACGGTGACAAGGAAGTCCTCTACTTCAAGGACTTCAACTCCGGCGCCATGATCGAGAACATCGTCGGGCGCGCCAAGAAGATGGCGATCAAGGACTTCCTCGAGAAGAACCAGAAGGGTCTCCGCGTCTCCCACCTGCTCCAGGCCTGCGTGGACGAGTTCAAGGAGAACGAGGACCTGCCCAACACCACCAACCCGGACGACTGGGCCCGGATCTCCGGAAAGAAGGGCGAGCGGATCGTCTACATCCGCACCCTCATCACCGGAAAGCAGGGCGCGGACACCGGACGCTCCATCGACACGGTGGCGAACACCGGTCAGTACCTGTAAAGGCAGGGTGGCTGCGGGTGCCCTCCACGGGGTACCCGCAGTCCGGTGTTTCCGGGCCACCGCATGGAGCAGGCAATGACGCAAATGATCTCCCCACCAGCGCAAAGGCGTTCTAGGCTCTTTCGTACCGCCGGGTTGCGCAGTGCGGGGACGGGCACCGCACAGGCACCCGGGCATCAGCGGTACTTGAGCGACGCCCACGACCGAGGGTGCCGCCGGGCAAGGAGGGCCGCATGACCGTACGGCGAGTAATGGGCATCGAGACGGAGTACGGGATCTCCGTCCCCGGCCACCCCAATGCCAATGCCATGCTCACCTCATCCCAGATCGTCAACGCCTACGCGGCTGCCATGCACCGGGCGCGCCGGGCCCGCTGGGACTTCGAGGAGGAGAACCCGCTGCGGGACGCCCGGGGCTTCGACCTCGCCCGCGAGGCGGCCGACGCCAGCCAGCTCACCGACGAGGACATCGGCCTGGCCAACGTCATCCTCACCAATGGCGCACGGCTCTATGTCGACCATGCCCACCCGGAGTACAGCGCGCCCGAGGTCACCAACCCGCGCGACGCCGTCCTGTGGGACAAGGCCGGCGAACGGATCATGGCCGAGGCCGCGGAGCGGGCGGCCCAGCTGCCCGGCGCCCAGCCGATCCACCTCTACAAGAACAACACCGACAACAAGGGCGCCTCCTACGGCACGCACGAGAACTACCTGATGAAGCGGGAGACCGCCTTCTCCGACATCGTGCGCCACCTCACGCCCTTCTTCGTCTCCCGCCAGGTCATCACGGGCGCCGGCCGCGTCGGCATCGGCCAGGACGGCCACGAGCACGGCTTCCAGCTCAGCCAGCGCGCGGACTACTTCGAGGTCGAGGTCGGTCTGGAGACCACACTCAAGCGGCCGATCATCAACACGCGCGACGAGCCCCACGCCGACGCGGAGAAGTACCGGCGCCTGCATGTGATCATCGGCGACGCCAACCTCTCCGAGATCTCCACCTACCTCAAGCTGGGCACGACCGCCCTGGTCCTGTCCATGATCGAGGACGGCTTCATCGCCGTGGACCTGGCCGTCGACCAGCCCGTACGCACGCTCCACCAGGTCTCGCACGACCCGGGCCTCAAGCGCCTGATCACACTGCGCAGCGGCCGGACACTCACCGCGGTGCAGCTCCAGATGGAGTACTACGAGCTGTCGCGCAAGTACGTGGAGGAGCGGTTCGGCGCGGACGCCGACAAGCAGACCAAGGACGTCCTGTCCCGCTGGGAGGACACCCTCAACCGGCTCGAGAACGACCCCATGAGCCTGGCCGGCGAGCTGGACTGGGTCGCCAAGCGGGAGCTCATGGAGGGCTACCGGCGCCGTGACGGCCTCGACTGGGACGCCGCCCGCCTGCACCTCGTCGACCTCCAGTACGCGGACGTACGCCCCGACAAGGGCCTGTACAACCGCCTGGTGGCCCGGGGCCGCATCAAGCGCCTGCTGGACGAGACCGAGGTGGACCGGGCCCGCAGGAAGCCGCCGGAGGACACGCGCGCGTACTTCCGCGGCCGCTGCCTGGAGCAGTACGCCGACGACGTCGCCGCGGCCTCCTGGGACTCGGTGATCTTCGATCTGCCGGGCCGGGACTCGCTCCAGCGCGTCCCAACCCTGGAACCGCTTCGCGGAACGCGTAATCACGTCAAGGAGCTCCTCGACCGCTGCCGTACCGCCGAAGACCTGGTCAGGGTGCTCTCCGGCGGCTGAGCGGATCCCGGACCGGACGGGTCTTCCAGGGTGGAAATCCCCGGCGCCGGGAATCATCGAGGTGGCCCTCGTACGTTGGAGAAAGTGCGGGGCCGATGTCGGACCCGGCTTGTAGGGTCGGAACATCACCGATCGGCCGTAATGCCGACCATGTCGGGCGAACTGAGCGGGGTGAGGGTTATGGCAACGAAGGACACCGGCGGCGGACAGCAGAAGGCCACGCGTTCCACCGAGGAGATCGAGGAACAGTCCCAGGACGCGCAGGCCACGGACGACCTCAAGGAACGCCACGAGAAGCTGAGCGACGACGTGGACTCCGTCCTCGACGAGATCGACGACGTCCTCGAGGAGAACGCAGAGGACTTCGTGCGGTCCTTCGTGCAAAAGGGTGGTCAGTAAACGCCCGATAAGCGGTCAGTAAGCCGCTTCTCCCTTCGATTCCTCCGCGTCCTTGGATTTCCCGGGTCCCTTTGATTCCCTGGTTCTCCCGGGGTCGAAGAATCGAAAGGAAGGCGCGTGGAGCGGTGGCGAACGAGCCGGTTGGCGAGGAGCTGCGTGCGGTGCGGTGAGGCCGTACCGCGCGCGGCCTTCGTTCCCGCGCCGGCCGCCCGCGCGGGAACTCGGTGAGGGCTCCGCGGGAGCCGCTTCAGGGCTTCCGCCGATCATGTGGATCACCGCCGCGAGGCGGGTAGGGTCCGTGGCGTACTGTGCATCAACTGCAACTCCGGCCTCGGCCTGTTGAGGGACGATCCCGAAGCGGTGGACCGAGCTGCCGACTACCCGGAAGGAAACGCGTGGAAGCCAACACTCGTAGCACCGGGCGTCTACCGGCCGCCTTCCTGACGCCTGGGTCCGCCTCGTTCATGGACTTTCTCGCCGAGCACCAGCCGGAGCTGCTGCCGGGGAAGCGGCAGCTGCCGCCGACCCAGGGGGTGGTCGAGGCGCCGCACGGCACCACCATCGTGGCGACGGCCTTCCCGGGCGGCGTCGTCCTGGCCGGTGACCGGCGGGCGACGATGGGGAACGTGATCGCGCAGCGGGACATCGAGAAGGTGTTCCCGGCGGACGAGTACTCGGCCGTCGGTATCGCCGGCACCGCCGGTCTGGCGGTGGAGATGGTGAAGCTGTTCCAGCTGGAGCTGGAGCACTTCGAGAAGGTCGAGGGGACGCAGCTCTCGCTGGAGGGCAAGGCGAACCGGCTGTCGACCATGATCCGCTCCAACCTGGGCATGGCCATGCAGGGACTGGCCGTGGTCCCGCTCTTCGCGGGGTACGACCTGGACCGCGAGAAGGGCCGGATCTTCTCCTACGACGTGACGGGCGGCCGTTCCGAGGAGCACGGCTACGCGGCCACCGGCTCCGGCTCGATCTTCGCGCGCGGCGCCATGAAGAAGCTCTTCCGGGAGGACCTGACCGAGGCCGAGGCCGCGACGCTGGTGGTCCAGGCCCTGTACGACGCGGCAGACGACGACTCGGCGACCGGTGGTCCCGATGTCGCCCGCCGGATCTATCCGATCGTCACCGTGATCACCGAGGACGGATTCCGCCGGCTGACCGAGGACGAGTCCTCGGAGATCGCTCGCTCGGTGCTCCAGCGGCGCCTGGAGCAGCCGGACGGCCCGCGGGCCGCGCTGCTGTAGCCGGCGCCCGGTTCTTGTTCGGGGTCATCCAGTGACTTCTACAGAAAGGGACGGATAACCGGTGTCGACGCCGTTCTATGTCTCACCTCAGCAGGCCATGGCCGACCGGGCGGAGTACGCCCGCAAGGGCATCGCGCGTGGCCGCAGCCTGGTCGTGCTGCAGTACGCCGACGGAATCGTGTTCGTCGGTGAGAACCCGTCCCGCGCGCTGCACAAGTTCAGCGAGATCTACGACCGGATCGCGTTCGCGGCCGCCGGCAAGTACAACGAGTACGAGAACCTGCGCATCGGCGGCGTCCGCTACGCCGACCTGCGCGGTTACACCTACGACCGGGACGACGTGACCGCCCGCGGCCTGGCGAACGTGTACGCCCAGACGCTGGGCACGATCTTCTCCAGCGCCGCCGAGAAGCCGTACGAGGTGGAGTTGGTGGTCGCCGAGGTGGGGGAGACCCCCGACGGCGACCAGATCTACCGGCTGCCGCACGACGGCTCGATCGTGGACGAGCACGGCTCGGTCGCGGTCGGCGGCAACGCCGAGCAGATCAGCGGCTACCTGGACCAGCGCCACCAGGACGGCATGTCGCTGGCCGAGGCGCTGAAGCTGGCCGTGCAGGCCCTGTCCCGCGACACCAACGGCAGCGAGCGGGAGATCCCCGCCGAGCGCCTGGAGGTGGCGGTGCTGGACCGTACGCGTCCGCAGAAGCGCAAGTTCAAGCGGATCGTGGGCCGTCAGCTGGGCAGGCTGCTCGAGGCCGACGGCGCGGCGACCGAGGCGGAGAGCGCCGAGGAGGACGGTTCCGAGGAGAAGTAGTCCCGTTCCGCAGCCCCGTTCCCGGGTGCCCCGGCCTGCTGGAAGGTCGGGGCACCGGGCGTTTTCAGGGGGCTGGGCGGTTTCAGGAGGGGCAGGGTGGCGGCGCCGTGGAGCCTCGTACCACGAGTTCCACGGGGATGTCCCCGCCGGCGGGAGCGCGGCCCTCCAGGACGGCCAGCAGGGCGTGCATGCCCCGTTCGCCGAACAGCTCGGCGTCCAGCCGCACGGTGGTGAGCTCGGGGTCGATGGCGGTGGCCAGGGCGAGATCGTCGAGGCCGGTGACGGAGACGTCGTCGGGCACGCGCAGGCCGAGGCGGCGCAGGGCCTTGTAGGCGCCGGCGGCGAGCTTGTCGTCGTCGCAGACGAGCGCGGTGGGCCGGGGCCCGGGGGCGCTCAGGGCGGCCTCGGTGGCGGCCCTTGCGTCCTCGATGGAGATGGGGGCGCGGGCGGTGCGCACCGATGTGCCGGGCACCGCGCCCACCCGGGCGCCGAGCTCCCTCGCCCGCACCTCGAAGGTCCAGGAGGCCACGTCCGCCGCGAGGTGCAGGAAGCGCCGGTGACCGAGCCCGAGCAGATGGTCGGCGACCTGGCGTATGCCGTCGGCGATGTCCAGATTGACGGTCGCGGCGCCCAGGCTGCCCGCGGGGTCGCTGTCCAGCATGACCAGCGGCAGCTGGTCGCCGCGGATGGCGTTGAGCGCGTCGGCGGCCATGGAGGAGGCGATCACGCCGTCCAGCGCCGCCTGGGCCGAGGCGAACGGGTTCCGGGCCGGGCCGATGCCCTCGGGGGACGGGTAGAGGACGACGCCGAAGCCGTGCTCGGCGGCGACGCGGGCGGCGCCGGTGTAGACGCCGGCGAAGAACTCGGTGGTCAGCGCGGGGACGACCAGGAGCACGGTCCGGGTGCGGCCGAGCCGCAGATTGCGGGCGGCGAGGTTGGGCCGGTAGCCGAGTTCCTCGGCGGCCCGGCGCACCCGTTCGGCGGTCGCCTGCGACACCCGGCCGCGCCACTTGTCGCCGAGGACCAGGGAGACGGCGGCCTGGGACACCCCGGCGGCGTGCGCGACGTCACGGCTGGTGGGGCGCGTGCTGCTTCGTGCCACCGCGGGGACGCTCCTTCGTCTGGACTGGTGAACAGCGCACATGGTACGTATGGCCGAGGACGTTATACGTAACACCAGAGGTTGCTCCAGCACCTCGGGCGAACCAGTGGAAGGCAGGCGATGGCCGTGGGATTCGGGGGTTACCTGGAGATCCTCAGAGCGAGGCACGCCGCCCGGCTGCTGACCGGCACCCTCGTGGGGCGGCTGCCCAACGCCACCGCGGCGATCGCCATCGTGCTGTTCGTCCGCGCGGAGGGCGGCACGTACAGCCTCGCGGGGGCGCTGGCGGCGGTGTACGGCGTGGCCAACGCGGTGGGCCAGCCCGTGCTCGGGCGCCTGGTGGACCTGTACGGGCAGCCCCGCGTCCAGTTGCCCGCCGCGCTCGCCGCGGCGCTGGCGATGACGGTCTTCGCCCTGAACGGCACCCAGCCGCCCGCCGTGGCGTACACGGCCGTGGCGGCGGCCGGGCTCTTCACCCCGCCGCTGGAGGGCGGGCTGCGGGCGCTGTGGCCCTCGGTGCTGCGCAGGGAGGGCCAGGTGCACACGGCGTACGCGATGGACGCCGTGGCGCAGGAAGTGATGTTCACCGTGGGCCCGTTGCTCGTGACCCTCTGCGTCTCGCTGTGGTCGGCGCAGGCGGCGCTGGTGGTGCTGAACGCCGTCGGCGTGCTGGGCGCGCTGTCCGTGGTCGTCTCGCCGCCCTCGCGGGCCTGGCGTTCGGCGCCCCGGGAGGCGCACTGGCTGGGCGCGCTGCGCTCGCCCGGTCTGCTGGCGCTGCTGGGCGCGTTCCTCTTCGTCGGTGTCGCCATGGGCTCCATCACGGTGGCGGCGGTGCCCTATGCCGACGACCACGGCGGTGACGCGGTGTACGGCTGGCTGATGGCCGCTCTGGGGCTGGGCGCGCTGGTCGGCGGTGCCGTCTACGGCGCGCGCCAGTGGGCGGGCGCTCCCGAGCGGCGACTGCGCCTGCTGGTGGGTCTTCTGGCGGTGTGTTACCTGCCGCTGCTGCTGATGCCCGGGGCGGTGGCCATGGTGGCGCTGACGGTGCTGGCCGGGGTGTTCCTGGCGCCGTGCATCGCCTGCGCGTTCATCATCGTGGACCGGCACGCGCCGGCCGGCACGGTGACGGAGGCCTTCTCCTGGCTGGTGACGACGTTCACCGTGGGCGCGTCCGTCGGAACGGGTGCGGCGGGCCCGGTGGTCGAGGAGGGCGGCGCGCTCTGGGGCTTCGCGGTGCCGGGCGCCGCCGGGGCCGTGTCGCTGCTGGTGTTGCTGGTCACCGGACGGGTCCTCACAGCTCCCGCTGGACGGGCGGTGGTTGCCGCTTCATCGGAAAATGATCCAAATCGTGCTGCCGAACCCCGTTTGAGCGCAGAGGATCGGGCGTAATGTTCAGTCATGGACCGCCGCATTTTCGGGCTGGAGAACGAGTACGGCGTCACGTGCACGTTCAGGGGACAGCGCCGCCTGTCGCCTGACGAGGTGGCGCGGTACCTCTTCCGCCGTGTCGTGTCATGGGGCCGCAGCAGCAATGTCTTTCTGCGAAACGGCGCCCGGCTCTATCTCGATGTGGGGTCACACCCGGAATACGCGACACCCGAGTGTGACAATGTGATCGAACTGGTCACCCACGACAAGGCCGGCGAGCGCATTCTCGAAGGACTCCTGGTGGACGCGGAACGACGCCTGCACGAGGAGGGAATCGCGGGCGACGTCTACCTTTTCAAGAACAACACCGACTCGGCGGGCAACTCCTACGGCTGCCACGAGAACTATCTGGTGGCACGGCACGGAGAGTTCTCGCGTCTCGCGGACATCCTCATCCCGTTCCTGGTCACGAGGCAGCTGCTCTGCGGGGCGGGCAAGGTACTGCAGACCCCGCGCGGGGCGGTGTACTGCGTGAGCCAGCGGGCCGAGCACATCTGGGAGGGCGTCTCCTCGGCGACCACCCGTTCGCGGCCCATCATCAACACCCGCGACGAGCCGCACGCGGACGCGGAGCGCTACCGGCGGCTGCACGTCATCGTCGGCGACTCCAACATGTCCGAGACGACGATGCTGCTCAAGGTGGGCGCGACCGATCTGGTGCTGCGCATGATCGAGGCGGGCACGGTGATGCGCGACCTGACCCTGGAGAACCCGATCCGGGCGATCCGCGAGGTCAGCCACGACATCACGGGCCGCCGCAAGGTGCGCCTGGCCAGCGGCCGGGAGGCCTCCGCGCTTGAGGTGCAGCGGGAGTACTACGAGAAGGCCGTGGACTTCTGCGAGCGGCGCGGCATCCGCACCGGCACGGTGGAGCAGGTGCTGGAGCTGTGGGGCCGTACGCTGGACGCGATCGAGGCCGAGGACCTCGACCGCATCGGCACCGAGATCGACTGGGTGATGAAGTACAAGCTCATCGAGCGGTACCGGGCCAAGCACAACATGACCATGTCGAACCCGCGGGTCGCCCAGATAGACCTCGCCTACCACGACATCCACCGCCGTCGTGGCCTGTACTACCTGCTGGAGAAGAAGGGCCAAACCACCCGGATCTGCAACGACTTGAAGATCTTCGAGGGCAAGTCGGTCCCCCCGCAGACCACTCGGGCACGGCTGCGCGGCGACTTCATCCGGCGGGCGCAGGAGCAGCGCAGGGACTTCACCGTCGACTGGGTGCACCTCAAGCTCAACGACCAGGCACAACGGACGGTGTTGTGCAAGGACCCGTTCCGTTCGGTGGACGACCGGGTGGAGAAGCTGATCGCCGGAATGTGAGCCCGGCGGGACGAGGACGGCGGTTCGGCACGAGAACCGGAACGCCACACGGGCGCCGTACGTTCACCGTACGGCGCCCCGCTCACGACGTAGAGTTGCGCGCACGCCATCAGAAGATCGACCGATTACGAGGCTCCCACCGTGCGCCGACGCTCACTTCTTCTTTCCGTACCCGCGGGACTTGTCACCCTGGCCGCCTGCGGCAACGACAAGGCCGATTCGAGCAAGGCCAGCGAGAGCGCGTCGCCGTCGCCCTCCGAGCCGTCCGCGGCGCCCTCGCCGAAGATCGTCTCCGGGCCGCTGCCGGCGATCACCGCGGGCACGAAGTTCGGCGAGAAGCCGACCGTCGCCAAGGGCAGTGGTGACCCGTCGAAGGACATCGCCGTCAAGACGGTGATCGCGGGCGGCGGCCGCACCATCGCGGAGAACGACTACGTCCAGGCGCACTACCTGGGCCAGATCTGGAACACGGCCAAACTCTTCGACAACTCCTACGACCGCAAGGCCCCCCTGGTCATCCAGCTCGCCCAGGGCACGATCATCGACGGCTGGCGCTATGCCCTCGCGGGCAAGAAGGTGGGCAGCCGCGTCCTGTTCTCCGTGCCGCCCACCTGGGGATACGGCACGCAGGGCAACGCCCAGGCCGGGATCAAGGGCACCGACACGCTGGTGTTCGTCGTCGACCTCCAGGACACCTTCAACTCCAAGAGCTCGGCCAAGGGCAAGACGGTCGCCCAGGACAACGCCGACCTGCCGAAGGTCGGCACCAACACCGACGGCGCGGCCCCGTCCGTCACCGTGCCCAAGACGGCCGCGCCCAAGAAGCTCGTGGCCGACTACGTGATCGAGGGCGACGGCCCCGTGGTCAAGCCGGAGAACACCGTGCTCGTCCAGTACAAGGGCGTGCTGTGGGACGGCGGCAAGGAGTTCGACTCGACGTACAAGCGCGATGCGCTGACCTCGTTCTCCCTCCAGCAGGTCGTCAAGGGCTGGGCCGACGGACTGGCCGGCAAGAAGGTCGGCAGCCGGGTCCTGATCGTCGTCCCGCCGGCCCTGGGCTACGGCGACAACCCGCCCCCCAACAGCGGCATCAAGAAGGACTCGGTGCTGGTCTTCACGGTGGACATCCTGGCGGCGATGTAGCGCCGCGCCACGGTCTCCCGGCGCGGGCGCGCACTCGGCGGGGATGTAAGACTGTCCAGGTTGCCTTGTCGTAGATGAGCAGGAGAAACACGTGAGCATCGAGAAGCCCGAGATCGACTTCCCGGGCGGCGAGCCCCCGGCGGATCTCGAGATCAAGGAGATCTGGGAGGGCGACGGGCCGGTGGCCAAGGCCGGCGACACCGTCGCCGTCCACTACGTCGGCGTGGCCTTCTCCAGCGGCGAGGAGTTCGACGCCTCCTGGAACCGCGGTACGCCGCTCCGCTTCCAGCTGGGTGTCGGCCAGGTCATCGCCGGCTGGGACCAGGGTGTGCAGGGCATGAAGGTCGGCGGGCGCCGCCAGCTGACCATCCCGCCGCACCTCGCCTACGGCGACCGCGGCGCGGGTGGCCGGATCAAGCCGGGCGAGACGCTGATCTTCGTCTGCGACCTGGTCGCGGTCTGATCGTCGCGCATCGGATCCGTGCGGGATCCGATCATCCGTGGCCCATGCCTGTCCGGGTATGGGCCTCGGCTTTTGTCCGTACGCTGCGGGGCGGTACGGTCATCGGTCGTAAGGACCATTCGGAAGGTGAAGGGCGTCGATGGCCATTGCCAAGGCCGAGCGGCTGATGAACCTGGCGCTGTGCCTGCTCGGGACGCGGCGGCCGCTGAGCAAGCGCGAGCTGCGGGAGTCCATCGAGGCCTACGTCGAGGCCTCTGGCCGGGACAGGGGTGCGGCCTCCGGCCGCGACAGAAGCGCGGCCTCAGGCCGGGACAGGGGTGCGGCCTCCGGGTCGGAGAAGGGTGCCGCCGCGGCGTCCGACGACTCCTTCAACCGCATGTTCGAGCGGGACAAGGACGATCTGCGTGAGCTCGGGCTGGTCATCGAGACCGTCGAGAGCCTGGACGGCGAGGTCGGCTACCTGGCCCGCCGGGACAGCAACCGGCTGCCGCCCATCACCCTGGACGCCGAGGAGGCCGCCGCGCTCGGTCTGGCCGCCAAGGTCTGGCAGCAGGCCCGGCTGGCCGGGGCGGCCAGCGGCGCCCTGCAGAAGCTGCGCGCCGCCGGGCTGCCCGAGGACGTCGACCCCTACGAGGCGCACGGCGCGCTGGAGCCGCGCATCCCGGTGCACGAGGCCGCCTTCGAGCCGCTGATGCTGGCCTGCCGCGACCGCCGGCCGGTCGTCTTCGACTACCGAAAGGCCAACGCAGCCCAGCCCGGGACCCGGCACGTCGAGCCGTGGGCGCTGGAGTGCTGGCGCGGCCACTGGTACCTGGCCGGCTTCGACCGCGACCGCGGCGCCGAGCGGGTCTTCCGGCTCTCCAGGATCACTGGCAGGGTCCGCCCCCGGGGCAGCGGCTTCACCGCGCCGGTCCCGGACGTCGTCACCGTCCGCGAGACCGTGGCGAGCTGGGCGGGCGAGAGCGCCGACCGCTCCGCGCGGATCCGGCTGCGCGCGGATGCCGGGTACCCCCTTCGGGCGAAGGCCACCGCCGTGCGGGAACTCGGAAACGGCTGGGACGAGTTGGACATCCCGTACGGGCACGGGCTGGACGCCTGGCTGGTGGAGTTCGGACCGGACGTGGTGGTCCTGGAGCCGGCCGAGCTGCGGGCGGACGTGCTGGACCGGCTGCGTGCCGTGGCCGGGGGCTGAGGGGGAGCGGAGCGACACTGTGGCAGGCAAACCGGTCAGGCCCGCGAGCGCCATCGACCAGACCCGGCGGATGCTCTCCCTGGTGACGTATCTCAGGGAGCGCCCCGGCGCCCGGATCGAGGACGTGGCGCGCGCCTTCGGCATCACCGAGGACGAGCTGGTCTCCGACCTCGACGTACTGCCCATGTGCGGTACGAGTTTCCGCGGCGGCGATCTGCTCGACATCGACACCGACGGCGAGCGCATCTGGTGGCACAACGCCGCCGCGCTCGGGGCGGAGGCGGCGGAGCCGCTGCGGCTGGCCGCCGACGAGGCGACCGCGCTGCTGGTGGCGGCCCGCGCGGTGGCCACGCTGCCCGGACTGCGGGAGAGCGACCGGCAGGCCCTGCTGCGGGCCACGGCCAAGGTGGAGGCCGCGGCCGGCGAGGCCGCCGGGGCCAGTTCCCGGCTGTCGGTGACCTTCGAGTCCGAGGGCGGGGTCTTCGCCGACGTGGACCGGGCGATCTCCGAGCGCCGCCGGCTGTGGATCCGCTACTACTCGCCGGCCCGCGACGAGCTCACCGAGCGCGAGATCGACCCCATCCGCCTGGTCAGCGTCGGGCACACCTATGTGGAGGCCTGGTGCCGCCGCTCCGAGGCGCGGCGCACCTTCCGGCTCGACCGGGTCGCCGAGATCAAGATCCTCGACGAGCCCTCGGTGCCGCCGGAGATGGAGCTGCGCGACCTGTCGCAGGCCCTGGTGCAGCCGGCCGCGGAGGATCCGGAGGTGGTCGTCGAAGTCGGTCCCGGCGGCCGCTGGGTCGCCGAGTACTACCCGCACGACAGCGCCGATGAGCTTCCCGACGGCGGGCTGCGTATCACTCTGCGCACGCCCGATCCGGCGTCGCTCAGGCGGCTG
This sequence comes from Streptomyces sp. NPDC093064, assembly GCF_044754605.1. Classification (NCBI taxonomy): domain Bacteria; kingdom Bacillati; phylum Actinomycetota; class Actinomycetes; order Kitasatosporales; family Streptomycetaceae; genus Streptomyces; species Streptomyces sp. NPDC093064. Next base: position 168,531 of record NZ_JBIVPK010000004.1, read on the forward strand.
GCGCTGCGCCTGGGCCGGGACGGCCGGATCGTCGCCCCGCGGGAGCTGGCCGACAGCGCCCGGCAGGCGGCTCGTGAGGCCCTGGAGGCCTACGAGTCGGCGAACGACGGGGCCGGGGCCCCCGCGGACGCCGTGGCGGCGGGAGAGCTCCGGGGTGCGGACGTGGTTCACGACGGTCGGTACGACAGGCAGGAGCAGGGGCTTTGAGCGAGTCGGCGACGGCTGGGGTGCGCGAGATGTCGGTGGCGGCGGCGTTCGCCGGGATGCGGAGCGTGACTCCCGTGGTGTTCCGGGCGGGCTGCCCCGACTGCCGGGGCCGCTTCGAGCTCGCCGCGAGCGCGCTGCGCCTGGTCGTCGGCGCCAGCAGCCGCACCACCTTCTACTCGTTCACCTGCCCCGACTGCGGGGCCGCGGTCCGCAAGCCGGCCGGCGAGCGGATCGTCGAACTGCTCACCGGCGGCGGGGTCAGCACGCTGCGCCTGCACTCGACCCTCTAGGCTCGGCTCATGTTCTGGGCGATGTTCGCGGTGGCCGCGGGGTTCGTGGGGATGGCCGTCCTCGGAGTGCTCGCCGTGCGGGTCTTCGTCGAGGCGCAGCGCCTCGGCCGGCAGGTCACGGAGTCGGCGCGGCGGATCAACCGGGCAGCCGAGGACCTGGAGCGGGCGAGCCTGAGCGCCGCCCGGTCGCTGGAGTCGCGGTGAGTCCTGCCGGGAAAGTCCGGGAAGTCCCGAACATCGTGCGCTTTCGATCGTCTCGCCCTGCCATCCAGCCCCTGTCGCCGGGTACGCTGCTGGTCATGGCCCGCACTAAGAGGCACGGGTCGCCCAGCAGGAGTACGCACGGGGATTGCTCAGCGTTCACCCTCGGGCGTTACGATCGCTGCCAGCACGATGGTCAGACACCTGTCCGAGTGGTCGGACATGCCCGACGCCCCGCCTCAGTGAGAAGGTGAAGACTTTATGTTCCGCAACGCACTTGAGCCGTGGCATCTGGTGCTCCTGGTTCTGGTTATCGTCCTGGTCTTCGGGTCGAAGAAGCTTCCGGACATGGCGCGCTCGCTCGGCAAGTCCGCGCGCATCCTGAAGAGCGAGGCCAAGGCGATGAAGGACGAAGCGAAGTCGAACACCGCGGCCAACTCGGCGACTCCGGCGGGTGAGGAGCAGCAGTCTCAGCAGTCCCCGGCCCAGCGCACCATCCAGGCCGCGCCCGGTGACGTGACCAGCTCGCGCCCGGTCAACGAGCCGACGGACACGACTCAGCGCTGACGGGAGGACCGGAGCCCTTCCGGTCCGCTGCACGAGATGAGGATGTGGGTTGCTCAAGTCCGCCCGCAAGAAGGAGAAGGACCCCGAGGGGCGGATGTCGCTCGCGGATCACCTCCGTGAGCTGCGCAACCGGCTCGGAAAAGGTGTCCTGGCGATCCTGGTCGTGACGATCGTCGCCGCCTTCTTCTACAAGGACATCGTCAACTTCATCACCAAGCCGGTGCTGAGCTCGGTGGGGTGTGGGCAGTCCTTCGAGGAACTGGCCAAATCGGGTAACAGCACCACCTGCGCACACCTCACGATCAACGGTCTGCTGGCGCCCTTCACCCTGGCACTGAAGGTGTCGCTGATGGCCGGCGTGGTGCTGGCCTCGCCGGTCTGGCTCTATCAGCTGTGGGCGTTCGTCGCCCCCGGCCTGCACAGGCACGAGCGGAAGTACGCCTACGCCTTCGTCGGCGCGGGCGTGCCGCTCTTCCTCGGGGGCGGCTTCCTCGCCTACAACGTGCTGCCCACCACCGCCAAGGTGCTGATCGGCTTCACCCCCTCGGGCGTCGACAACCTGCTGCCGCTGGACGACCTGCTGGACCTCGTCTCGCGCATGGTGGTCGTCTTCGGCCTCTCGTTCGAGATGCCGCTCCTGCTCGTCATGCTCAACCTCACCGGCATCCTGTCCGGGAAGCGCATGCTCGGCTGGTGGCGCGGCATGGTCGTCGGCATCACGGCGTTCGCGGCGGTGGCCACGCCGAGCGCCGACCCCCTGACGATGCTGGCGCTGGCGGCGCCGATCTGCGGGCTGTACTTCATCGCGGTGATCATCGCCCTGTTCAACGATCGCCGAAAGGGTCGCCTGGCGGCCCTGGGGCCGTCGGACGACGAGGCCTCCGAACTCGACCTCACTCCCGAGGAGATCGGCGAGGTCGAGCCCGTCACCACCCGCCGCGCCCTGCCCGAGCAGACGGACCGGGTCAACGGGTACGACGACGCGACCTGATCACCACTGCAGGTTTCCCAGCCGGCCGCTCGCACCGCGAGCGGCCGGCTTTTTCCGCGCCCGGGACGATCGGGATAATGATCGTCCTGTTGTCGGTGCGGCCCGGTACGCTCGAAAGCACGATGACAGAGGACCTCTCACCGGCCGAGCGGTACGCGGCAGCGCGCAGGCGAGCTGCCGAGCAGGCCACCGCGCTCGCGGGATTCCGCGAGATGTACGACTTCGGCCTCGACCCGTTCCAGATCGAGGCCTGCCAGGCGCTCGAGGCGGGCAAGGGCGTACTGGTCGCCGCGCCCACCGGCTCCGGCAAGACGATCGTGGGCGAGTTCGCCGTCCACCTCGCCCTCCAGCAGGGCAGGAAGTGCTTCTACACGACGCCGATCAAGGCGCTGTCCAACCAGAAGTACGCCGACCTGTGCCGCCGCTACGGCAGCGGCAAGGTCGGCCTCCTGACCGGCGACAACAGCCTCAATTCCGAGGCCCCGGTGGTCGTGATGACCACCGAGGTGCTGCGGAACATGCTCTACGCCGGTTCCCAGACCCTGCTCGGCCTCGGCTATGTGGTCATGGACGAGGTGCACTACCTCTCCGACCGCTTCCGCGGCGCCGTGTGGGAGGAAGTGATCATCCACCTGCCCGAGTCGGTGACCCTGGTGTCCCTGTCGGCGACCGTGTCCAACGCCGAGGAGTTCGGCGACTGGCTGGACACCGTCCGCGGCGACACCGAGGTGATCGTCTCCGAGCACCGGCCCGTTCCGCTGTTCCAGCACGTGCTGGCCGGGCGCCGGATGTACGACCTGTTCGAGGAGGGCGAGGGCCACCGGAAGGCCGTCAACCCCGACCTCACGCGCATGGCCCGCATGGAGGCCAGCCGCCCCTCGCTCCAGGACCGCCGGCGCGGCCGCGCGATGCGCGAGGCCGACCGCGAGCGGGAGCGCAGACAGCGGTCCCGGATCTGGACGCCGAGCCGTCCCGAGGTCATCGAGCGCCTGGACGCCGAGGGCCTGCTGCCCGCGATCACCTTCATCTTCAGCCGCGCCGCCTGCGAGGCCGCCGTCCAGCAGTGCCTGTACGCGGGCCTGAGGCTCAACGACGAGGCGGCGCGCGAGCGGGTCCGCGCCCTGGTCGAGGAGCGCACCGCCGCCATCCCGACCGAGGACCTGCACGTCCTCGGCTACTACGAGTGGCTGGAGGGCCTGGAGCGCGGTATCGCCGCCCACCACGCGGGCATGCTGCCGACCTTCAAGGAGGTCGTCGAGGAGCTGTTCGTGCGCGGTCTGGTCAAGGCGGTCTTCGCCACCGAGACCCTCGCCCTCGGCATCAACATGCCGGCCCGCTCGGTGGTGCTGGAAAAGCTCGTGAAGTGGAACGGCGAGCAGCACGCCGACATCACCCCCGGCGAGTACACCCAGCTCACCGGTCGCGCCGGCCGCCGCGGCATCGACGTCGAGGGCCACGCGGTGGTGCTGTGGCAGCGCGCCATGAACCCCGACCACCTGGCGGGCCTGGCCGGCACCCGCACCTACCCGCTGCGCTCCAGCTTCAAGCCGTCGTACAACATGGCGGTCAACCTGGTCGAGCAGTTCGGGCGGCACCGCTCGCGCGAGCTGCTGGAGACCTCCTTCGCGCAGTTCCAGGCCGACAGGTCGGTCGTCGGGATCTCCCGGCAGGTGCAGCGCAACGAGGAGGGCCTCGACGGCTACAAGGCCTCCATGACCTGCCACCTCGGCGACTTCACGGAGTACGCGCGGCTGCGCAGGGAACTGAAGGACCGCGAGACGGATCTGGCCCGGCAGGGCGCGGTCCAGCGGCGTGCCGAGGCCGCCGTCGCCCTGGAGAAGCTCAAGCCGGGCGATGTCATCCACGTCCCCACCGGCAAGTTCGCGGGTCTGGCGCTGGTGCTGGACCCAGGACTGCCCGCGGGCCGTTCCAACGGCCACCGCGGCCTGGAGCACCACGACGGCCCGCGCCCGCTGGTGCTGACCGCCGAGCGTCAGGTCAAGCGGCTGGCGGCCATCGACTTCCCGGTGCCCGTGGAGCCACTGGAGCGGATGCGCATCCCGAAGTCGTTCAACCCGCGCTCCCCGCAGTCCCGCCGCGACCTCGCCTCCGCGCTGCGCACCAAGGCCGGGCACATCCCGGCGGAGCGGCACCGCAAGCGGCGCTCCCAGGCGGCCGACGACCGCGAGATCGCCCGGCTGCGCACCGCGCTCCGCGCCCACCCCTGCCACGGGTGCGACGAACGCGAGGACCATGCCCGTTGGGCCGAGCGCTACCACCGGCTGCTGCGCGACACCAAGCAGCTGGAGCACCGCATCGAGGGCCGTACGAACACCATCGCGCGCACCTTCGACCGGATCGTCGCGCTACTGACCGAGCTCGACTACCTGCGCGGCGACGAGGTCACCGAGCACGGCAAGCGGCTCGCCCGGCTGTACGGCGAACTCGACCTGCTGGCCAGCGAATGCCTGCGCGAGCGCGTCTGGGAGGGCCTGGGCCCGGCCGAACTCGCCGCCTGTGTCTCCGCGTTGGTGTATGAGGCGCGGGTCAGTGACGACGCCATGGCACCCAAGCTGCCCTCCGGGAAGGCGAAGGCGGCGCTGGGCGAGATGGTGCGGATCTGGGGCCGGCTGGACGCCCTGGAGGAGGACTTCCGCATCAACCAGAGCGAGGGGGTCGGCCAACGCGAGCCCGACCTCGGCTTCGCCTGGGCCGCGTACATGTGGGCCTCCGGCAAGGGCCTGGACGAGGTGCTGCGCGAGGCGGAGATGCCGGCGGGCGACTTCGTGCGCTGGTGCAAGCAGGTGATCGACGTGCTGGGCCAGATCTCGGCGGCGGCTCCGGTGGAGGACTCCTCGGTGGCCAGGAACGCGCGCAAGGCCGTGGACGGGCTGCTGCGGGGGGTCGTGGCCTACTCCTCGGTCGGGTAGGCGGAGCCGGACGATCGCATTGATCACATGGTCCCGGTGGCTGCCGCCGGGGCCATGTGGTTTTCCTATGCCCGCACTGCGTCACCGTGCGTGTTCGAATCGATCCGGGGCGTGCAAATCCCCCGAGCGTACTCCTGCCGTGCGCCCCGTTTCAGGCCCTTGCCGAATATGACATAGCGATGATCCGACCGGATTATGCTCGCCCGCGGCGCAGCGAGTTGAGGTTGTTCGTGAGCTTGCTCCCAAGCGTGCTTACATGGTGAGTGTTCAATCGCCCCCCGGTGGCCGTGAACTTCCCTACGCGCGCGTGTTGTTGCTGCCCACCCTGGTGATGGCGGCGGCCACCGGGGCCGCTGTCGCCCTGGTGACGGACTCGGCCCGCCTCGCCGTCGCCTGCTGCGGTGCCGTCGCCACCCTGCTGGTGCTCGGCACGGGCGCCGAAGCGGTGCGCCGCGGACGTGCCATCCGGGACCAGCGGGCGGAGCACACCCGGCGCACCGCGGACCTGGAGGGGCGCCTGGCCGCCCACGACCGGGAGATCCACCGTCTCGCCTCCGACATCCTCCCCGCCGCCATCGACCACCTGCGCGGCAGCCACACACCTTCCGAGGTGATGCGCGACATCGTCGACGGCCACCCCGAGTGGCGCCGGATCCCCGAGTCGCAGCGCGCGGTGGTGCGCATGATCCTCAAGATCGTGGACGACGAGGAGAACATCCGCGACTCCACCCAGCGCGCCTTCGTCAGCATCGCCCGGCGCGTCCAGGCGATCGTGCACCAACAGGCCAGGGAACTCAGGGAGATGGAGGAGGACCACGGCCGCAGCCCCGAGGTCTTCGACGACCTGCTGCGCATCGACCACGGCACCGCGCTGATCGGCCGCCTGGCGGACTCCGTCTCCGTCATCGGCGGCGGCCGCCCCGGCCGGCAGTGGCCCAACCCGGTCACGCTCTACAGCGTGCTGCGCGGTGCCATGTCCCGGATCCTGGAGTACCGGCGCATCGAACTGCACTCCATCGCCAAGGTCAACATCAAGGGCGTCGACGTCGAGCCCGTCATCCACGCCGCGGCCGAACTCCTCGACAACGCCACCCGCTACTCGCCGCCGCAGACCAAGGTCCACGTCACGGCCGTCGAGGTGCAGACCGGCGTCGCCATCGAGATCGAGGACGGCGGCGTCAGCCTGAACGAGGAGACCCGCGCCCGGATCGAGCGGCTGCTCGAGGCGGCCAGGGCCGGGGTCGACCCGCTGGACCTCAGCGACACTCCCCGCCTGGGCCTCGCGGTCGTGGGGCGGCTGTGCGCGAAGCACAAGATGCAGGTCTCCCTGCGGGCCTCCGCGTACGGCGGTGTCCGCGCGGTCCTCGTCGTGCCCGGCGACATGACGACCACCGATCCCGCTCCGGGACTCGCCCACGGCATCGGCGCGACCTCCGTCCCGGCTCCGGGGGAGGGCGCGGTGGCGGGCCCCGAGCGCGCCCCGAAGAGGCGCCGCCCCACCAGCCCCCACGTCCCCGCCGCGGTGTCCCTGGCGGACGACGAGGCCCCCGAGGTCACCGAGTGGACGGCGGGCGGCCTGCCGCAGCGCCGCAGCCGGGCCAGGACCCCGCTGAGCCGGCGCGTCGCCGAGCAGGCCGCCGAGGGTGCCGAGCGGGAGGGCGGGACGGTGCGGGCCGTGCCCGGACCCGGGCCCGCGCCCACGAGGAAAGACTCCGAACCGGGCCTGTGGGTCGAGGCGTTCTGGGACGGGCTGAAGAAGGACAACCCGGGCCCGGACCCGACGGGCCTGACCGACGAGGAGGTCGGCCAGCACCTGCGCGTCGTGCTCATCGGCACCTACGAGGCCACCGCCAACCTGCTCGCCAACACCGTGCGCCGGGTCCTGACCGAGCCCGGCTTCCGGGCCCAGCTCAACGGCGGCCAGATGACGGTGCCGGAGGCGGTCGAGCAGTCCCTGTGGGACGAGCCGCCGTTCAGCACCATCTTCGGCTACTTCGCCAAGCAGGACACGGAACTCGGTGGCCGGCGCATCCGCCGGGGCGACGGGCTGCTGCTGGGCATCGCGCCGGGCAACGTCGATCCCCGGGTGCGGCCGGGCCCGACGGCGGACATGCAGGGCAACCGCTCCCATCTCGCCTTCGGCGGCGGCCCGCACGAGTGCCCGGGCCAGGACGTCGGACGCGCCATCGCCGACGTCGGCGTCGACATGCTGCTGACCCGGCTGCCGGACGTCCGGCTCGACTGCGACGAGGCGGAGCTGCGCTGGACGGAGTCGATCGCCTCCCGCCATCTGGTGGAGCTGCCGGTGCGCTTCACTCCGCGGCCGCAGCAGGACGAGAGATCGAAGCCGAGCCACACCCCGCACCCGGTTACGCCGCCGCGCCCGGCCTGGGAGGTCGGCACCGCGACCGCCCGGCAGCGGCCCGGGCCGTCATCTGTGTCGTCACCCGAGTCGCCGCCCGAGCCGTCATCCGTGCCGTCCTCCGAGTCGCAGCCCACGCCCGCGGCGGTGCAGGAGCCGCCGGGCGCCGGGGAGCCGGACACCGCACCGGCCGCCGACGCGGCCCGCCCCCAGGGCGCCTGGCAGCGCTTCCTGCGCTGGTGGCGCGGTTACTGACCGGCCCACCCGGCGAAGTCGGACCAGGCCTGGAGCACTCGCCCGCTGGTGAACCGGTGCTCCGCCCCCGTGACCGGATCCGTGAACTCCAGCGTCCGCGCGAGCAGTTGCAGCGGGCGCCGGAAGTCGCCGGCCGGCACGGGGGCGGTCACCACCGGGTAGAGCGGGTCGCCCAGGATCGGCACGCCCAACGCGTTCATGTGCACCCGCAGTTGGTGCGTCTGCCCGGTGGCGGGCACCAGCCGGTACCGCCCGAGCCCGTCCCCGCGGTGCTCGGCGAGTTCCACGCGTGTGACGGCGTTCGGCTCGCCCGCCACCTCGCGGGCGGCCTGCACCCCGCGCTCCTTCACGATCCGGCTGCGCACGGTCCGCGGCAGGACCAGTGCCGGGTCGTACGGAGCCACCGCCTCGTACTCCTTGCGCACCAGCCGGTCGCGGAACAGCGTCTGGTAGGCGCCGCGCTCCTCGGGCCGCACCGTGAACAGCACCAGCCCGGCGGTGAGCCGGTCCAGGCGGTGCGCGGCGCTCAGCGCGGGGATCCCCAGCTCCCGTCGCAGCCGTGCCAGCGCCGTCTCGGTGACGTGCGAGCCGCGCGGGGTGGTGGCGAGGAAGTGCGGTTTGTCGACGACGACGAGGTGTTCGTCGCGGTGCACGACCCGAAGCGGGAACGGCACCGGCACCTCCTCGGGCAGCTCCCGGTGGAACCACACGTACATCCCCGGCTCGTACGGCGCGTCGGGCGCCACCGCCCGTCCGTCGGCCCCGACGACCCGGCCCGCGTCGACCATGGCCCCGACCACGCCGGGCCCGGCCCCCGACAGCCGCTCCACCAGATACGCCCGCACGGTGGTCCAGGTCCCCGCGGCGGGCAGCCGCACCCGCACCGCGTCCACCCCGTGGCGCTGGGGCAGGGGAGAGGGCGGGGTATGGGTCTTGCGTCGCATCGACCGAAGCCTACGAGGCCGCCCGCGGCCTGGGAAAACCACTGCGCCGGTGGCCCGCGCCTGGGCAGGATACGGGCCATGCCTCTTCTCACCAGCCCGGTACTTCCCGCCGGCACCTTCGCGCGCACCGCGCAGCCCACCCTTCCCACCGGTGACGGTCTCCTCCTGCGGCCCTGGACGGCCGAGGACGCGCCCGTCGTCCACGACGTCTTCCAGGACCCGGTCATGCACCAGTGGCACGCCAGGGCCGCCGAGTCCGAGGCCGAGGCGGCCCGCTGGATCGAGGAGTGGCGTGCCGCCTGGGCCGCTGACCGGGAGGCCCAGTGGGCGGTCGCCGACGCGGACACCGGCCGCCCGGTGGGGCGGGTCGCGCTGCGCGAGGTGCGGTTCGAGGACGGTGCGGCGGAGGTGGCGTACTGGACCGCTCCGGCGGCCCGTGGCCGGGGCGTGGCCTCGCGCGCCACCGCGGCCCTCGTCCACTGGGCGTTCGAGGACACCGGGTTCCACCGCCTGGAACTCCTGCACTCCGTGCGCAACGGCGCCTCCTGCCGCGTCGCCACGAGGACCGGCTTCGCCCTGGAGGGCACCAAGCGCAGTTCGGGCCTCCACGCGGACGGCTGGCACGACATGCATCTGCACGCGCGCGTCCGCGGGGACTGAGGCGGAGTTCCCGCCCCCGAAGCCACGATATATCGCGTGTATTGACGGAGGCGGCCGAGTCGCGATATGTTCGGCTACGGATATTCGGAAGCGAGGTGATTGGACATGGCCGGCGGGCGCAGAAAGTTGAGTAATCCGCTCGCTCTGACCGTGATGACCACGCTCTGGCAGAAGCCCATGCACCCGTACGAGATCGCGCAGACCCTGCGCCGCCAGGGCAAGGACGCCAGCACCAAGATCAACTACGGCTCGCTCTACACGGTCGTGCAGAACCTCGAGGAGCGCGGCTTCGTCGAGGTGGTCGACGTGGAGCGGCGGGGCAACCGCCCCGAGCGCACGATCTACGCGCTCACCGAGTCCGGCCGCGAGGAGATGACGCGGTGGCTGTCGGACCTCGTCGCCGTACCGGCCAAGGAGTACCCGATCTTCGAGACCGCGCTCTCGCTGCTGGGGGCGCTGCCCCCGGACGACGTCGTGCGGCTGCTGGAGGAGCGGCTGACCGCCCTGGAAATGCGGGTGGCGAGCGGACGGGCGGTGCTGGACAAGCTCTACGAGACGCTGCCGCGCCTGTTCCTCGTCGAGGTCGAGTACCACCAGCACATGGCCGAGGCGGAGACGGAGTGGGTCCGCGGTTTCGCCCGCGAGATCCGCGAGGGCTCGCTGCCGGGCGTCGAGAGCTGGCGCCGGTTCCACGAGACGGGGGAGATCCCCGCGGAGTTCAAGGAAGCCGAGGAACGCCACTACCAGAAGTGAACCGTCAATGAGACAGACCCCGGCAGGGCTGTTGCAGCAGCCCCGCCAGGGTCTCGAACCCCGAGCCGAATCCACCGTGAGGCTTCTTTGGGCGATCGAGGTGCGGCACACCCAGGATAGCCCGGCGCTCTCACGTGGATCATTCGGCGATCTTCGCCACCCATCCGCATCCACGCATCCAGGAGAGCTTCGCCATGAGTCCCACACGTGCGCCCGCCGTCGAGGCACGCCGGCTGACCAAGACCTATCCCGGTGACGTCACCGCCCTGAACGGTATGGACATCACCGTCGAGCCGGGCACCGTCTTCGGTCTCCTCGGCCCGAACGGCGCCGGCAAGTCCACCACCGTCAAGATCCTCACCACCCTGGCCCGCCCCGACTCCGGCGAGGCGACCGTGGCCGGCCACGACGTGCTGCGCCACCCGGACCGGGTGCGGCGTGCCATCGGCGTGGTCGCGCAGAGCTCGGGCGCCGACCCGGTCGCCACCGGGCGCGAGAACCTCAGGCTCCAGGGCAGGCTCTACGGACTGAAGGGCGCCGGCCTGGACCGGCGGGTCGACGGACTGCTGGAGCGGTTCAGCCTCGCCGACGCCGCGCGCCGCCCCGTCAAGGGCTACTCCGGCGGTATGCGGCGGCGCCTGGACGTCGCGCTCGGACTGGTGCACCGGCCCGAGGTCCTCTTCCTCGACGAGCCCACCACCGGCCTCGACCCGGAGGCCCGTACGGCGATGTGGGACGAGATCGGCCGCCTGGCCGGCGAGGAGGGCCTGACCATCCTGCTCACCACGCACTACCTGGAGGAGGCCGACCGGCTCGCCGAGCGCATCGCCATCGTCGACCGCGGCCGGGTCGTCGTCGAGGGCACCCCGGACTCCCTCAAGGGCGAACTGCGCGGCGACGCGGTCCACGTGGAACTGCGCGAGGCGGTCGGCGAGGCCGGGCGTACGGTGCTCGGCAGCGCCCTGGGCGCCCTGCCCGGCGTGCACGAGGTGCTGATCGACGGGCGCCGGATCAGCGCCCGTGCCGACGACGGAGCCGCCGCCATGCCCGCGCTCCTCGCAGGGCTGGAGCGCGCCGGGGTCACCGTGACCGCGGCGACCGTGGCCCGCCCCTCCCTCGACGACGTCTACCTCCGCTACGCGGGCCGACGTTACGCCGAGGCGGAAGCCGAGAGCACAGCCCCCGGCACCGAGGCCCTTGCCCTCGCCGGAGGTGCGCGATGAGCACCGCGATCTCCCAGACCTGGTACATGACCCAGCGTCAGCTGATGGTGTTCGCGCGCCAGCCGGCCTACGCGGTCATCACACTGATCCAACCGGTGATCTGGCTGTTCCTGTTCGGCAACCTCTTCAGGAAGGTCGTCGAGCTCGGCGGCTTCGGCACCACCTCGTACCTGGACTACCTGGTGCCGGGCGTGGTGGTGATGAGCGCGCTCAGCTCCAACATGTGGGCCGGTATGGGCACGTTGGAGGAGATCCAGCGCGGCACGCTCAACCGGTTCCTGACCACCCCGGTCAGCCGGGCCGCCCTGATGAACGGCAACGTGGTCCACAACGGCCTGGTCACCGCCCTGCAGTCGGTCGTCATCGTGCTGCTCGGCCTGCTGGGCGGGGCCGACTACCCCGGCGGCGTCGGCGGTGTCCTGATCCTGGTGCTCGCCTCGGTCCTGCTGGGCACGGTCTTCGGGGCACTGTCCAACGCGCTCGGCATGCTGGTGCAGGAGCGGGAGTCCATCATCGGAATCAACACCTTCCTGCTGCTGCCGCTGACGTTCCTGTCCTCCGCCTTCATGGCGCCCGCGCAGATGCCTGCCTGGATGCGCCACATCGCCGACTTCAACCCGCTCAACTGGGCGATGGTGGCGGGCCGTTCCGCGATGTCCGCGCATCCCGACTGGAGTGTCGTGGGGAGCCGGGGCGGCGCGCTGCTGGCCCTGGCGGTGGCCGCGGTGTGGCTGTCGATACGGACGTTCCGCTCCTACCAGCGGTCGGTCTGAGCCACGCGGAAGCGGCGGTACCGACCCGGGTACCGCCGCTTTCGTACGTCGCTCACGCGGCCGGCGCCGAGCCCTCCTGCTCCGCCTCGATCCGGGCGTTCCAGTCGCGCTTGGAGGCCTGCCAGCCGTCCTCGTCGTGGCCGAGCCGCCAGTAGCCGGAGATCGACAGGTCCTCGCGGGGCACGGCGTGCTCGACCCGCAGCAGCCGGCGCAGCTCCTTCACGAACCCGGCCTCGCCGTGCACGAACGCGTGCACCCGGCCCTCGGGGAACGGCAGCGCCCGTACGGCCTCCACCAGCGCCCGGCCGACGGGCCGCTCGCCGCGGTGCAGCCAGACCACCTCCACGTCGGAGTCGATCTTCTGCTCCTCCTCGGGACCGGCTACCTCGATGAAGGCGTGGGCCGTCGCACCCTCGGGCAGTGCCTCCAGGGAGCGCGCGATCGCCGGCAGGGCGCTCTCGTCACCGGCCAGCAGATGCCAGTCGGCGCTCGCGTCCGGGACGTAGGCGCCGCCCGGACCCAGGAAGTGCACGGTCTCGCCCGGCCGCGCCAGCAGCGACCAGGGGCCGGCCAGCCCCTCGTCGCCGTGGATGACGAAGTCCAGGGTCAGCTCGCGGTGGCCGGGGTCCCAGGCGCGCACCGTGTACGTCCGGGTCACCGGCCACTGCTCGCGCGGCAACTCCTCGCGGATCCCCTGAAGGTCGAAGGGTTCCGGATAGGTGACCCCGTCGGGAGGGAACAGCAGCTTGACGTAGTGGTCCGTGCAGGTGTCCGCCGAGAAGCCGGCCAGGCCCTCCCCGCCGAGCACCACGCGCTGCATGTGCGGGGTCAGCCGTTCGGTCCGGACGACCTGCGCGGAGTGGGTCCTGCGCGGCTTGCGCGCCGGACGTTCTGCCATGACGGCCTCCCTGTTCCCCTCGCTTAGGTTTACCTAAGCTAACACCTCGCCCCGGTGAGTTCCTCTCCCGTCCGGCCGCCGCCCGCGCGCGTCGCCACAGCCGTCACGCCGGCAACGTGGCGAGCAGCCGCTGAAGCGAACCTCCCAGGCCCCAGCGGGCCGCCAGTTCCTCGAGCGCCGCCGGATCGCGCGGGGCGCGCGGCAGCGCCGTGTCCACGTCCGGCACCGGGACGTCGGCGGCGACGCGCACGACCTTCGGCGCCACCGCGAGATACGGCCGCGCCTCGTCGAGCCGCCTGCGCTGCGACGGCGTGAGCTTCGCTTTCGGGTCGTCGACGGCCGCCATGATCCCGGCCAGGTCGCCGAACTCGGCGAGCAGCCTGGCCGCCGTCTTCTCCCCGATGCCGGGCACGCCCGGCAGTCCGTCGCTCGGGTCGCCGCGCAGCAGCGCCAGATCCGCGTACCCCGGGCCGTCGACCCCATACTTCTCCCGCAGCGCCGCCTCGTCGGTGGCCTGGAGCGTGCCGACGCCCTTGACCGGGTACAGCACCCGGATCCCGCGGGCGTCGTCCACCAGCTGGTACAGGTCCCGGTCGCCGGTGACGATGTCGACCGGGCCCATCGCCCGCGCGGTGAACGTGCCGATCACGTCGTCCGCCTCGTACCCCGCGACGCCCACGCGCGCGATGCCCACCGCGTCCAGGACGGACTCGATCACCGGGACCTGCGGGGACAGGGTGTCCGGCACCTCCTCCTCGTCCGGACCGCCGGTGTGCTCCACGGCCACCCGGTGCGCCTTGTAGGAGGGGATCAGCTCCACCCGCCAGGCCGGCCGCCAGTCGGCGTCCATACAGGCCACCAGGTGATCGGGCCGGTGGTCCTTGACCAGCCGGTCGATGAAGTCGAGCAGCCCGCGCACGGCGTTCACCGGCGTGCCGTCGGGGGCCTTGATCGACTCCGGGACGCCGAAATAGGCGCGGAAGTACAGGGAGGCGGTGTCGAGGAGCATCAGTCGTCCGGTCACGTCTCGCATCATGCCGTACGGCACCGACAGTCACCGGAAGGCCGGGAACCGTGGATTCCACGTGAACGGAAGACGAGGGCAATGTGAAGCAGGCCACGTTTGGTTTGAGCCAAATGGGTCTGGGCAGGCGCGCCTCGGATCGAAGGTGGTTGCTTTCTTCAACTGTTAGCGGCCCTCCGCATCCCGTTCCTGGCCCCGAGACAAGAGGTACGCGTGTCTTCAAGACTTCAGGCCCAGCACCTGTTCAAGGTGTTCGGCCGACGACCGGACGAGGCAGTCGAAAAGCTACGGCAGGGTGCCGACCGCGAGGACCTGCGCGCCGACGGCACCACCGCCGCCGTCATCGACGCGTCCTTCAGCGTCGATCCCGGCCAGATCTTCGTCGTCATGGGCCTGTCCGGTTCCGGCAAGTCCACGCTCCTGCGGATGCTGAACGGGCTGCTGGAGCCGACCGCCGGCTGCGTCAGCTTCGATGGCCAGGACCTGACCGCGCTCAGCGACCGCGAGCTGCGCGAGGTCCGCTCCAGGAAGATCAGCATGGTCTTCCAGCACTTCGCGCTCTTCCCGCACCGCAGCGTCCGTGAGAACGCCGCCTACGGTCTGGAAGTGCAGGGCGTGCCCCGCGCCGAGCGCGAACGCCGCGCCGACGAGGCGCTCGCCCTGTGCGGTCTGGCCGGCTGGGAGTCCTCCTGGCCCGACGAGCTCTCCGGCGGCATGCAGCAGCGGGTGGGCCTGGCGCGCGCCCTGGCCACCGACGCCGACCTGCTGCTGATGGACGAGTCCTTCAGCGCCCTGGACCCGCTGATCCGGCGCGACATGCAGGACCAGCTGCTCCAGCTCCAGAAGACGCTCAAGAAGACCATCGTCTTCATCACCCACGACCTCAACGAGGCCATGCGCCTGGGCGACCGGATCGCCGTCATGCGCGACGGCCGCATCGTGCAGACCGGCACCGCCGAGGACATCCTGCTGCGCCCCGCCGACGACTACGTCGCCTCCTTCACCCAGGACGTCGACCGGTCCCGGGTGCTGACCGCCGAGTCGGTCATGGACCGCGAGGTACGCGGTGACGAGGCGGACTGCGGCTGCGACACCGCGACCCCGCACACCCCGTTCACCGAGCTGTGCGCGATCAGCGCCCGCGTGCCCCACCCGGTCGCCGTGCTGGACGAGCACCGCGACATCGTCGGCATCGTTCCGCGCCAGCGCCTCGTCGGCTTCCTGGGCGACGAGCAGAGCTCCCAGGTGAGCTGCGACGCGCCGCGGGACAAGGGTGGCGACAAGGCGGTGGCCCGTGCCTAGGATCCCGCTCGGCGACTGGGTCAACTCCGCGGTCGACTGGCTGCTCGGCCACATGTCCTGGCTCTTCGACTTCTTCAAGGCCGTGTTCACCGGCACCTACGACGGCATCAACGCCGTCCTCCAGGCGCCGGAGCCGCTGCTGCTCGCGGGCATCTTCGCCGTGCTCGCCTGGTGGCTGCGCGGCGCCTTCGCCGGAGTGCTCACCTTCGTGGGGTTCGCCTTCATCGACTCCATGGAACTGTGGTCGGACGCGATGGTGACCCTGTCGCTGGTCCTCGTCGCCACGATCATCGCGCTGGTGATCTCGGTGCCGGTCGGCATCTGGGCGGCCCGCTCCGACCGGGTCAGCGCCTTCGTCCGGCCGGTCCTGGACTTCATGCAGACGCTGCCCGCGATGATCTACCTCATCCCGGCCATCCTGTTCTTCGGCACGGGCGCCTCCGCGGGCATCGTCGCCACCCTGATCTTCGCCCTCGCGCCCGGCGTCCGCATGACCGAGCTGGGCATCCGCCAGGTCGACAAGGAACTGGTCGAGGCGGCCGAGGCGTTCGGCACCACGCCCCGCAACACGCTGCTGCGTGTCCAGCTTCCGCTGGCGCTGCCCACCGTGATGGCCGGCGTCAACCAGGTGATCATGCTCGGTCTGTCCATGGCCGCGATCGCCGGCATGGTCGGCACCGGCGGCCTCGGCGGCGACGTCAACGAGGCCATCGGCCAGCTCAACGTCGGCCTCGGCTCCGAGGCCGGCATCGCCATCGTGATCCTCGCGATCTACCTCGACCGCATGACCAGCGCCCTGGGCACCGAGGTCTCACCGCTGGGCCGGCGCGCCGCCGCCAAGGCGCGGGCCGCCAAGGGCCTGAAGATCTGGTCCTACCGGCCGCAGCCGCAGATCGCCGTCATCGGCGTGGTGATCCTCGCCCTGGTCGCGGGCGGCATGGGCCTCTTCGCGGGGGGCGGCGGCAGTGCGACGGCCGCCGGCGACGGCAGCGACGTCGGCCGCGGCAAGAAGATCACCATCGGATACATCCCGTGGGACGAGGGCGTCGCGTCCACCTTCCTGTGGAAGGAGGTCCTCGAACAGCGCGGCTACCAGGTCGACGCCCGCCAGTTCGACGCCGGACCGCTCTACACCGCGCTCGCCCAGGGCAACGTCGACTTCGAGACGGACTCCTGGCTGCCGACGACCCACGCCGAGTACTGGAAGAAGTACGGCAGCAAGCTCGACGACCTCGGCTCCTGGTACGGGCCGACGTCCCTGGAGCTGACCGTCCCCTCGTACATGAAGGACGTGAACTCGCTCGAGGACCTCAAGGGCAAGGCGGGCCAGTTCGGCGGGAAGATCACCGGCATCGAGTCCAGCGCCGGCATGATGGCCCTGCTCAAGAGCAAGGTCCTCAAGGACTACGGCCTGGACAAGGAGTACAAGGTCGTCGACAGCTCCACGCCCGCCATGCTGGCCGAGCTCAAGCGCGCGTACAGCAAGAAGGAACCGATCGTCGTCACGCTCTGGTCACCGCACTGGGCGTACAGCGACTTCGATCTGAAGAAGCTGAAGGACCCCAAGGGCTCCTGGGGCAAGGGCGACGGCGTGCACACGCTGGCCCGCAAGGGCTTCGCGAACGACGACCCCGTCGTCGGCACGTGGCTGAAGAACTTCAAGCTGGCCGAGAAGCAGCTCACCGGCCTCGAGGCCGAGATCAACAAGGCGGGCAAGGGCCGGCAGCAGGACGCCGTCCGCGCCTGGCTGAAGGACAACCCGGACGTCGTCGACAAGATCGCCCCGCTGCCCGGCGGGGACTCGGCCGCCAAGCCGGCCGAGGCCAAGCGCACCCTGAACGTCGCCTGGTTCCCGTGGGACGAGGACATCGCCGTCACCTATCTGTGGAAGAACGTCCTGGAGCGCCGCGGCTACCGGATGAACCTCAAGCAGATGGACGTGGGCCCGGTCTACACCGGCCTGGCCGGCGGTGACATCGACCTCAACTTCGACGCCTGGCTGCCCTACGCCCAGAAGAACTACTGGGACAAGAACAAGGACAGACTCAGGGACCTCGGCACCTGGTACGAGCCGACCTCCCTGGAGATCGCCGTGCCGTCCTACGTCAAGGACGTGAAGTCCCTGGAGGACCTCAAGGGCAAGGCGTCCACCTTCAACGGGAAGATCATCGGCATCGAGCCGGGCACCGGCGAGATGACCCTGCTGAAGGACAAGGTCCTGCCCGGCTACGGCCTGGACAAGGAGTACAAGGTCGTCGACGGCTCCACGCCCGCGATGCTCGCCGAGCTCAAGCGCGCGTACGCCAAGAAGCAGCCCGTGGCCGTGGTGCTGTGGTCGCCGCACTGGGCGTACAGCCGCTACGACCTCACCAAGCTCGCCGACGACAAGAAGCTCTTCGGCGAGGGCAACACGGTGCGTACCATCTCCAGCGCCAAGTTCCCCGAGCAGTACCCGCAGCTCACCAAGTGGATCAAGAACTTCAGGATGAGCGAGGACGAGCTCGGCAGCCTGGAGAGCGAGATGAACCAGCACGGTCAGGGCCACGAGGCCGAGGCCGTCACCGCCTGGCTGAAGCAGCACCCCGACGTCCCGGCGCGGATGACCCCGCAGTAGCCGCCGACCCGGAAACCGCCGAAGGGGCGGGCCCGCCCGCATCGCTCTGCGATGCGTGGAACGGGCCCGCCCACGCTTGTCCACAGAAGGAATCCGGCCAACCACGCAGAGCCACCCCCACGCGCCCCGGGCCCGCGCGATCCTTACAGGTACGTGACGACGACAGGAAACTGTTTGCCGGACATGCATAGGGTGCAGAGAACTCATCAGAAGGAGTGCGCCCGGAACCGGGCCCACGAGCAGCGGACCGACGAGCGAAGGAGGGAGCCGGAGCGATGGGCGACAACAAAGAGCGGCCCCTTCGAGTGGGCGCGGCCGTCCGGCGGCGCCGCCGCGCGCTGGGGCTCACCCTCGCCGTGGTGGCCGACCGCAGCGGCCTGTCGGTCCCCTTCCTGAGCCAGATCGAGAACGACCGGGCCCGGCCCAGCCAGACCTCCCTGGAGAAGGTCGCCGACGCACTGCGCACCACCGCCGTGGAGCTGCTGGCGGCGGCCGACCCGGCGTGCAGCGTCGACGTCGTGCGCGCCGAGGTCACCGAGCTGGAACCCGAACCCCTGGTGCGCTCCCTGGTGCGCGGCCACCACCAGCTGCACGCCTCGGAGTTCACCGGGGACCACGACGCCGGCCGTGAATTCCAGCACCGCAACGACGAGTTGATGTACGTCGCCGACGGAGCGGTGGAGATCGAGGCGGAGGGCCGGGCCTACCGGCTGGTGCGCGGCGACACGATGTACCTCACCGGTGGGGTCCGCCACCGGTGGCGGGCGACCGTGCCCTACACCCGGGTGATCGTGGTCGCGGTCGCCGAGCACATCGAGGCGGTACAGGACCGGTCGCGCTGATGCGGGTCGTCTCGCTGGTCCCCTCGCTCACCGAGGCGGTGGCCGTGTCCCTGCCCGGTGTGCTCGTCGGCGCCACCGACTGGTGCACTCATCCGGCGGACCTCGACGTCACCCGGGTCGGCGGCACCAAGAACTCCAAGGTGGACCGGATCGCCGCCCTCGCCCCCGACCTGGTGATCGCCAACGAGGAGGAGAACCGGGCGCCGGACCTCGACGCCCTGCGCGCGGCGGGCCTGGAGGTCCTGGTGACCGAGATCAGGGACCTGCCGCAGGCCTTCCTGGAACTGGCGCGGGTGCTGCGCGCGTGCGGCGGGACCGGCCGGCCCCGCTGGCTGGACGAGGCCGAGGCGGCCTGGTCGTCACCGCCCGTGCCCCCGCGCCGTACGACGGCCGTCGTACCGATCTGGCGGCGGCCCTGGATGGTGCTGGGCCGGGACACCTTCGCGGGCGACGTCCTGGCCCGGTTGGGCGTCGACCACCTCTACGCCCGGCACGCCGAGCGCTATCCGCGTGTCCCGCTGGAAGAACTGAGGGCGGCGGCCCCGGACGTCGTCGTACTGCCGGACGAGCCGTACCGCTTCGCTGCCGACGACGGTCCCGAGGCCTTCCCCGGACTGCCCTGCGCGCTGGTCAGCGGGCGGCACCTGACGTGGTACGGGCCGTCACTGGCGCGGGCTCCACGGGTGCTGGGCGAGGCGCTGCGAGCAGCGCACCGCTGATCAGCCCGCGGGCGGTGTGCACGCCCGCGGCGGCCCAGGCGGTCACGAGGACGGCGTACAGACCGACCGCGAGGGCGCTGTAGGCGGCGAGGTGGGTGTGCCGGGCGAGGGCCGCGGCGCCGGTGACGCAGGTGCCCACCGGGAAGGTGAACGACCACCAGGTCATGGCGAAGCCCATGCCCTGGCGGGCGGCGCGCAGCACATGGGCGGCGGCGAAGGCGAACCACATCAGCGCGAAGCCCATGACCGGGACGCCGTACAGCACGGCGAGCACGGCGAAACCGCCGGCGTACGGGGCCGGTACGACACCGGGTGCCGTGTCCGCGAAGGCGCCGACGGCGGTGGTGGACTGCCCGAGCGGGCCGAGGACCAGGAACAGCGTCGGGGTCAGCGCGAGCGGCAGCGGGCCCGCCGTGAGCAGCCGGCCGAAGATCACCGGCAGTACGACCAGGGTCGCGAGCAGACTGAGGCCGAACATCGCCACACAGGCAAGGAGCAGGGTCGCCCGGGCCTGCCCGGCCGGCATGTGCGGCACGAGGGCGGGCCCCAGGGCGGCGGACACCATGGGCGCGACCAGCGGCAGCAGCCATACGGGCGTCGCCTGGTGCGGCTCGATCCGGTGGTGCACGACCATGAGGTACGGCACGGCCACGGCGGCCGCGAGCCCGACGGCCGTACCGGCGGTGAACAGCACGGCGTCCAGAGCGACCGCGGCCGGGATGCCGATCCAGTCCCGCCCGACGGACAGGGCGCCGCCGCCGACGGCCAGCAGGGCCATGGACAGACAGCCGTAGAACGGCGCCGCCGCCGGGTCCAGCAGGTGTGCGCGGGCCTGGTCGCGGTGGTGGGTCCAGTGCAGGGTGCGGGCGGTGAGCAGTGCCACGAGCACGACGAGGGAGAGCGCCCACACGGCGGTGCACACGGTGCGCAGTCCCGGGATGTGCGGCGGCAGTGCGGCGCCCGCCGTGCCGACGGCGGCGGTGCCCATGACGGAGGCGTACCAGTTGGGGCCCAGATGGCGGACGGCGGGGACGCGGGGCCGGGGGGCGGCCTGCCGGGGCAGGGTGTGGGCTGCGGTGACCATGACTCAAGCTTTTCCCGGTCCGTACGCTCCCACCAGGGGGTTTGTGTCTATCACGACATAAGCTGGCCTTATGAGGAGCACCGAGAGGACCGAGATGAACGGAGGAGACGGCGCGGGACGGCGGCCGAGGACCTCGCTGGCGCACCGGGTGCCCGACCTGGGCGCGCTGGAGTTGCTGCTGGCGGTGGCGCGGCTGGGGAGCCTCGGCGGGGCGGCGCGGGAGCTGGGCATCACCCAGCCGGCGGCGAGCAGCCGGATCCGTTCCATGGAGCGGCAGCTGGGCGTGGCACTGGTGGACCGCTCGCCGCGCGGATCGCGGCTGACGGACGCCGGAGCCCTGGTCACCGACTGGGCGCGGCGGGTCGTCGAGGCTGCGGAGGCCTTCGACGCGGGCGCGCAGGCGCTGCGGGACCGGCGGGACTCGCGGCTGCGGGTGGCAGCCAGCATGACGATCGCGGAGTACCTGCTGCCGGGATGGCTGATCGCGCTGCGTACCCGGCGGCCGGACACGGCGGTGTCCCTGCTCGCCGGGAACTCGGCGGTGGTCGCGGAGCGGCTGCTGGGGGACGAGGCGGACCTCGGTTTCGTCGAGGGGGTGTCGGTGCCGTCCGGTCTCGACTCCGTCGTGATCGGCCACGACCGCCTGCTCGTGGTGACCGCCCCGGCCCACCCGTGGGCCCGCCGCCGGCGGCCGCTGTCCGCAGAGGAACTGGCCACCACGCCGCTGATCCTGCGCGAGAAGGGCTCCGGCACCCGGCAGGTGCTGGACGCGGCGCTCGGCGGCCTGGCGCGCCCGCTGATCGAGCTGTCCTCCACGACGGCGGTGAAGGCCTCCGCGGTGAGCGGCGCGGGGCCCGCGGTGCTCAGCGAACTCGCGGTGGGCGAGGAGCTGTCGCTGCGTCGGCTCGTTCCCGTGCCCGTGGACGGCATCACCCTCGAACGCGACCTGCGTGCGGTCTGGCCCACCGGCCACCGCCCGGTGGGCCCGGCCCGCGAACTGCTGTCCCTGACCCGCTCGGAAAGCGCGATCGGACAACACACGAGGCCGGGGGCCGGCTGAGACGGGGGGCGCGGGCCGGGGTTGGGAACCTGCTGTCTTGGGCTGGGACGGGGGCCCGGCGGGGCGTCGGGAATCCGCCGTGTCGGGTTGCGGTGATGGGTCCGGGCCCGGGGGTCAGGAACCTGCCGTGCCGAGCTGCGACAGGGGATCCGGCCCGGGGTCAGAACTCCGCAGGCCGGGCTGGTCCTCCCCGGCCTGTGGGGGGCCGCGTTCCTGTTCTGTGAGGACCGCGTCAGGCGTGCAGTGAGCGCCAGGGGCGGGTCGTGTGTTCGGCGGGTGTGCCGTCGAGGACCTGTGCGGTGCGGGAGGCCGGGTCGAGGACGACGGTGGCCAGGCTCGCCCAGCGGCCGCCCGTCGGCCCGTCCATGTCGGGGACGCAGGTCACCGGGGGCTCCCCGGGGCCGGTCACGAGTCGCTGGATCAGCTCACCGGCATGCTCCACGGGGTTGCGTGCGAGCCGGTCGCGGAGGAAGGCGTAGCGCTCGCCGGAGTCGGGCTGGTAGAGCCAGGTCTTCTCGTGCCGGGAGGGGACTGCGGTGAGGAAGTGGTTGGTGCGCAGATGCGTTCCCTCGGCCACCTCGGGCACCTCGAAGACCCCCACCGGGCTGAGGTCGAGGAGGAGGGCGCTGTGGGCGTCGAAGAGCGTGAAGGACCCGGACGAGGTGAGCGGGGCCTCGCGCAGGATCTCCCGCGCCTGCTCGGCGCTGCCGGCCTCCTCGAGGACGAGCGCGGCGAGGACGTGCACGGGGATGCCGCCGACGCGGTCGTCCCGGTGGCCGAGGATGTTGAAGTGCAGGGCGAGCCCGGCACTGTTCACGCCGATCTTGGCGAGGATGCCGTGCTCGGTGATGCCCACGTACCGGTGCGCGCCACCGGCGGATTCCAGGGTGTGCCAGGAGGAGCTGAGCTCGACGTGCCAGTCCCAGGTCTGCACGCCGACGTGGGTGCTGCCCCCGTCGGCCGTCCGCAGCCGCCGCACGATGGTGGAGCACTCACCGGGCGGGACGGCGCTGCCGCGGGCGAGGATCTCGGTGCGGGCGTTGAGCGCGGCCACCTGCCAGGGCTCGACCCCGGCTCCCTCGGCGATGCCCTCGATCTGCTCGCGCAGGGCCGGGCGGAAGGCGCCGATGGCGTCCAGTGCGCGGTCGGCGGCGTCGCGGACCGTGGCCGGGCGGAGGCCGGCGAGCGTGAAGAGGCGGTCGTAGGCGTCGAGGGTGCCGTGCAGCCCGTCGGCGAGCTGCCGGCCCCGGATCCGGCCGCGCAGACGGGGATCGGCGGCGTCGGCGCTCACATGCGGGCGGTGGTCGGGGCGGGGGTACGGTGCGGAGGTCACGAGGCGCATTCCTGGGGCGTGTGCTGGAGAACGGAGCCGCCGACGACCGTGGCGAGGACGGGGTTGGCGGTCTGCTGTTCGGGGGTCAGGTCGAGCGGGTCGCGGGCGAACACGGCGAGGTCGGCCAGGTAGCCCGGCGCGATCCGGCCGAGCCGGTCGGCGGCGCCCGCCGCGACGGCCGGGGCGCGGGTCATCCCGGCGTAGGCCTCCCGGGCACTGATCCGCTGGCCGGGTTGGACGGGGGCGGCCGTCCGCTCCTCGACGGGCCGGCGCAACTGGGCGTCGGCGAGGGCGGTCCGCGGGTCCGCGATGCCGATGGGCCAGTCCGAACCGAGCGCCACCACGGCGCCGTGGTCGAGCAGGTCGCGGGTGCGCCAGCCGTGGGCGACCCGCTGCGGCCCGATCCGGCGGGACCAGTTGTCCTGCTGGTCGGCCCTGGTCATACGGGTCGCGTGGACGGGCTGGAGCCCGGCGACGACGCCGAGCGCGGCGAACCGCGGGAGCAGATCGTCGGGGATCGACTCGATGTGCTCGATCCGGTGCGGCGCGGACGTGGCGTGGCCGGCCTCCTCGATCACGTCGAGGGCGGTGCGCACCGCCCTGTCGCCGATGGCGTGGGTGGCCGTGGGGATGCCGCGCTCGGTGAAGAACCGGACGGCCTCGCGGTAGCCCTCCACGTCCTTCCACAGCGGCCGCCGGTTCTGGCCGAAGACGTCGGGGTGCTCGAACCAGGCGGAGCCGTTGTCGGCGGTGCCGTCCAGCATGAGCTTGGCGCCGGCGACGTGCCAGCGGCGCCCGGCGAGCCCCTGCTGGGCGGCGACGGCCTCCCACACGTCCCGTCCCGAGTCGGCGGGCACGAGCGGCGAGCAGCGCACCCGCAGCGGAAGGTCCCCGTGCCTCTCGATCTCCCGGTAGACGTCCTCGGAGGGCGCGGTGAAGTCCAGCGCGTGCAGACCGGTGAGGCCGGTGGCGGCGAACTCGCGCAGCCGGTCGGCGACATGGCCGGCCGCGACCGGGAGCGGTACCTCGGGATAGTGGTCGAGGACGAGATCCATGGCCTGGAGTTCGACGATGAAGCCGGTGGGCCGCCCGTCGGGCCCGACGACGATCTCGGAGGCGTCGTCGAAGGTCTCCGCGCCGGTCAGTCCGACGCGGTCGACCACGGCCGGACTGACCACGAGGGAGTGCGCGTCGCGGGTCATGAGCGAGATCGGCACGCCGGGGAAGCGCCGCCCCAGCGGGTGGCCGGTGGGCTCCCCGTCGAAGACGTTGACGTCGAGGTCGAACCCGGTCACCCAGGCCTCGCGGCCCTGCTCCGCGACGCGGTCCTCGATGCGGGAGCACACCGCGTCGAGCGTGGCCAGGCCGCCGAGGTCCAGGCCGCTGCCGACCTCGATCGCCCCCCACACCGGATGGGCGTGGGCGTCGGTCAGTCCCGGGGTGAGGGTCGCCCCGGGGAATTCCAGCACGTCGGTGGCGGCGCCCGTCCAGTGGCGCAGGACGTCGTCCCCGCCGACGGCGACGATCCTGCCGTCCTGGACGGCCACCACGGTGTCCGTGGTCCGGGCGGGCGTGGGGTCGAAGTTCTCGATCCGTGCCGCGCGCACGATGAGGTCGGCGTTCATGGGAGTTCTTTCCGTGCTGAGCGGTCAGTGCCGAGCGGTCGTGGGGGAGGACGTCGGGGCGAGGGTGCCGAGGGCGCGGGACAGGGCCCAGTAGAGGGCCCCCGAGCCGAGGACGCCGACGGGTATGGCGAGGTTGAGGCCGTCCATGGCCGCGGAGACGGGGCCGGCCCAGAACGTGGAGCTGGCGCACAGCGTGGCCGCGGCGGCGCCGCCCAGGGTGGCGAGCACACCGGCCCAGTTGACGCCCCCGCGGTACCAGAAGGGGCTCGTACGGCTCTGGTCGTGGAGGAGTTCGCCGTCGTAGCGGTTGCGGCGCAGGACGATGTCGGTGGCGTAGACGGTCATGCAGGGGCCGGTGACGATCACGACCAGCTCCATCATGGCGTTGACGGCGGTGAGGAAGTCGAAGACCAGGAGCGCGAACAGCGTCATGGTGGTGCCGATCACGCCGACGACCAGAACGGCGATCATCCGGGGCAGCCGCACGCCGATCGACTGCATGGACAGTCCGGAGCTGTAGGCGGTGAGGCCGTTGTTCGCCACGGTGTTCACCACCACCGCGGTGACGAAGACGGGCACGAACCAGTGCGGCATGACGCTCTCCAGCGCCGCCTGCGGATCGCTCATGTCGAGCGTGGTGGCCGCGAGGGCCCCGATCGCCGTGAACACGACGCTCGGCAGGAAGGCGCCGCACGCGGTCCACAGCGTGATGGCCCGCCCGCTGGTGTGCCGCGGCAGGTAGCGGGAGAGGTCCGGGCTGTTGGAGTACGACAGCGGGGCGGAGGCGACGATCGTGAAACCGGAGGCCAGGACGACGAGGTGGCCGAGCCCGGTCAGCGGCTCGGCGGGCGTGTACGACCAGTTCGTGTGCCCGAGCACCATCACGCTCAGGGCGACGAAGACCAGGGTGAGGACGATGGTCAGCGCCGTGTACAGGCGGACGATCGTCGCGTGCCCGTAGATCGCGACGAGGATGGTGGCGCCGGCGATCACGCAGACCACCGCGGCGTCCAGCGCGGCGGAGTCCGGCAGGCCGAGCCGTCCCGCCAGGCCGAGGCCGGCGACGGAGGCCGCCGACCAGTTCAGCGCGAGGTAGAGCGAGGAGATCAGCCAGCCGGTGAGGGCGACGACGGCCTTGTTGCCGACGACGCCGTACATGGCCCGGGAGATGACCGAGCCCGAGGTGCCCGCGGCGGGGCCGCTGACGGCGATGAACCCGGTCAGGAGCCAGAAGAGGTTGCCGGTGACGATGACGGCCAGCGACTCCGTCAGTGACAGCCCCATCAGGACGAGGGTGCCCCCGACCACGAAGCTGAGGTAGCTCACGTTCGGCGCGGCCCAGACGGAGAACAGCTCACGCGCCGTGCCGTGCCGCTCCGAGTCGGGCACGCAGTCGATGCCGCGGCTCTCGACGAGTCCGGCCCGGTCACGTCCGAGGGCGGGGGCGGCCACGTCGGGGCCCGCCGGGGAACGCGGGGAACGCTGCATGGGTGGTTCCTTCGAAGAGACGAAAAGACGGCACTGTCCTCGCCACCGAGGTGTCCGGGGGTGCGGCCAAGGCGGACCAGTTTTGTTGGTGTCGGCACCAATAGACTGTTGGTGCGCCATCCAATAGTGTGATCGGCATGACGTCAACCCCCCGGGCCACGCGGACGCGGAAGACCGCGGCCGAGCGACGGACCGAGATCCTGCAGACGGCAGCCCGCCTTGCGCTGGAGCGGGGCCTGGAGCGTGTGACGATGCAGCTCGTCGCCGACGAGCTGGGGGTGCGCCCCGGTCTGATCAGCCACTACTTCGCGACCATCGACGACCTGCTGTGCGACGCGTTCGTGCGCGCGGTCACCCGCGAGCGCGAGGCCCTGCTGCCGGAGGCCGAGGCCGAGCTGCCGCCGGTACGGCGGCTGAGCCGCCTGCTGGGCCGCCTCGGCGGCGAGGACTTCGTCGACCTCGGCCGGCTCTGGCTCAACGCCCGCCACCTCTCCCGCTACCGCCCGAACCTCCTGCGCGTCGTCGCCGAGCAGGAGGCGGTCATGCGGGACGCCCTGACCGCCGTGATCGAGGACGGTGTGCGCGGGGGAGACTTCACCACCGACGACGCCCTCGGGGCGTGCGTGGTCATCCTCGTGGCGATCGACGGCCTCGGCTCCTACGCCAACGACGACACGCGGTTCACCCACCCCGCGCTCGACACCCTGCTGTTCACCACGGCGGAGCGTGAACTCGGGCTGGAGCCGGGCACGTTGCGCGACGGCGCCTGACGTGTGCGCCGATCGCGGGTGATTCGGCGGATCCGGCGGACCGTGCACACGGACACGGCCTCACGGAGCGCCGCCCGTGGGGCCACCGGCCGATGAGTCCGAAGGACCGGGTGCATAGAGTGCCGGGGTGAGCATGACGCCCCCGCCCGGCTGGTACCGCGACCCCAACGCCCCCCACCTGGAACGCTGGTGGGACGGTACGGCCTGGACCGAGCACCGGCGCGCCCCCGGGCTGCCCGGGCAGCTGTCCGCGTCACCTCCTGCCGGCGCGGGACCGTCCAGGGTCAAGGCCGTCGCCCTTGTCACCGCGGGTGCCGTCCTGGTCGCCGCGGTCGTCACGGGCGCGGTCCTGCTGGGCCGGGACGACGGGGGCGGTGGCCCGGCGGACCCGGCCACCGGCACACGGTCCGCCGCGCCCACGAGCGTGCCCACCGCCACCTCGTCGCCGTCCCCGGCAGCCTCCGCCGACGACGATCCCTCCGTCGCCGTCGACCAGCTCAACGGCATCACCCTGCCGCTGCCGAAGGGCTGGGAGAAACCGGAGAACGTCGCCCAGGACGACGTCGTCATGACCACCCACGGTGTCTACGACTGCCCCGCCGGGGTGGGCCTGTGCCGGCACGGCCTGGTCATCACCCGCACGGCGACCGCGGCCGAGGGCACCACCCCCGAGACCCTGGCCAGGCGGGACATCCAGGACGCGGCCGACGAGGCGTACGAGCGGAACGCGATCGGCCAGCGCCTCTACGGCGGGATCACCTCCCAGCGGACCGTCGCGTCCGGGCAGGTCGCGGTCGCGGGCCGGGCCGGCTACTTCGTGCGCAGGCTGGTCAGAACCGCCGAGGGGCCGGGCGGTTACGTCGAGTCGCTCGTCTTCCCGTCCAGCACCGGCACCCAGGCGCCGGTCCTCGTCCGCTTCGTCTTCGACGCCGGCCCGGACGGCCCGCCGCCGGCCGACATGGACAGGATCACCAAGGGCATCCGGCCCATCGGCGACACCACGACCGGCGGCGGCGTGGGCAGCAGTATCGGCCCGTCGAGCTGAGCCGGAGACGCCGGAAGGCCGGGGCTGCAGGCCCGCGGGGCCGGGGCTACGGGAAGGAGCCCGGGGCTACAGGAAGGTGTGCCCCTCGCCCCGGTACGTCGGCACGGCCGCCGTCACACGATCGCCTTCGACGAGGTGCAGTGTGTCGAACCGTTCGCACAGCTCGCCCGCCTTGGCGTGCCGGAACCACACCTTGTCGCCGATCAGCAGGTCGTCGGCGGGGGAGCCGAGCAGCGGGGTCTGCACCTCGCCCGCACCCTCCTGGGGGTCGTAGCGCAGCCCCTCGGGCAGGTACGGCTCCGGGAGCCGGTCCGCGCCGGCCGCGCCGGAGGCCGGGTAGCCGCCGCCCAGGACCGTGACGACCCCGACCCCCGGGCGCCGTACGACGGGCTGGGCGAACAGCGCCGCCGGACGGCCCCGGAACGACGTGTAGTTGTCGAAGAGCCGCGGGACGTACAGCCCGGAGCCCGCGGCGATCTCGGTGACCGCGTCCTCCGCCGCCGTGTGCTGCACACTTCCGGTGCCGCCGCCGTTGACGAACTCCAGGTCCGGCGCCACGGCCCGGACCGCCCGCACCACCGCGGCACGCCGCTCGGCGAGTTTCCTGCGCGCCGCCGCCTGCATCAGCCGGATCGCGCGCGAACGCAGCGGCCGCCCCGCGACCGCGTCGCCCACACCCGCCACATGGCCCTCGTACGCCATGATCCCCACGAGCGCGAACCCCGGCCGCCGGGCCACCGTGCGGGCCATGTCGGCGACCTGGGCGGGGGAGTGCAGCGGGGAGCGGCGCGCGCCGACCCGCACGCGCCCGCCGAGCAGCTTCAGCGAGGTGTCCAACTCCAGGCAGACCCGGACGACTTCACGTCCGTCCTCGCGTGCGGCGTCGATCAGGTCCAGTTGCGCCGGGTCGTCGGCCATCACCGTGACGGCGCGGGCGAGTTTGGGGTCGGCGGCGAGTTCGGCGTAGGCGGCGCGGTCGGCGGAGGGGTAGGCGAGCAGCACGTCGTCGAAGCCCGAGCGGGCCAGCCACAGGGACTCGGCGAGGGTGAACGACATGATGCCCGCGAAGCCGTCCTTCGCCAGGGCGCGTTCGAGCAGGGCCCGGCAGCGCACGGACTTGCTGGCGACCCGGATCGGCTTGCCGCCGGCCCGGCGGACGAGGTCGTCCGCGTTGGCGTCGAAGGCGTCCAGGTCCACGATCGCGACAGGGGCGTCGAGTTGGGCGGTGGCCCGGTCGTAACGGGCCCGGTCGGCGGCGCGCGCAGTCATGGTCGCAGCCTGCCAGACCTGATTACCGCAGGGTAGGGGGATGTTCCGGGCAGATCCCCCTGGGCTCGTGGACTGGTTCCCGCCGGGACCGGGGCAGCCCGTAGAGTGACGCGCACGAACGGCGGAACCGCGAGGTGATTCCGGCCGCGGCGTTGAGCCGGGATGGCGGATCGCTCGTACGGGTATGCGTGTCCGGTGACGACGAGTCCGCGCCGGGCGGGGCGACGAGGACGGCCGTGCCCGGTGCAACGACACGGGCACGAGGAAACGGGGGGTGCATGAGCACGGAAGCGCGCCACGCCCCCGTCCCCCCGCGGCCCGTCGGGCCCTCGGGCGGCGACGGCGACTCGGACCCGACGGCACGTGCCACCGACGACCCGCCCACCCAGGCCGCGCCCGGCCCGGTCGAGGGCACGACACGGGCGGTGCCCGGCGGCGGTACGACCGCGGAAACGCACGGCACTCCAACGGGTTCGGCCTCTCCGGGCGGGGGTGTCTCCCCGCACGGCACATCGGCGGGTTCCACGGCTCCGGCCCGGGGTGTCTCCGCACGCGGCACTTCGGCAGGTTCCGCCGCTCCGGTCCCGGGCGGCTCCCCACGCGCCGCGACAGGTGGAGGACCGGCGGGTCCGGACACGGACATCCGTGCGGGCCACGGCACCGGCTTCCCACCACCTCGCACGGGCCCCGCCACCGACGACGCCCGGACCACCGCCGCTTCCCGCCCACGCTTCCCGGACTTCCGTCCCCCTTCCCGCCGCACCACGCCCCCCACGACACCGCCCCCGCCCCCCGCCACGGCCCGTTTCCCGGACGCACCCCCGACGGTCGGCCGGGAGGCACCGCGCCGACCGGACCTCGGCCGGACAGGGGACCGTCCACTCGGCACACCACCGATCGAGAGACGCGCGGCGTCCGGAGCCGCTGCCGGGCCTGGGGCGTCCGCTGACACCCACGCCGGGGCTCCGGGCCGTTCTGCGGGCGCGTCGCAGGTGCCCGGGCCTGGGGCTTCGAGTGGTCGAGACTCCGCTGACGGCACGGCAGGACGTACGACCTCCGGGGACGGGAGGGCCGCCGCTCGCTTCTCCGGTGAGTCGGCGCAGCCCGGCCGGCGTGAGCGCGGGACCATACCCCCGCCTCCGGGGCACCGGCTTTCACCGGCGGCACGCGGCGGCGCACCCGCCGAAACCCCGTCGGAGACGACCGCGCGCCTGCGCCCCGTCTCCGTCCAGAACCCCCCGGTGCCGAGCGCACCGCCGCATCCGACGGCCCCGTCCTCCGCGCGCGACCCCCGGTCGGACGCCGCGAACGGCCCTGTCACCACCCCGGAATCCCAGGCCGGGCCCGTCGGCGGCGCCGACACCGCGACCGGCCCCCTCGGCACGGCACACCACCTGAGCGCGCCCGGCCGGACCGGAGGCCCGGGCAGCTTCTTCAGCCCAGGCGACGCCGACAATCGTCCCCGCCCCACCGGCACGCCCCAGCGGCCGACCGGGTCGGCGTGGACCCCGGTCCCGCCGCATCCGTCCTTCGACGCCTCCCCGGGTGCTCCCGCCGCCCCCGCCCGGACGCCGCCGCGAGCCACGGGTGCCGCCACGGCGCCTGATCCGGCGCTGTCCTGGAGCGCGGCCATGGCGCCGGGGACGGGGCTCGGCATGGGGTTCGGGGAGCCGGCAGGCTACGACCAGCGGGCACGGTCGACCGGTGCGCTGGTACGGCCGAGGGTCGCCGTGGCGGCCGCCTGCGTCGTGCTGGGGATCGGGCTCATAGGCGGCGCCGTGACCGGCAGCTGGCTCACCGGGGAGCCGGGGAAGCCCGGCGCGGAGGGCGGCTTCGCCGCGGCCGGTGCCATGTGGCACAGCGTCCCCGTCGACCAGCTCTTCCCACCCACCGTGGACGGCCGCGGCGCCGGACCCGGCGGAGCCGACCGCACCTGGACCCGTGTCGCCGTCGCACCGGACAGCGGCTGCGAGGGCGCCTTCGACCCGCTGCTGCGCAAGGCCCTGACCCCCGTCGGCTGCGCCCGCCTGCTGCGCGCCACCTACACGGACGCCACCCAGAGCTACGTCACCACCGTCGGCCTGCTCTTCACCAAGGCCGACGCCCCCACCATGACGTCCCTCGCCGCCCGCTTCGAGAACGAGGGGCTCGCCCGGCGCACCGACCTCGTGCCGCGCCCCTACGCCGCCAAGGGCACCGTCGCCGCGGCCTTCGGCGACGAGCAGCGCGCGTCGTGGACCGTCTCCGTGCTGACCGAGGCCCCGGTGGTCGTCTACGCCGTGTCCGGCTGGGCCGACGGCCGCGCCGCCGGCACCCCGCAGGCCGCCGCCGACGCGACGAAGTCCGGAGCCACCACCCCCGCCGCCCAGGCAGGCCTCGGAAACGAGGCCCAGGGCCTCGCCGACCGCATCGAACGGGGCCTGCGCCAGACCGTCAAGTCAGCCACGGAGGAGCCCTCGTGACAGCCGCCGTGACGCCCGGGAACCGTACGCCGCGCAGGGCTCTCGCAATCGGCGTCCCGAGCCTGTTCCTCGCCGCCTGCCTCGCCCTCGTGCCGTCCGCCCCCGCGCACGCCGACGGCATCCGCGCCCAGCAGTGGGGTCTTGACGCCATGCACACCCAGGAGGCCTGGCGCACCACCCAGGGCAAGGGCATCACCGTCGCCGTCCTGGACACCGGCGTCGACGACGACCACCCCGATCTGCGCGGCAACGTCCTGCCCGGCAAGGACATGATCGGCTTCGGCGCGCGGCGCGGCGACCGCCCCTGGGCCCGCCACGGCACTGCCATGGCCGGCATCATCGCCGGTCACGGCCACGGCCCCGGCAACGCGGACGGAGTCATGGGCATCGCGCCCAAGGCCCGGATCCTGCCCGTGCGGGTGATCCTGGAGGAGGACGACTCCGCCCGGAGCAAGGCCCGCAGCACCCGCGGCAACGCCCTCGCCGAAGGTATCCGGTGGGCCGCCGACCAGGGCGCCGACGTCATCAACCTCTCCCTCGGCGACGACTCGGACTCCGCGCACCCCGAGCCCGCCGAGGACGAGGCCGTCCAGTACGCGCTCGGCAAGGGCGCCGTCGTCGTCGCCTCGGCCGGCAACGGCGGCGAGAAGGGCGACCACATCTCCTACCCGGCGGCCTACCCGGGCGTGATCGCCGCGACCGCCGTGGACCGCTACGGCACCCGCGCCGCCTTCTCCACCCGCCGCTGGTACGCGACGGTCAGCGCGCCCGGCGTCGACGTCGTCATCGCCGACCCCGACCAGCGGTACTACGAGGGCTGGGGCACGAGCGCGGCCTCCGCCTTCGTCTCCGGCGCCGTCGCCCTCGTCAAGGCCGCCCACCCGGGTCTGACCCCCGCCCAGATCAAGAAGCTCCTGGAGGACACGGCCCGCAGCGCCCCCGTCGGCGGCCGCGACGACTCCCGCGGCTTCGGCATGGTCGATCCCGCCGCCGCCATCAAGGCCGCGGGCCGCCTCCGGCCCGAGGGCCTGACCGCGGCGTCCTACGGCGAGCGGTACTTCGGCCCCGGCCCCGACTCCGCCGAGGCGGACGACACCGCCTCCGGCTGGGCGGGACCCCTCGCGGGCAGCGCCGGGGGAGTGATGCTGGTCGTGGCGGTCGTCCTGTGGCGCGGCCGCCGCGAGGGCGGGGCCGACTTCCGGCTGTAGAGCCGGGGTCACCCGGCCACGGCTGGAGGTCACACCCTCCGGCCGTACGCCGACACCGCCGACCGGGCTGCCTCCTCCACCAGCGCGATGCCCTGCTCCTTCGTCGGGCTGCCACTGGACAGGGCGGCCACCAGGTAGTCGTCGCCGCCGGCCGTCACCCGTCCGATGCTGTTGACGACCCACAGGCCGGTCGTGTCGCGCGGCATCCAGCCGTTCTTCAGGGCCCACCCGGAGCCGTCGGCGACGGCCGACACCCCCCAGTCCTGGCCCGGGGCGATCCGCCCCAGCAGCCCCTGAAGGTACGTCCGCGAGGCCTCGTTCAGCTCCGAGCGGGCCCCGAAGACCTGCCCGAGCAGCACGAGCTGATCGGCGGCCGTGGTCCGGGTCAGACCCCACCGCGGACCGTCGCCGCCGATGGTCCGCGTGAGTCCGAACCGCTCGTTGGCCGCGTTCAGGCCGTCGGCGCCGCCGATGTCCCGCCACAGCGCCGACGCCGAGTCGTTGTCGCTGCTCTCGATCATCGCGGCGGCGTACGTCCGCTCCCGCGCCGTCAGCCGCCGCCCCGCGTCCTGGGCCCCCAGCAGCAGGGCCGCCAGGATGTCGACCTTGACGATGCTCGCCGTGTCGAACACGGCGTCGCCGTACCCGACGCCCACCTCGGATCCGAGGCGACGAACCGCCACCCCCACGGTGACGCCCCCGGCCACCGACACCGCTACCGACCTCGGCACCGGCACCGAGCCTCCGCCCACCGTCTCCACCGTCCGCCTCCCCGCTCACGACGGCCCGTCCTCCGCCTTCCGCCGACGATAGGGGGCCCGAACGTCCCCCGGGGCGGTATCGGACGTGGGCCAGGGGACCCTGAGAGAGCGGGCGCGGCCCCGGATAGGGTCGGCACCGTGGCGATGAAGAACATTCCCGACTCCGGCTTCTCCGACGACGACGGCTCCGTCGACCCCGGGCTGAGCGCGGCGCTCGCCGCCTGGGCCGAGGACCGCACCGCCGTGGGACCCGTCCTGGAGGGGCTCCGGAGCGCCCGGCTGCTCGTGCCCGTGGTGGCCGTCCTCGGCGAGGTGGAGGAGGACGAGAACGGGCTGCGCCGGGAGAAGACCAGCGAGATGGCCGTACCCACCCTGAAGGCCGGTCAGCGCACCGCCCTGCCCGCCTTCAGCTCCACCGACTCCCTGGCCCGCTGGGACCCGGACGCCCGCCCCGTGGCCGTACGGCTGCACCAGGTCCTGGAGGCCGCCGTGCACGAGAAGGCGGACACGGTGGTGCTGGACCTGGCCGGACCGGTCCCGTTCGAGCTGACCGGACCCGCCCTGCTCGCCCTGGCCGAGGGCCGTACGACGACCGACCCGCTGGCCGACCCGGCCGTCGTCACCGCCGTGCGGGAGGCCGTCGCCGCGGAACCCGCCGTGCTGCGCGCCCACCTCGGGCGGGGGCAGGCCGACGGGACCCTGGCGCTGGTGCTCGACCCGTCCGTCCCCACCGCCCCCGCCGAGACCGCCCGCGCCGTGGCAGCGCGGCTCGCCGCCAGCGAGACACTGAGGGCCCGCCTGGTGCGCGGCCTCGACCTGGCACTGCTGCCGGCCGGGGCGACGCCGCCGGGCGAGCCCTTGTACGTGAAGGAGCGGGGATCGGCTGCGTGACGCAGCGGTGATCGGCTGGGTCGGGAAACGGGGCTCCGCGGGAGCGGATCAGCCGTAGATCGGCCCGGTGTACTTCTCGCCCGGGCCCTGGCCCGGCTCGTCCGGGACGACCGAGGCCTCGCGGAAGGCCAGCTGCAGCGACTTCAGGCCGTCGCGCAGCGGTGCCGCGTGGAAGGAGCTGATCTCGGTGGCGCTCGCGTCCAGCAGTCCGGCGAGGGCCGCCACCAGCTTGCGGGCCTCGTCCAGGTCCTTGTGCTCGTCGCCCTCCTCGGTCAGACCGAGCTTCACGGCGGCGGCGCTCATCAGGTTGACGGCGACCGTCACGATCACCTCGACCGCCGGGACCTCCGCGATGTCGCGGGTCATGGCGTCGAAGTCGGGCTGCTCGGCGGGGCCGGAGGGGGAGGTCTCACTCATGCCCCACACGATAGGCGCAGGACGGAGGGTTCCCGCAGCGAGCCCTGGACAGCTTGAATTCGCCCTTCCCCACCGATGCTGCTAGCCTTGTGTGACGACCGGCTGGACGCGTATGCCCAGGGCATCACGAGTTCGGCCCACAAGTGGAGGCTTCGAACTCCCACCTGACCGCCCTCCGGGGCGGCGGGTCACCGGTCAGACGGTTCCCGTCCCAGTGGCGCGATCCGTCCGAAAGTGCGCCCCGCGGCCATCGCGGCGGTCGTTCCGGTAGTTCGAGGAGCCCCGCCTGTGATCGTCCGGGGCATTTTTCGTGCTTCGGCGCGGTTAGGTCTGTCGAACACAGAGTACGCGGCTGTCCGCCAGACCGTCGCGTGGTGCTAACCGAGGAGGATCCATCAGCGCCGAGCCCCGCATCAACGACCGGATTCGCGTTCCCGAGGTGCGACTTGTCGGTCCCAGTGGCGAGCAGGTCGGCATTGTGCCGCTCGCGAAGGCACTGGAGCTTGCGCAGGAGTACGACCTGGACCTGGTCGAGGTCGCGGCGACCGCCCGTCCGCCCGTCTGCAAGCTCATGGACTACGGGAAGTTCAAGTACGAGTCGGCCATGAAGGCCCGTGAGGCGCGCAAGAACCAGGCGCACACGGTCATCAAGGAGATGAAGCTCCGGCCGAAGATCGACCCGCACGACTACGACACCAAGAAGGGTCACGTCGTCCGGTTCCTCAAGCAGGGCGACAAGGTCAAGATCACGATCATGTTCCGTGGTCGCGAGCAGTCCCGGCCCGAGCTGGGCTACCGACTGCTCCAGCGGCTCGCGGAGGACGTCCAGGACCTCGGCTTCGTGGAGTCGAACCCGAAGCAGGACGGCCGCAACATGATCATGGTTCTCGGTCCGCACAAGAAGAAGACCGAGGCGATGGCCGAGGCCCGCCAGGCGCAGGAGGCCCGCAAGGCCGAGGCGAAGGCCCACCCGGGCCGCTCGCAGAACGCCGCTGAGGCCGAGATCACCGAGGCCCCGGCCGAGGCTTCCGCCGAGGCGTGACTCCCGGGACCCCCGTCCCAGGATGTATCCGACACAAGAGCGACGCTCCACCGTGCCCGGTTCTCGCGACCGGGCACCGGAGCGCCACCGACGAGGAGAGAACGGCGCTATGCCGAAGAACAAGTCGCACAGCGGTGCCAGCAAGCGCTTCAAGGTCACCGGCTCCGGCAAGGTGCTCCGTGAGCGCGCCGGCAAGCGCCACCTGCTCGAGCACAAGTCGTCCCGTCTGACGCGTCGTCTCACCGGCAACGCCGAGATGGCCCCGGGCGACGCCAAGAAGATCAAGAAGCTTCTCGGCAAGTGACGCGGCGGCGCGTGATCGCCCTGCGATCCCCACGCGCCGTACGTCAGGACCGGGACCCAATCGTTTCCGGGCCGTGTGAGGACAACCACGGCCCCGCTACAAGGAGTCAATCAAGTGGCACGCGTCAAGCGGGCAGTCAACGCCCACAAGAAGCGCCGGGCGATCCTCGAGCAGGCCTCCGGCTACCGCGGTCAGCGCTCGCGCCTGTACCGCAAGGCCAAGGAGCAGGTCACCCACTCGCTGGTCTACAACTACAACGACCGCAAGAAGCGCAAGGGTGACTTCCGCCAGCTGTGGATCCAGCGCATCAACGCCGCTGCCCGCGCCAACGGCATCACGTACAACCGCTTCATCCAGGGTCTGAAGGCCGCGAACGTCGAGGTCGACCGCAAGATCCTGGCCGAGCTGGCCGTCAACGACGCCAGCGCGTTCGCCGCGCTCGTCGAGGTCGCGCAGAAGGCCCTGCCGAGCGACGTCAACGCGCCCAAGGCTGCGTGACGCGGCGCCGGCCCGGCCGGTGCGATCCATACGGACCCGTGGGCTCTGCCTGCGGGTCCGTCGTATGTGCGCCGCGCGGTGCCCGAGGCGCGTCCGGCACCGCCCGGGACCGCCGGCTGATCGCCGTCGCGGCGGAACGTTCCTACCGAAGGTGAAGCTCTCCATGCCCCCCGCCACCCCTGACCTGCTCTCCCCCCGCTCGCCCCGCGTCTCGGCAGCGCGGCGGCTGGCCAAGCGGAACTTCCGGGGCAAGGAGCGGCTGTTCCTCGCGGAGGGGCCGCAGGCCGTGCGGGAGGCGGCGGCGCACCGGGCCGGCGACACGGCCACCCTCGTCGAGTTGTTCGCCACGGTCGAGGCCGCCGAGCGGTACGCAGACATCGTGGGGGAGGCCCGCGCCGCGGGGGCCCGGATCCACCTCGCCGCCGACGACGTCATCGCCGACATCTCCACCACCGTCACCCCGCAGGGGCTCGTCGGCGTCTGCCGGTTCCTCGACACCCCCTTCGAGGACATCGTCGCGGCCCGCCCGAAGCTCGTCGCGGTCCTCGCCCATGTGCGCGACCCTGGCAACGCGGGCACCGTCCTGCGCTGCGCCGACGCCGCCGGAGCCGAAGCGGTCGTCCTCACGGACGCCTCCGTCGACCTCTACAACCCCAAGGCCGTCCGGGCCTCCGTCGGCTCCCTGTTCCACCTGCCCGTGGCCGTCGGCGTCCCCGTCGAGCGGGCGGTCGCCGCGCTCAGGGACGCCGGGGTGCGCATCCTCGCCGCCGACGGCGCGGGCGAGCACGATCTGGACGACGAGCTCGACCACGGCACCATGGGCGGCCCCACCGCGTGGGTGTTCGGCAACGAGGCCTGGGGCCTGCCGGAGGAGACCCGCGCCCTCGCCGACGCCGTCGTACGGGTTCCCATCCACGGAAAGGCCGAGAGCCTGAACCTCGCGACCGCCGCCGCCGTATGTCTGTACGCGTCGGCCCGTGCGCAGCGCGGCTCCGGAGGATGCCGCTCCGCCACCCGCAACCAGTAGGGTGACCAGCCCGGGGGCCTGCTGCACCGGCTGAGAGGTGGGGTGAGGGGATGAGTGTCGGCACCGGTCGCGCGCCCGGAGCGCGGGACGCGCGACGACCACCCGCGCCCCGGCAGGACGATCCCACCGGCCTCGGCATCGACCCCGACGACCTGCCCGACGGCCTGGTGGTCGCCGACGAGCACGGGCGGATCATCTGCTTCAACGCCGCCGCCGCCCGGATCAGCGCCGTACCCGCCGACCAGGCCCTGGGACAGCCCCTGGAGAAGGCCCTGCCGCTGGAGGACCTGGAGGGGCGCCGCTGGTGGCAGCTGACCGACCCCTACGGCGGCCTGGCCATCCGGGTGGGCCAGCCCGAGCGCAACCTCCTGCTGCACGGCGGCCGGGAGGTCCTCGTCTCCGCGAAGTACGTCCGCGCCCACCCCACCGGCCCGGTCCGCCGCGTCGTCGTCTCCCTGCGCGACACCGAGGCACGCCGCCGCACCGAGCGCAGCCACGCCGAGCTGATCGCCACCGTCGCACACGAACTGCGCTCGCCGCTGACCTCCGTCAAGGGCTTCACGGCGACCCTGCTCGCCAAGTGGGAGAGGTTCACCGACGACCAGAAGCGGCTGATGCTGGAG
This sequence comes from Streptomyces sp. NPDC093064, assembly GCF_044754605.1. Lineage (NCBI taxonomy): Bacteria > Bacillati > Actinomycetota > Actinomycetes > Kitasatosporales > Streptomycetaceae > Streptomyces > Streptomyces sp. NPDC093064. The sequence continues at coordinate 206,993 of NZ_JBIVPK010000004.1, forward strand.
ACCGTCGACGCCGACGCCGACCGCGTCACCCGGCTCATCGCCGAACTGCTCGACATATCCCGCATCGACTCCGGCCGCCTGGAGGTACGCCGCCAGCCCGTCGACATGGGCGCCGCGGTCGGGCGGCACGTCCAGGCGTACGTCGCCGCCGGCCAGCCCGCCGACCGGTTCCTGGTGCGCGTCGAGAAGCCGCTGCCCGAGCTGTGGGCCGACCCCGACAAGATCGACCAGGTGCTGAGCAACCTCGTGGAAAATGCCGTGCGGCACGGCGAGGGATCCGTCACCATTGATGTCACACCGGCGCCGTCCCCACGGGAGGGGGACGACGCGGGGAACACGGCCACGTCGGTCACGGTGAGCGACGAGGGGCCCGGCATTCCGGAGGAGTCCATGAACCGTGTCTTCACCCGCTTCTGGCGGGGCAGCAAGCGCGGCGGCACCGGTCTCGGGCTCTACATCGTCAAGGGCATCGTCGAGGCCCACGGCGGCACCATCACGGTCGGCCGCGCCCGAGGGGGCGGCGCGGAGATCCGATTTACCCTGCCCGTGGGCACCCCGGCCTACCTGCTCTGAGCACCGGCCGAGGACCCACGGGCGCATTCGCTTTCCCCAGCCCCGTTAGACTCGGCCTTTGGCACCTTTGTGTCCCGAAAGCCGTGACGATCTGTCCGCGAGGCGGTGCGAGTCGGTGACGGGGACCTCCAGCCAGCCAATCGGAAGCACGGGAAGAGATGTCGGCACCCAATAAGTCGTACGACCCTGTCGAGGTCGATGCGTTGAAACCGGAAGAGATCGAGCGCATGCGGGACGAGGCGCTCGCCGCCTTCGCCGCCGCGGACTCCCTCGACGCGCTCCACGAGGCCAAGGTCGCCCACACCGGCCCCGCCTCCCCGCTCTCCCTCGCCAACCGCGAGATCGGCGCCCTGCCCCCGCACGCCAAGGCCGACGCCGGCAAGCGCGTCGGCATGGCCCGCGGCGCTGTCAACAAGGCGCTCGCCGCCCGCCAGGTTGAACTGGAGGCCGAGCGGGACGCCCGTGTGCTGGTGGAGGAGGACGTCGACGTCACGCTGCCGTACGACCGCGTACCGGCCGGCGCCCGCCACCCGCTGACCACGCTCTCGGAGCGCATCGAGGACGTCTTCGTGGCCATGGGCTACGAGGTCGCCGAGGGCCCGCAGGCCGAGGCCGAGTGGTTCAACTTCGACGCCCTGAACATCGGCCCGGACCACCCGGCCCGCGGCGAGGCCGACACCTTCTTCGTGCAGGGCCCCGAAGGCGGCAGCGAGTCCGGTGTCGTCCTGCGCACCCACACCTCGCCGGTGCAGATCCGCTCCCTGCTCGAACGCGAGCTGCCGGTCTACGTGATCTGCCCCGGCCGCGTCTACCGCACCGACGAGCTGGACGCCACCCACACGCCCGTCTTCCACCAGGTCGAGCTGCTCGCCGTGGACGAGGGCCTGACCATGGCCGACCTCAAGGGCACCCTGGACCACATGGTGCAGTCCCTGTTCGGCGAGGGCATGAAGACCCGGCTGCGGCCGAACTTCTTCCCCTTCACCGAGCCGTCCGCCGAGATGGACATGGTGTGCTACGTCTGCCGCGGCGAGTCCGTCGGCAACCCCGACCGGGCCTGCCGCACCTGCTCCTCCGAGGGCTGGATCGAACTCGGCGGCTGCGGCATGGTCAACCCGCGGGTGCTCACCGCCTGCGGTGTCGACCCGGAGAAGTACAGCGGCTTCGCCTTCGGGTTCGGCATCGAGCGGATGCTGATGTTCCGCCACAACGTCGAAGACATGCGAGACATGGTCGAGGGTGACGTCCGGTTCACCCGGCCGTTCGGGATGGAGATCTGATGCGGATCCCGCTTTCTTGGCTGCGGGAGTACGTCGACCTGCCGGCGACGGAGACCGGGCGCGACGTCCAGGCCAAGCTCATTTCGGCCGGCCTCGAGGTCGAGACCGTCGAACAGCTCGGCGCCGACCTCAAGGGGCCGCTCGCCGTCGGCCGGGTGCTGACCATCGAGGAGCTGGAGGGCTTCAAGAAGCCGATCCGCTTCTGCACCGTCGACGTCGGCCAGGCCAACGGCACCGGCGAGCCGCAGGAGATCGTCTGCGGCGCCCGCAACTTCGCCGTCGGCGACAAGGTCGTCGTGGTCCTCCCGGGCGCCGTGCTGCCCGGCGGCTTCGCGATCAGCGCCCGCAAGACGTACGGCAAGACCTCCCACGGCATGATCTGCTCCAGCGACGAGCTGGGCATGGGCGACGACGGCAGCCAGGGCATCATCGTGCTGCCGCCCGAGACCGAGGTCGGCAAGGACGCCATCGAGCTGCTGGAGCTGGTCGACGAGGTCCTCGACATCGCCGTCACCGCCAACCGCGGCGACTGCCTGTCCCTGCGCGGCGTCGCCCGCGAGACCGCCATCGCCTACGGCCTGCCGCTGCGCGATCCCGCCCTGCTCGACGTACCGGCGCCGAACGCGTTCGGCTACGCCGTGCGGATCGAGGAGCCGCACGGCTGCGACCGCTTCACCGCGCGCACCGTCTCCGGCCTCGACCCCGAGGCGCGCTCCCCGATCTGGCTCCAGCGCCGCCTCCAGAAGGCCGGGATGCGCCCGATCTCGCTCGCCGTCGACATCACCAACTACGTGATGCTGGAGCTCGGCCAGCCGCTGCACGCCTACGACCGCAAGCTGGTCCAGGGCACGATCGGCGTGCGCCGGGCCGAGGAGGGCGAGAAGTTCACCACCCTCGACGGCGTCAAGCGCACGCTGCACGCCGAGGACCTGGTCATCACCGACGAGCGCGGCCCCATCGGCCTCGCCGGCGTCATGGGCGGCGCCAACACCGAGATCGCCGACCACGAGGACACGGAGAACGCGACCACCGAGGTCGTCATCGAGGCCGCCCACTTCGACCAGGTCTCCATCGCGCGCACCGCCCGTCGCCACAAGCTGTCCTCGGAGGCCTCCCGCCGCTTCGAGCGGGGCGTCGACCCGCAGGCCGCTGCTGCCGCGGCCCAGCGCACGGTGGACCTGCTGGTCCTGCTCGCGGGCGGCACGGCCGACGCCGGTGTCACCGAGGTCGCCGCGCCGGCGGCTCCGCGCACGATCACCGTGCCGGCCGACCACCCGGACAAGGTCGCGGGCGTCGTCTACGGCCGTGAGGCCGTCGTCCGCCGGCTCCAGCAGATCGGCTGCCAGGTGGAGGGGCAGGACGACCTGACCGTCACCGTCCCGTCCTGGCGGCCCGACCTGACGGACCCCAACGACCTGGCCGAAGAGGTCATCCGCCTGGAGGGCTACGAGAACCTGCCCTCCACGCTGCCCAGGCTCCCCTCCGGCCGCGGCCTCACCCACCGCCAGCGGCTGCACCGCCGGGTCGGCCGCGCGCTGGCCGGCGCGGGCTACGTCGAGGCGCCGACCTACCCGTTCGTCGGCGAGCAGGTCTTCGACCAGCTCGGCCTGGAGCCCGGCGACCCCGCGCGCCGCGTGGTCCGGCTGGTCAACCCGCTCAGCGACGAGGAGCCCGCGCTGCGCACCACGCTGCTGCCGGGCCTGCTCGGCGCGCTGCGCCGCAACGACGGCCGCGGCAGCCACGATCTCGCCCTGTTCGAGACCGGCCTGGTCTTCCACCCGCGCGAGGAGCAGCGGGTCGTGGCCCAGCCGCCCGTCGACCGGCGTCCCACCGACGAGGAGATCGCGGAGCTGAACGCGGCGCTGCCCGAGCAGCCGCGCCATGTGGCCGTGGTCCTCGCGGGCGCCCGTGAGCAGACCGGCTGGTGGGGCAAGGACCGCCCGGCCGACTGGGCCGACGCGGTCGAGGCCGCGCGGACCGCGGCCCGTGAGACCGGGGCCGAACTGATCGTCCGCAAGGGCCAGTACGGACCGTGGCACCCGGGCCGCTGCGCCGAGTTCGCGGTCGCCGTGGACGGCACCGAGCGGGTCGTGGGCCACGCGGGCGAACTGCACCCGCGCGTGGTCAAGGCGCTGGGCCTGCCCGAGCGCACCTGCGCGATGGAGCTGAACCTGGACGTGCTGGAGCAGGTCGGCGACGACACCCCGCAGGCGCCGGGCATCTCCACGTTCCCGGTCGCCACGCAGGACGTCGCCCTCGTCGTCGACAAGCCGGTCCCGGCCGCCGACGTCGAGGCCGCGCTGCGCGAGGGCGCCGGTGAACTCCTGGAGTCCATCAGGCTGTTCGACCTCTACGAGAACGCCGAGCAGCTCGGCGAGGGCCGCAAGTCCCTTGCCTACGCGCTGCGCTTCCGCGCGCCGGACCGCACGCTGACCGTGGACGAGGCGTCCGCCGCCCGCGACGCGGCGGTGGCGCTGGCCGCTGAGCGCACGGGGGCGGTTCTGCGCAGCTGACGGGTCAAGCGCGGGGGACTGCGAGTCCGTCGCCGACTGTGGGTGGTCGGTGGCCGGTCGCGCAGTTCCCCGCGCCCCTTCCGGAGCCGGCCCGCGTCGAAAGGCCGGCCGTGCTGATCGGGTCCAAGCCCCGTGCCCCCAAGGGCGCAGGGCTTTGCCGATATGCGGCTTGGGCGCGATCGGCCCCCACCGGCCCGTGTCGACAAGGCCGGCCACTCGGCGGAGCGTCGCCGTGCCGGGCCGCCGTGGTTTGTTGAGGGGGAGCCGGCGGCCCGGACGGCCTCTTGGAGGAGGCGGTTCAGTCAACCGGGTGGGGACTCTTAGCGACAGCGCGCGTACAGCGCGGATGCGCGTGCTCCGTTCACACCCCGTGTGAAGGCGAACGCACTACGCTGTCGCCACCGAGCCACCGGGGGGCACCCATGCAGCCCAACACACTGCTCGACGCGATCCTGGACGAGGCCGGGATCTCGCACGCGGGCCTGGCAGCGCACGTCAACCAGGAGGGGCGGGCTCGCGGACTCGCGCTCCGGTACGAACACACCGCCGTGGCCCGGTGGTTGAAGGGCCAGCGGCCGCGCGGCCAGGTGCCCGACCTGATCTGCGAGGTACTGGCGAGCCGGCTGCACCGGTCGGTCACGCTCGACGACATCGGTCTCGGCGTGCCCGGCGAGCCCTCCGCGCCGCACGGCACCTCGCTGTCCGGGTTCGTCGAACGCGCCACCGCCCTGTGGCGATCCGACGAGCAGCAGCGCCCGCACCTCCTCGGAACCCCCGCCGTGACCGGCACGCCCGCCGTCATGCCCGTGTGGGAGTGGGAGAACCCGCCCGAGGACGTGGACGTCTCCCGCGGTGGCCGGCACCGGGTCACCCCGTTGGACATCGAGATGCTGCGCGCCGCCCGCACGCACTACGAGCAGATGTACCGCAAGGCCGGCGGCGTCGCGACCCGCGGCCGTGTCGTGGGCTTCCTCAACGCCGAGGCCACCCCGCTGCTGCGGGGCAACTACACCGACGCCACCGGCCGCCAACTGCACCGCGCCACCGGCGCGTTGGTGGCCATCGTGGGCATCTGCGCCTACGACTCCGACGCGCACGGCCTGGCCCAGCGCTACTTCCACCAGGCGCTCAGGCTGGCCAAGGCCAGCGGGGACCGGGGACTTGGCGCGTATGTGATCGCGCTGCTGGTCAACCAGTCGCTGTTCATGCGGGAGTACCGCCAGGCCGTCGCCTTCGCCGAGGCCGCCCTGCGCGCCGCCGGCCAGCACATCACCCCCGCGCTCGCCTCCGACCTGTACGCGATGCAGGCCAAGGCCTACGCCCACCTCGGCGACGGCACGAGCGCGCTGGGCTGCATCGGGCGAGCAGAGTCCGCCGCAGAACGCATCCGGCGCGGATACGAACCCGACGAGACGGGCTACGTCCAACCGGGCCTGGTCAATGTGCAGGTGGCGGAGGCCCTGCTCAGCCTCGGCGAGCTGGCCGCCGCCGAGGAGCACGCGGCGGCCGCCGTGGACAACCCCGCGCACGACCGGGGCAGGGTGCACCGGCTGGCCATGCTCAGCACGATCCAACTGCGCCGGGGCAATGCCGACAAGGCGGTGGCCACGGCCGTGCGGATGGCCGAACAGGCCCGTGGGATGGAGTCGCAGCGGCTGCGGGACAGACTGCGCGCGGTGCGCGAGCACCTGGTGCGCAGCGGCGGCGCCGGCACGGCCGAGGCGGCCGAACTGATCGACGGGGCCCTGCGCGTACCGCTGTGACGGCGGCGCGGTGCTCCCGGCGGCTCACCGTACGCCTGCTGCGGGACCGTTCCGGCTGCGATATTGCCACTGACCCGACGGAAGGTGGCAGAACCGTGCAGTGGACGAAACAGAACGAACAAACTGTATACGCAAACCGCTGGTTCACCGTCAACCTCGCGGATGTCGAGCTGCCGGACGGTCGGCACCTCGACCACTTCCTGATACGGCTGCGGCCCGTCGCCGTGGCCACGGTGGTGAACGAGGCGGGTGAGGTCCTCCTCCTGTGGCGCCACCGCTTCATCACCGACAGCTGGGGCTGGGAACTCGCGGCGGGCGTCGTGGAGGACGGCGAGGACATCGTGGCCGCCGCCGCCAGGGAGCTGGAGGAGGAGACCGGCTGGCGGCCGGGACCCCTGCGCCACCTCATGAGCGTGGAGCCGTCCAACGGACTCACCGACGCCCGGCACCACATCTACTGGTCGGACGAGGGCGAGTACGTCGGACACCCGGCGGACGACTTCGAGTCCGACCGCCGGGAATGGGTCCCCCTCAAGATCGTTCCCGACCTGGTCGCCCGCGGCGAGGTCCCGGCCGCCAACATGGCGGCCGCGTTGCTGCTCCTGCACCACCTCAGGCAGGGCCCACCAGGGTGGTGAACGACACGGGCCCGGCACCACCTCGGTGCCGGGCCCGCTGACCGTCGTTCTTCGTGGTCAGCCGTAGGTGTAGAAGCCGGAGCCGGACTTCCGGCCGAGTCGGCCGGCGTCCACCATGCGCTGGAGCAGCGGGGGAGCGGCGTACAGCGGCTCCTTGTACTCCTCGTACATGGAGTGGGCGACCGAGGCCACCGTGTCCAGACCGATCAGGTCGGACAGCTTCAGCGGGCCCATCGGGTGGGCGCAGCCCAGCTCCATGCCGTTGTCGATGTCCTCGCGGCTGGCGATGCCCGACTCGAACATCCGGATCGCCGAGAGCAGGTAGGGGATCAGCAGCGCGTTCACCACGAAGCCCGAGCGGTCCTGGGCGCGGATCGCGTGCTTGCCGAGCACCTTCTCGGTGAACAGCTGCGCCCGGCTCAGCGTGCCCTCGGAGGTGGTGAGCGCCGGGATCAGCTCGACCAGCTGCTGCACCGGGGCGGGGTTGAAGAAGTGGATGCCGATCACCTGGTCGGGCCGCGCGGTGGCGACCGCCAGCCTCACCAGCGGGATGGAGGAGGTGTTGGAGGCCAGGATCGCGTCCGGCCGGGTCACCACCTGGTCCAGGACCTGGAAGATCTCGGTCTTGACCTGCTCGTTCTCCACCACGGCCTCGATCACCAGGTCGCGGTCGGAGAACTCGCCGAGGTCGGTGGTGAAGCTCAGCCGGGCCTGCGTCGCGTCCCGCTCCGCCTCGCTGATCTTGCCGCGCTCGGCCGCCTTGGCCAGGGAGTTGAACAGCCGGGTACGGCCTATCTCCAGGGCCTCGCCGGTGGTCTCGGCGACTTTCACCTCCAGGCCGGCCCGGGCGCACACCTCGGCGATGCCCGCACCCATCTGGCCGCAGCCCACCACTCCGACGCGTGCAATGTCTCCCGAAATGCCGGTCACATCGTCCCTTTCGCAGTTCCTACGGCTGTGGCAGGCGGCCCGTTGTGCGGTGCCTGCTCCGATCGTGCACGTTACCCCCGTAGTGGCCGTGATCGGTTGCCCGGGTCGGGCATCCTGAGCAGGAGAACGATCCGTGACTGTGCGGATCCACGGCGTACGGGGAGTGCCCGGATGGCCCGAGCGACACGGGTGACACGACGGTCGTTCACCGTGGCGGCGCTGTCGACCCTGGCGACGACCGGCGACGCGGCCACCGCGACGGGCGGCACCGGCACGGACCGGCGGGGCCGCGCCGCAGTCACCGAGATGCGCGGCATGTGGCTGGCGACGGTGCGCAACCGCGACTGGCCCTCACGCCCCGGGCTGAGCGCGGCCCGGCAGAGCGGCGAGCTGACCGCCCTGCTCGACGTGGCGGTGCGCCGCCGGCTCAACACGGTGTTCCTCCAGGTGCGCCCGTCGGCCGACGCGCTGTGGCCCTCGCCCCACGAGCCGTGGTCGCAGTTCCTCACCGGCACGCAGGGCAGGGACCCCGGCTGGGATCCGCTGGGCACGGCCGTGGCGGAGGCGCACGCCCGCGGACTGCGGCTGCACGCCTGGTTCAACCCCTACCGGGTCGCCCTGCACGACGACCCGGCCCTGCTGGCCGCCTCCCATCCGGCCCGCAGGCACCCCGACTGGGTGGTGCGGTACGGCGGGTGCCTCTACTACAACCCCGGCCTGCCCGAGGTCCGGTCCTTCGTGCGGCGGGCGATGCTCGACGCGGTGTCCCGGTACCCGGTGGACGGCGTCCACTTCGACGACTACTTCTACCCCTATCCGGTCGCCGGCCAGACCTTCGACGACGCCACCGCCCACCACCGGTACGGCGGCGCCTTCGCCGGCCGGGCCGACTGGCGGCGCGACAACATCGACCGGCTGATCCGCGAGATGGCCGCGGCCATCGCCGTCACCCGCCCGGGCGCCCGGTTCGGGATCAGTCCCTTCGGGGTGTGGCGCAACGCCTCGACCGACCCGCGCGGCTCGGACACCCGGGCCGGCGTGCAGACGTACGACAACCTGTACGCGGACACGCGCAAGTGGGTCATGGAGGGCTGGATCGACTACGTCGTCCCGCAGCTGTACTGGGCCGTCGGCTTCGCCGCCGCCGACTACGCCGCCCTGCTGCCCTGGTGGGCCGAGGTGGCACAGGGCAGCCGTACGCGGCTCTACGTGGGGGAGGCGCTTTACAAGGCCGGCGACCCCGCGCAGGGCGCGGCCTGGCAGGACCCCGACGAACTGTCCCGCCACCTCACCCTCGCGGCCGCGCACCCGGAAGTACGCGGGCACGTCTTCTTCGCCGCGAAGGAGGTGGCGGCCGACCTGTCGGGGGCCATGGCGCGGGTCGTCGCCGACCACTACCGCCGGCCGGCGAGACCCCCGCGCTGACTCAGTGGTGTTCGTGCTCCTTCTTGTGGCGGACCTGGCAGTCGGGGCCCGGTGACATGACGGCCTCGTGCCCGTCCGGGAAGCGGACGCGGTACGGCGGGTTGCCCTCCGTGCCCATGACCTCGACGATTTCGCTGATCTGGTCGTGCTGACCGACCACCCTGCCGTGCTGGACGAGCTGGTCGCCCACGGTTGCGCGCATCTGCGGGGCCTCCTCACCATGTGCGGGAGCAGCGGTCCTCGACTTCCGAGTCTACGGTGCGGAGCGCGACTGGAACCGGTGAGCGGCCGGGCCGGTGTGCGGTCGGCACCGGTGTGAGCGCCGGTCAGCCGCGCGCCCGCTGGGTGACGGCGATGCAGACGAGCACGGCTACGGCCGTCACAGGGGCGGCCGGAGTGAGGTGCTCGCCGAGCAGCAGCACCGACCACACCAGTGTGAGCAGGGGTTGGGCCAACTGCAACTGGCTCGCCTTGGGGATGCCGACGGCGGCCATGCCCCGGTACCAGACGACCAGCCCGAGGAACTGCGAGCCCGCCGCGACCCAGAGCAGCCCGGTCACGCTGTGGACGCCCAGGTGCACGGGCTCGTGCGTCAGCGCGAACGCGGCCGCGGGCGCGGTGAGCGGCAGGCACACCACCAGCGCCCAGCCGATGACCTGCCAGCCCGGCATCACGCGGGCCAGCCGGCCGCCCTCGGTGTAGCCGGCGGCGCACACGAGCAGGGCGCCGAACAGGAAGGCGTCGGCGGTGGTCAGCGCACCGCCGCTCTGCTGCACGGTGAAGGCCACCACGGCCGCCGCGCCCGCCAGCGCAGCCGTCCAGAACGTGCGCGAGGGACGGATGCCGAAGCGCAGCGCGGAGAGCAGCGCCGTGGTGAGCGGCAGCAGGCCCACGACGACGGCCGCGTGGGCGGTGGTGGAGGTCTCCAGGGCGAGCGTGGTGAGCAGCGGGAAGCCGAGGACCACTCCGGCGGCCACGACCGCGAGGCCGGGCCAGTGCCGGCGTGCGGGCGGCGGTACGCGCAGCGCCAGCAGGCAGCCGCCCGCGAGGACGGCGGCGAGCACACTGCGCACGGCCACCAGGGACCAGGGTCCGAAGCCCTCCAGGCCCCAGGCGGTGGCCGGGAAGGTCAGGGAGAAGGCGACCACGCCGAGGGCCGCCTGAAGGATGCCGGCGCGCGGGCGGGCCGGGGCGTCCACCGCTATCGGTGTCGGTGCGGTAGCGCTACTCTGTGCTCTCATGCAACAGCGTAGCAGCGTCGCCGAACTCGCAGAATGCCTGCGGAGGGAACTGGACCGCTACTCACCTGGTGGAAAGCTCCCGTCGAGCCGGGTCCTCGTCGAGCGGTACCGGGTCAGTCCGGTGACCGTCTCGCGGGCCCTGTCGCAGCTGGCGGCCGAGGGCCTGGTGGTCACCCGTCCCGGCGCCGGCGCCTTCCGCGCCCCGGCGCGCGCGACGGCCGCTCCCGCCGGCGACACCTCCTGGCAGGAGGTCGCGCTCAGCGCGGACGGCGCCGCCGAGCTCGTACCGCGCACGGTGGACGCCTCCGGCGTCACGATCTCGCTGGCCGCCCCGCCGCCGGGCGTGATCGAGTTCAACGGCGGCTACCTGCACCCCTCGTTGCAGCCCGAGCGGGCCATGGCCGCCGCGCTGTCCCGGGCCGGACGCCGTCCCGGTGCGTGGGGGCGGCCGCCGCTGGAGGGGCTGCCGGAGCTGCGCGAGTGGTTCGCGCGGGACATCGGCGGACCGGGCGGGACCGTCACCGCCGCCGAGGTCCTGATCGCCGCGGGCGGCCAGTCCGCGCTGACCACCGCCCTGCGTGCCCTGGCCCCGCCCGGCGCTCCGGTGCTGGTCGAGTCGCCCACCTATCCCGGCATGCTGGCCATCGCCCGGTCCTCCGGACTGCGGCCCGTACCCGTGCCCGTCGACGCGGACGGGGTGAGGCCGGAACTGCTCGCCGACGCGTTCCGGGCCACCGGCGCCCGCGTGTTCGTCTGCCAGCCCCTGTTCCAGAACCCCACCGGCGCCGTCCTCGCCACCGGCCGGCGCGCGCGGGTGCTGCGGACGGCCCGCGAGGCCGGCGCCTTCGTCGTCGAGGACGACTTCGTACGGCGGCTCGTGCACGAGGACGCCGGCACCCTGCCTCCCCCGCTCGTCGCCTGCGACCCGGACGGGGTCGTGGTGCACGTCGGCTCGCTGACCAAGGCCACCTCGCCCAGCTTCCGGGTGAGCGCGCTGGTCGCGCGCGGTCCGGTGCTGGAACGGCTGCGCGCCATTCAGGTCGTGGACACGTTCTTCGTGCCGCGGCCGTTGCAGGAGGCCGCACTCGAACTGGTCGGCTCACCCGCCTGGCCGCGCCATCTGCGCGCGCTCGCCACCGACTTGAAGAGCCGTCGGGACGCGCTGACCACCGCGCTGCGGGAGCACCTTCCCGAACTCGCCCTGCCGCACGTCCCGTCCGGCGGCTACCACTTGTGGCCGCGCCTGCCCGACGGCGCGGACGAGGCCGCCCTGACCGCCGCCGCCCTGCGCGCGGGCGTCGCGCTCACCCCCGGCCGCCCCTACTTCAGCGCCGAACCCCCGGCCGCCCACGTGCGGTTGAGCTTCGCCGCGGTCGGCGGCACGGCGGAGATCGCCGAAGGCGTGCGCCGCCTGCGGACGGCCTGTGCGGAGGCGCTGCCCTGACGCTCGGGCAGGGCAACCGACCGCGGGAACAGGGAGTTCAGTCCTCGCGCGTGTAGTCCGTCGTCAGCAGCAGGTCCTTCGCGGGGCCGCCCACGCGCCACACCGTGCGCCAGTGCCCGGCGTCCTGGACGGTGAACTCGCCCCGGTAGAGATCCGCCGCGCACGGATGCCCGGCCAGGTGCCGCCCGGAGCGCAGGTCCAGATCGTGGAAGGGCCGTCCGTCCGCGAAGCGCACGTCGGCCGTGCCCGGCACGCTTCCGGGCAGAAAGCGCAGCGTCCGCTCGGCGGGCCGGGCCACCCCCTGCCAGGCGAACGTGCCGCACTCCCGGTGCAGCAGCCCGCCGCCGTCCAGGGCGCCGAAGGCCGTCGTACCGGTGAACTCCCCCGTCCCGCCGCCCGCCAGGTCCCGTACCGACCGTCGGACCCGCCAGTTCCCGGCCAGGTACGCCAGCACGTCCGGCACCGGCAGGAACCGGCCCTCCGCCGCCCGCTCGCCCTTTTCCACCCGCTCACCGTACGACGGCCGGTCTCGAATCCGTTGCATAAACGTGCAGGAATGCGTATAGTCATGCCATCGAGGAGGAGGGTTCATGGTTGTACGTGTGGCGGTCGCCGGAGCGAGTGGATACGCGGGCGGAGAAGCGCTGCGCCTGCTCCTGGCGCACCCCGAGGCCGAGATCGGCGCCCTGACCGGGAACTCCAACGCCGGAGAGCGGCTCGGCGCGCTGCAGCCGCACCTGCCGCCCCTCGCCGACCGCGTCCTGGAGGAGACCACCCCCGAAGTCCTCGCCGGGCACGACGTCGTCTTCCTCGCCCTGCCGCACGGCCGGTCCGCCGCCGTCGCCGAGCGACTGGGCCCCGACGTCCTCGTCATCGACATGGGCGCCGACTTCCGGCTGAAGGACCTCGCCGACTGGGAGCGCTTCTACGGCTCGCCGCACGCCGGCACCTGGCCCTACGGCCTCCCCGAACTCCCCGGCGGCCGTGCCGCGCTGGCGGGGGCCAGGCGCATCGCGGTGCCCGGCTGCTACCCGACGGCCGCCTCCCTCGCCCTCTTCCCGGCCTACGCGGCCGGACTCGCCGAGAACGAGGCCGTGATCGTCGCCGCCTCCGGTACCTCCGGCGCCGGCAAGGCGGCCAAGCCGCACCTGCTCGGCTCCGAGGTCATGGGATCCATGTCCCCCTACGGGGTGGGCGGCCTGCACCGGCACACCCCGGAGATGATCCAGAACCTCAGCGCCGCGGCGGGGGAGCGCGTCACCGTGTCCTTCACGCCCACCCTCGCGCCGATGCCCCGCGGCATCCTCGCCACGTGCAGTGCCAAGGCCCGGCCCGGGGTCACCGCCGACTCCGTGCGCGCCGCGTACGAGAAGGCCTACGCCGACGAGCCCTTCGTCCACCTCCTCCCCGAGGGGCGCTGGCCCGCCACCGCCTCCGTGTACGGCTCCAACGCCGTGCAGATCCAGGTGGCGTACGACCCCGCCGCGCACCGCGTCCTCGCGATCAGCGCCATCGACAACCTGACCAAGGGCACCGCGGGCGGCGCGGTGCAGAGCATGAACATCGCCCTCGGACTTCCCGAGGAGCTCGGACTTTCCACGATCGGAGTCGCCCCGTGAGCGACGCACGTGCAGCCACCGGGCCGCAGACGACTGGGGGTACCTCCCAGGCCGTCAAGGCACTGGGGGAGATGGCCGCACCGCTGCGCTGCACGGGCGGCAGTGACATCAGCCGCTACCGCGGCGGGGCGAACAAGGAGATGCAGTGAGTGTCACGGCAGCCAAGGGGTTCCAGGCGGCGGGCATCGCCGCCGGGATCAAGGAGAGCGGCAACCCGGACCTGGCCCTCGTGGTCAACACCGGGCCCCGCCGCGCCGCCGCGGGCGTCTTCACCTCCAACCGCGTCAAGGCCGCCCCGGTGCAGTGGTCCGAGCAGGTCCTCAAGGACGGCAGGCTCTCCGCGGTCGTCCTCAACTCCGGCGGCGCCAACGCCTGCACCGGCTCCAAGGGCTTCCAGGACACCCACGCCACCGCCGAGAAGGCCGCCGACGTGCTCGGTGTCGGCGCCATCGAGGTCGCGGTCTGCTCCACCGGACTGATCGGCGTCCTGCTGCCCATGGACAAGCTGCTGGCAGGCGTCGAGACGGCCGCCGCCCAGCTCTCCGAGCACGGCGGCGAGAAGGCCGCCATCGCCATCAAGACCACCGACACCGTCCACAAGACGTCCGTGGTGACCAAGGACGGCTGGACCGTCGGCGGCATGGCCAAGGGCGCCGGCATGCTCGCCCCGGGCCTGGCCACCATGCTCGTCGTCCTCACCACGGACGCCGACCTCGAGGCCGACGTGCTCGACCAGGCGCTGCGCGCCGCCACCAGGGTCACCTTCGACCGGGTCGACTCCGACGGCTGCATGTCCACCAACGACACCGTGCTGCTGCTCGCCTCCGGCGCCTCCGGGGTCACCCCGGGGCACGCGGAGTTCGCCGAGGCCGTACGGGCGGTGTGCGACGACCTCGGGCAGCAGCTCATCCGGGACGCCGAGGGCGCCAGCAAGGACATCAAGGTCGAGGTGGTGGGCGCCGCGACCGAGGAGGACGCCGTGGAGGTGGGCCGCTCCATCGCCCGCAACAACCTCCTCAAGTGCGCCATCCACGGCGAGGACCCCAACTGGGGCCGCGTCCTGTCCGCCATCGGCACCACCGGGGCCGCCTTCGAGCCCGACCGGCTGAACGTCGCCATCAACGGCGTCTGGGTCTGCAAGAACGGCGGCGTCGGCGAGGACCGCGCGAAGGTCGACATGCGCTACCGCGAGGTCCACATCGTGGCCGACCTCGCCGCCGGCGCCCAGACCGCCACCATCTGGACCAACGACCTCACCGCCGACTACGTCCACGAGAACAGCGCCTACTCCTCATGAGCTCCGGAACCACTCGCAAACACACCGCGCTCCCCAAGGCGAAGATCCTCGTCGAGGCGCTGCCCTGGCTGACCCGGCACCACGGCAAGATCGTCGTCATCAAGTTCGGCGGCAACGCCATGGTGGACGAGGAGCTGAAGGCCGCCTTCGCCCAGGACGTCGTCTTCCTGCGGCACGCCGGCCTCAGGCCCGTCGTCGTGCACGGCGGCGGCCCCCAGATCAGCCGGGCGCTCGACCGGCACGGCATCGTCAGCGAGTTCAAGGCGGGCCTGCGGGTCACCACCGAGGAGGCCATGGACGTCGTGCGGATGGTGCTGGCCGGGCAGGTGCAGCGGGAGCTGGTGGGCCTGCTCAACCAGCACGGGCCGTTCGCCGTCGGCCTCACCGGCGAGGACGCGCACACCATCACCGCCACCAAGCACATCCCCGAGATCGACGGCGAGCCGGTCGACATCGGGCGAGTGGGCGAGATCACCGCGATCGACACCGGCGCGATCGAGGCGCTGCTCGCCGACGGCCGCATCCCGGTCGTCTCCTCGATCGCCCGCTCCGAGGACGACGGGCACGTCTACAACGTCAATGCCGATACGGCGGCCGCGGCACTCGCCGCGGCACTGGGCGCCGAGACCCTCATGGTCCTCACCGACGTCGAGGGCCTCTACGAGGACTGGCCGAACTCCGACGAGGTGATCAGCCGCCTGACCGCGAGCGAGCTGGAGAAGCTGCTGCCGGAGCTGTCCTCCGGCATGGTGCCGAAGATGCGGGGCTGCCTGCACGCGGTGCGCGGCGGCGTGACCACCGCCCGCGTCATCGACGGCCGGGTCCAGCACTCGATCCTGCT
Organism: Streptomyces sp. NPDC093064; assembly: GCF_044754605.1. Lineage (NCBI taxonomy): Bacteria > Bacillati > Actinomycetota > Actinomycetes > Kitasatosporales > Streptomycetaceae > Streptomyces > Streptomyces sp. NPDC093064. The sequence continues at coordinate 222,557 of NZ_JBIVPK010000004.1, forward strand.
GGAGATCTTCACCGACGAGGGCATCGGCACGATGGTCGTGCCGGACGAACAGGGGGAGTCGTGAGCGACCAGGACGTGAGCGACCAGGACGCGAGCAGCCAGGACGTGAGCAACCAGGACGCGAGCAGCCAGGACGTGAGCAACCAGGACGCGAGCAGCCAGGACGTGAGCAACCAGGCACTGGCCGCGCGCTGGCAGGGCGCGCTCATGAACAACTACGGCACCCCGCGGCTCGCCCTCGTCCGCGGCGCGGGCGCGAAGCTGTGGGACGCCGACGGCCGGGAGTACGTCGACTTCGTCGGCGGTATCGCGGTCAACGCGCTCGGCCACGCCCACCCCGCCGTCGTCGAGGCGGTCGGCCGGCAGATCGCCTCCCTCGGCCACGTCTCCAACCTGTTCATCGCCGAACCGCCCGTCGCCCTGGCCGAACGGCTGCTCCAGCTCTTCGGCCGGGACGGCAAGGTGTTCTTCTGCAACTCCGGCGCCGAGGCCAACGAGGGCGCCTTCAAGATCGGCCGGCTGACCGGGCGGCCGCACATGGTCGCCACCGAGGGCGGCTTCCACGGCCGTACGATGGGCGCCCTCGCGCTCACCGGCCAGCCCGGCAAGCAGGAGCCGTTCCTGCCGCTGCCCGGCGAGGTCACCCACGTGCCCTACGGGGACGCGCGGGCCCTGGCCGCCGCGGTCACCGAGGAGACCGCCCTCGTCGTCATCGAGCCCGTCCAGGGCGAGAACGGGGTCGTGGTGCCCCCGCCCGGCTACCTGAAGGCGGCCAGGGCGATCACGGCGGCCACCGGTTCGCTGCTGGTCCTCGACGAGGTGCAGACCGGGGTCGGGCGCACCGGGCACTGGTTCGAGTACCAGGCCCACGAGGGCGTCCTGCCGGACATCGTCACGCTCGCCAAGGGCCTGGGCGGCGGACTGCCGCTCGGCGCCACCGTCGCCTTCGGGCGCGCCGCCGACCTGCTCCAGCCCGGTCAGCACGGTACGACCTTCGGCGGCAACCCGGTCGCCTGCGCCGCCGGACTCGCCGTCCTGGACACGATCGCGGGCGAGGGGCTGCTGGAGAACGTCAAGCGGCAGAGCGAGAAGCTGCGCGAGGGAATCGAGTCACTGGACCACCCGCTGGTCGCCCACGTCAGGGGCGCGGGCCTGCTGCTGGGTATCGTGCTCACCGAGCCGCGCGCGCCCCAGGTGCAGCAGGCGGCTCAGGAGGCCGGTTTCCTGGTGAACGCGCCCGCCCCCGACGTCGTACGGCTGATGCCGCCGCTGAACCTCGGCGACGACGAGGTGGACGCCTTCCTCGGAGCGCTGCCCGGCGTCCTGGACGTGGCAAACGGGGACGGATGATCCGGAGATTGAGACGACGATGAGTCAGGCGCAGAACGGTCAGACCGAGGCCGGGCCGGCGGTGCCGCAGACCCGCACCGCCCGTCACCGTCGGATCGTGGACATCCTCAACCGGCAACCGGTGCGCTCCCAGAGCCAGTTGGCGAAGCTGCTGGCCGACGACGGGCTGAGCGTCACCCAGGCGACGCTCTCCCGCGACCTGGACGAGCTGAACGCGGTGAAGATCCGCAACACCGACGGCGACCTCATCTACGCGGTGCCCAGCGAGGGCGGTTTCCGCACCCCGCGCGCACCGCTGGGGGAGTCGGTGAAGGAGGAGCGGATGCGGCGGCTCTCGCAGGAGCTGCTGATCTCCGCGGAGGCCTCCGCCAACCTCGTGGTCCTGCGGACGCCTCCGGGGGCGGCGCAGTTCCTCGCCTCGGCCATCGACCAGGCCGAACTGCACGACATCCTGGGGACCATCGCAGGCGACGACACGCTGCTGCTGATCAGCCGGGACCCCACCGGGGGACAGGCACTGGCGGACCACCTGCTGAGGCTGGCGCAGAACGGCCAGTGACCGCGGCGCGGGCCCGGCCGGACCTCAGCCCAGCCGGGCGGCGAGCCCGTGCGTGCACCTGACCTCGTCGCCCGCCGTGATCAGCAGCGCCTCCACGTCCGGCAACGACTCCAGCCAGGCCAGGCCCGCGCGGGAACCCATGGCGAACGCGGCCGTCGCCCAGCAGTCCGCCCAGGTCAGGCTGGGGGTGACCACGGTGACCGCGACCAGGTCGGTGACCGCCGACCTGCCGGTGCTCGGGTCGACGATGTGGGCGCCGCGCTCGGCCGTGCCCGACGTCGCCACCGCAAGCTCGCTCCTACCCGCCGTGGAGACCACCGCCGCGAGTCCGCCGGGGCGCAGGGGGTCCGACACACCCACGCGCCAGGGCCGCTGCGCGTCGGGGGAGCCGAGCAACTGGACGTCTCCGCCGCCGTTCACGCTGACCCCGCTCACCCCCGCCGCCGCGATCCGCCGGGCGGCCCGTTCGGCGGCCCAGCCCTTGACGATCCCGGTCGGATCCAGGCTCCCCTGGTAGCGCAGGCTGAACCAGCCTTCGCTGACCCGTTCGGCCTCGGCGCCCAGTGCGAGCACCTCGGCGACCTCGGGGTCGCACTCCGCCACGGTCAGCTCACCACGTGCCAGGCGGGAGAGCTGGCTGTCGTCGCGGTAGGTGCTGAACAGCTCGTCGACCCGGTGCAGCCCGGCGATCGCCTCGCCCAGGGCCGCCGCCACCGCGTCGGACCGACCGCCGCGGACGTCGAAGGAGAAGACGGTCCCCATGACCTCCTCCGCGTGCCGCACCGCGGCGGGACCCTCGGCCGACCCGGACATGGCCTCAGCCACCGGCCTTGTCCAGTGCCGACTGGAGCGACTTCTTGTAGCCGCCGCTGGTGTACGTCGCTCCGGAGACGGTGTCGATGTTGGCGCTCTGTGCGGTCACGGTCTCCTGGTTGAGCCGGGGCACCGCCTGTTCGCTCTTCTGGCCGCTGAGCCCGCCCTGCGGCGCCTGCACGGCCTCAGCCTTGCTGATCCTGCCGTTGCTGACCGTGATCCGGACCTGTACCGGGCCGTAGTCGGTCTGGGCGGCCTCACCCGTGACGGTGCGGGCCTGGGCTGCTCCCGATGCGGCGGCCCCCGAGGAGGACGAACCGGACGGCGTGCCGGAGGACGGACCGGAGGCCGGTCCGGACGCCGAACCGCCCGCCTTCGCCTTGTCCAGTGCCGACTGGAGCGACTTCTTGTAGCCGCCGCTGGTGTACGTCGCTCCGGAGACGGTGTCGATGTTGGCGCTCTGTGCGGTCACGGCCTCCTGGTTGAGCCGGGGCACCGCCTGTTCGCTCTTCTGGCCGCTGAGCCCGCCCTGCGGCGCCTGTACCGCCTCCGCCGCGGTGATCCTGCCGCCGCTGACGGTCAGCCGGACCTGCACGTCGCCGTACTGGGTCCGGGCCACGTCGCCGGTCACGGACCGCGTGCCCGTCCGCTGCGCACCGCTGCCGCCCTGCGGCGACTCCTGTGCCGCCGCGGTCCGCTGCGGCGCCGCGCCGGCTGCCGAGGCGGGGTCGGAGGCCGGCTTCAGCGACAGGAGCAGCACGATGCCGGACACGGTCGCGGCGCCGGCCAGCACGGCACGTCGGATGGGGTGGTTCTTCCTCATCGCCGATGAGCTCCTGAATTCCCGTGAGTCCCGTAAGTCATGTGGTTTCCGCGCCGTTCCGCGTTCCCGTCGCTCACATCTCGAACGACTCGTGATGGATGCGGCGGGCGGGGACTCCCGCGCCGCGCAGTGCCTCGTACACCGACTGCGCGAAGCCGGGCGGGCCGCACATGAAGACGTCGTGGCGGTCGATGTCGGCGATCTTCCGGCGCAGCGACTCGGCGGAGATGTCGGGGCGTTCGCCGTCCGGGCTGTTCACCGCGTACATCAGGCGGGCGCCGCGCTCGTCGGCGATCTTCGCCAGCTCGTCCCACAGGGCCAGGTCCTGCGTGCTGTTGGCCCGGTACAACAACGTGATGTCACCGGCCGCGCCGGGCAGCGTCTCGAACAGCGCCCGCATCGGCGTGATGCCCACCCCGCCCGCCACCAGCAGCACCTTGCCGCGGCTGCGCCGGGACGCGGTCAGCGCGCCGTACGGCCCCTCCGCCCACACCCGGGTGCCGGGGGTGAGGTCGCGCAGCCCGGCGCTGTGGTCGCCGATCGCCTTGACGGTGATGCGCAGCAGGTCCGGACGGGGCGCCGCCGACAGGGAGTACGGGTGGGAGGAGAACCGCATGCCCGGCGCCAGGAACCGCCAGCGGAAGAACTGCCCGGCCTCCGCGCCCATCCGGTGCAGCTTCTTGCCGCCGATCAGCACCGACACGATGCCCGGCGTCTCCTCGATCACCGCCTCCACCCGCATGCGGTGGCGCAGGTTCAGCCGGATCGGGGTGAGGATCCGGTACCAGATCACCAGCGCGGTCACCGCGCCGTACAGGCCGTACCAGAAGGTCCTGGCGGCCGGTTCCACGGCGAAGTCGTTGCCGGTGGTGATCTGGTGCCAGAACGTCAGGAACACCGCGGCATAGGTGAACAGGTGCACGTGGTACCAGGTGTCGTACGGCATCCGGCGGCGCACCGGGCCGATCGAGACCAGTCCGACGACCACCAGCAGACCGGTGCCGATCGCGGCCTTGCCCATGTCGGGCAGTTGCTCGACGGATTCGACGGTCTGCGCCACGATGTCGCCGAGCGACCTGCCGCCCAGCAGCGCGTAGCCCCACATGGTGAGGAAGACGTGCGCGAGGACCAGGCACAGCGTGTACCGGCCGGTCATGGCGTGCCAGCGCGCGACCCGGTCGGAGCCCACGCGCCGCTCCAGGGCCGGCACCCGCGCCATCTGGAGCACGACCAATGCCATGAGGTAGCCGGCGAGCAGGCCGGTGATCCGGCCCGCGTTCAGGACCTTCCCGGCGGTGCCGTCGATGGACGGGGTGTTCATCCACCACAGCCAGACGACGCCCGCCGCGCCCGCCCAGACGGCGGTCAGCAGTGGGACGGCGGGGGAGCGGCGCGGCCGGATGCGGCGCATCGTCTGGCGCCGGGCGGCGCGGCCTCCTGCGAGCGTGCTGGTCACGGTTCCTCCGCGGACGGGGTCAAGGGGGGCGGCGTGGTCCCTTGGCCCTGGAATACGTGCCACGGCGGCCCCGCGTTCAGTGTCCGGCCGAGGTTCAGCGCCGGGCCGCGTCCAGCGCGGACTGGAGCGAGCGGCGGTATCCGTCACTGGTGTACGTCGCCCCCGAGACGGTGTCGATGTTCGCGCTCTGCGCGGCCAGCGCCTCCCTGCGCAACTGGGGGATGGCGTAGCCGCTGATCTCCCGGTCCCGCGGGTTGCCGGAGGGCTGGGCGAGCGCGGTCACGTCGGTGATCCGGCCGCCGGCGAGCGTGACCCGCACCTGCACCGGGCCCCAGCGGGTCTGCACCGTCTCACCGGTGACGGTCCTGGTGCCGGTGGACCGGCCGGCCGCACCCGATCCGCCGGACGTGCTCGAACCGCTGGACGGGGCCGGCGCCGGATCCGCGGCGATCTGCGGCGGCGTGTGCGGCTTGAGCGACAGCAGCATCACCAGCCCGGAGACGGTGGCGGCGCTCGCCAGCACGACGCGGCGCAGCGGACGGTTCTTCCTCAACGCGTGCAACAGGGCCTCACAGCTCGAACGACTCGTGGTGGATACGGCGGTCCGGCACCCCGGCGGCGCGCAGCACCTCGTACAGGTCCCGGGCGAAGGCGTGCGGGCCGCAGAGGTACACGTCGTGCCCGGCCAGGTCGGAGACGGCCGCGCGCAGGGACTCCACGGTGAGGTGGGGGCGTTCGCCGCGCGGGCCGTTGAGCGCGTACAGCACCCGCGCCCCGCGCCCGCGCGCTATGGCCTCCAACTCGCCGCCCAGGGCAAGGTCTTCGGCCGTACGTGCCCGGTACAGCAGGGTGACGTCACCGGGCAGCGTCTCGAACAGCGCGCGCAGCGGCGTGATGCCGACCCCGGCCGCGATCAGCAGGGACTTGTGCGAGGTGCGCCGGTCGGCGGTCATCGACCCGTAGGGGCCCTCCGCCCACACCCGGGTGCCCGGCCGCAGCAGCGGCACGGCCGCGCTGTGGTCGCCGAGCGCCTTCACCGTGATGCGCAGCAGGTCCGGACGGGGCGGCGCCGACAGGGAGTACGGCGTCGACGTCCAGCCCATGCCCTCGGCGAGGAATCGCCAGCGGAAGAACTGCCCCGGCCGCGCGCCCAGTTCGTCCAGCCGGTGGCCGCGCACGACGACGGAGTACACACCCGGCGCCTCCTTGTGGACCGCCTCGACCCGCATCCGGTGGCGCAGGTTGAGCCGCACCGGGACCAGGATCCGGAACCACATCACCAGGGCCCCGACGCCCAGGTACAGCGCGTACCAGGCGGCCGTGGCCAGGACGTGACCGGTGAACTCGCCGCCCAGCGCCACCTGGTGGCCGAAGGCCAGGAAGACGGCGGCGTAGGTGAGCAGGTGCGTGTAGTACCAGAACTCGTGACCGGCCCGGCTGCGCACCGCGCGCGCCGAGGTGACGCCGACCGCGAAGAGGATCACGGTCCCGGCGGTGGCCTTCAGCATCTCCGGGTAGTCCAGCACCACCGTGACCGCCTCGCGCAGGACGGAGGAGCCGTCCTGCGCGGCGTATCCGGCGAGGATCAGCACCACGTGCACGACCAGCAGGCACACCGTGTAGCGGCCGGCCATCGCGTGCCAGCGCGCCACCCGGTCCGAGCCGATCCGGCGCTCCAGCAACGGTACCCGCGCCATCAGGCCCACCAGCACCGCGCAGGCGTACCCGCACAGCAGGCCCGCGATCCGCCCGGCGCCGGTCAGCCAGCCCGCCGCGCCCACGACGGAGGCGGTGTCGTACCACCACAGGAGGACCACCGCGGCGGCCCCCGCCCACAGCAGCGCCAGCACCGCGCCCGCCGGGGAGCGCCGGGGCGCCAGTGGCACGGGCGGTGCCGCCCTCCGCTCGTACACCGTGGTCATCCGCTCTCCCGTCGCTTCGCCGGTCCAGGACGCAACTGTGCGGGGCGAACCTCTGAGGAAGCTCTGAGCCGTGGGCCGCGTGGTCCCGCTCACAGAAAACTCAGAGGGTCCTCCCTCGCCGTCCGGGCCGGGGACCGGCGATGCTGGAGGGGCCATGGACACCTTCCGCCCGAGCCCTACCGGCCTGCCCGCCCTCACCCGCCTCGACGGCACCCCCGTGCGCGTCCTCGTCGTCGACGACGACCCCGACCTCGCCGAAGTGCTCTGCGGAGCCCTGCGCTACCAGGGCTGGGAGGTGCGCGCCGCGGGCGACGGGGCCTCGGCCATCGCCGCGGCCCGCGAGGTGCGGCCCGACGCCGTCGTCCTCGACGTGATGCTCCCGGACACCGACGGATTCGCCGTGCTGCGCGAGCTGCACGCCGCGCAGCCGGACGTCTGTGTGCTCTTCCTCACGGCGCGGGACGCGGTGGAGGACCGTGTCGCGGGGATCACCGCGGGCGGCGACGACTACGTGACCAAGCCGTTCAGCCTGGAGGAGGTGGTCGCCCGGCTGCGCGGACTGCTGCGCCGCGCCGGCATGGCCCGGCAGCCGGCGGACGGCCCGCGGCTGACCGTGGGCGACCTGGTCATGGACGAGGACGCCCGCGAGGTCACCCGGGCGGGAGAGCTGATCGAGCTGTCCCCGACCGAGTTCGAGCTGCTGCGCTTCCTGATGCAGAACCCGCGCCGGGTACTGAGCAAGGCGCAGATCCTCGACCGGGTGTGGTCCTACGACTTCGGCGGCCAGGCCCATGTGGTGGAGCTGTACATCTCGTATCTGCGCAAGAAGGTGGACTCCGGACGCGAACCCATGATCCACACGGTGCGCGGGGCCGGGTACGTGCTGAAGCCGGCGGTACGGTGACCGTGCCGCGGCGGGCGATGACACCGCGGATACGCCGGCTGCCCCGGCCGCGCACCCTGCGGGCCCGGCTCACCTTCGGCCTGGTGGTGCTGCTGGCCGTCGGCTGCGCCGCCGTCGGCGTGGCCGCGGTCCTCGAACTGGACGGCTTCCTCACCGGCCGGATCGACCAGCAGCTCCAGCAGGCCGGGCCGGGCTTCCCGGAGAGCCTGGAGCACGGCACCGCCACGCCCGCCAAGCCCTCCGACCACGACGGCGACGAGCGCGGCGACACCCGCCGCCAGGCCGCCGCCACCTTCGGTGCCCGGCTCCTCGGCGGCACGGTGACCCACGCGGCCATGGTCCCCTCCCCGTCCCGTCCCGGCTTCGACGTCACCCTCACCGGTGCCGACCGCAGGGCACTGGCCGCGCTCCCGGTGGACCACGGCGGGCACACGGTGCGTCTGTCCGACCTGGGCGAGTACCGGCTGGCCGCCTGGCCGGGCCGGGACGGCGACGTGCTGGTCACCGGGCTGCCGGTGGCGCCGGTGCGGGCCGCCGTCCACCGCCTCGAACTGGTCGCGGGGACCGTCTCCGCCCTGGCCCTGGCCGTCGCCGGGGTCGCCGGCGCCCTGTGGGTGCGCTGGTCGCTGCGGCCGCTGACCCGGGTCGCGGAAACCGCCGCCCGGGTCAGCGAGCTGCCGCTCGCCAGCGGCGAGGTGGCGCTGCCGCCCCGCGCGCCGCGCGCCGACCCGCGCAGCGAGGTCGGGCGGGTCGGCGCCGCCTTCAACCGGATGCTCCACCACGTCGAGGACGCGCTGACCAAACGGCACGCCAGTGAGGAGCGGCTGCGCGGCTTCGCCGCCGACGCCAGCCACGAGCTGCGCACCCCGGTCGCCACCGTGCGCGGCCACGCCGAGCTCGCCCTGCTGCACCCGGGGCCGGTGCCGCCCGAGGTCACCCGGGCCCTGGAACGCATCGCCGCCGAGTCCGCGCGCATGGGCGAGATGGTCGACGAGATGCTGCTCCTGGCCCGGCTGGACGCCGGGCGTCCCCTGGACCGCCGGCCGGTCGACCTGACCCGCCTGGTCCTGGACGCGGTGACGGACGCCCGGGCCGCGGGTCCGGAGCACCGCTGGACGCTGGAGCTGCCGGAGGAGCCGGTGACGGTGACCGGTGACGCCCACCGGCTCCAGCAGGTGCTCGCCAACCTGCTGGCCAACGCGCGTGCGCACACGCCCGCGGGCACCAAGGTGACGGTGTCCCTGGACCTGGAGTGCGACCGGGAGGCGGACCCGGAGAGTGCCGCCACGGCCGTGCTGCGGGTGCACGACGACGGGCCCGGCGTCCCCGAGGAGGTCCAGCCCGGTGTCTTCGAGCGTTTCACCCGGGCCGACCGCCGCCGCACCGACTCCTTCGGCGGCGCCGGGGCCGGTCTGGGCCTGTCGATCGTGGCGGCCGTGACGGAGGCCCACGGCGGCGGTGTCGGCCTGGACAGCTGCCCCGGCTCCACGGCCTTCACCGTCCGGCTGCCGGCGGGTGGCGCCGAGGTCAGTAACGGCTGATCGCGGTCGCCCCGCCCGCCGTGCCGATCGCGATGTGCGGCCGGCGCCCGGGATCCGCCCACGCCAGGATCCGCCGCATGGCCTCCCGCGGCACCGACACACAGCCGGCCGTCGCCCCGGGCCCGTTGACGTGCAGGAAGATCCCCGCTCCCCGGCCGTGCACCGGACGGGAGTAGTTGAACCCGATGACGAGCGCGTGCGCGTACTGCCTCGGGTACGCCACCAGGTGCTCGGACTCGGTGGCCCGGCAGTCCGCGGGGCGCGGCTGGGTCCAGCGGTTGTAGGAGCGCGAGCCGTTGTCCTGGCACCACCAGGAGTCCGGGCCCACCTGCCGATACCGTAGCCGGGTCCCGTCCGGTGCGGACGTGACGCCGAAGGCGAACGGCAGGTGGTACAGCCCGGTCGGCGTCGTGTTCGTGCCCTGCCGTCGCACCATGCCCTCGACGAGGCCCTTCGCGCCGAACCGGGCCGGTGCCGAACCGGCCCGCACCCAGCGCCCGCCGCGCAGGTCCCACCAGGTGACCGTGCCCGACGTGGCGCCGGTGCGGGCCGCCTGAGCGGTGATCAGCTGGGTGCCGCCGCCGGTGTCCCGCATCCGCGCCGGCAGCGGCACCTCGCCCGCGGGCGCGGCACCGAGCGTGAGGAGGGACAGGGCAGCGAGGATCACGGCGACAGCGGGGCGCATGGCTCAGACCGTAGACGGCGGCAGCGGCAACGGCAGCCCAGGCAGGCCGTCCAAGCTGGTGGCCACGTGCTCCTTCCGGGTGAAGTAGTCGCTCAGCGAGGCGTCGTCCTCGCGCGCGAAGCGCCTGCCGTGCAGATCGCGGTCCGCCTCGTACGCCATGAAGGGCACCGCGTACCCGCAGGTGTCCCGCACCAGTTCGGCGTGCACCACGATGATCGCGCGCAGCCCGTGCGCGGCCGGGTCGATGCTGGGGAAACGGGCGAGGAGTTCGCCGAAGCGCGCGTCGTCGCGGAAGACGGGCTCGCCCCGGCCGTGGACGCGCACGATGCTGGGCGGCCCCTCGAAGGCGCACCACATCAGGGTGATCCGGCCGTTCTCACGCAGGTGGGCAATGGTCTCCGCGTTGGACCCGGCGAAGTCCAGGTAGGCCACGGTGTGCTCGTCGAGCACCGCGAAGGAGCCCTTGAGGCCCTTGGGGGAGAGGTTGACCGTGCCGTCGCCGGAGAGCGGGGCGGTCGCGGTGAAGAAGAGGGGCTGCCGCTCGATGAACGTGCGCAGCCTGCCGTCGATGCACTCATACGTCTTTCCCATGTCCAGCGATTATCCGGGGAAGTTCTTTCGCCTGTCTAAGGAATTACGGCCTCCGCCCGGCCCACCGTGGCCGCCCCGGCCGGCGCTTCCTCGGGGCGGCCACGGCTGCCTGTCACCCCACGGAGTGAGGCGCAGGCGGCCGGGGAGGCCGACGCCCGGGGCCCGGCGGCCGGGGCGCCTTGTCCGGCGATACGCGGAAGCGGTGGCGCTCGTTCAAGGAGTGACGGGCGAGTTCTGAAAACGCCTTGCGAACCCCCTGGTGCCGCGACGCGCCCCGGTCGAGATTGACGAACCATGCAGAGTTCTGCATACTCATGCATGTCAGCGAATGCAGTGTGAGGAGAATCCCGTGACCGAGCGCGTCGTACTCGCCTACTCGGGCGGTCTGGACACCTCCGTCGCCATCGGCTGGATCGCCGAGGAGACGGGCGCCGAGGTCATCGCCGTTGCGGTCGACGTCGGCCAGGGCGGCGAGGACCTGGACGTCATCCGCAAGCGCGCGCTCGCCTGCGGTGCCGTCGAGGCCGAGGTCGCCGACGCCAAGGACGAGTTCGCCGACGAGTACTGCCTCCCGGCGATCAAGGCCAACGCCCTCTACATGGACCGCTACCCGCTGGTCTCCGCGCTGTCGCGGCCGACGATCGTCAAGCACCTGGTCGCCGCCGCCCAGAAGCACGGCGCCGGCATCGTCGCCCACGGCTGCACCGGCAAGGGCAACGACCAGGTCCGCTTCGAGGCCGGCATCGTCGCCCTCGCCCCCGACCTGAAGTGCATCGCCCCGGTCCGCGACTACGCGATGACCCGGGACAAGGCCATCGCGTTCTGCGAGGAGAAGAACCTCCCGATCGCGACCACCAAGAAGTCCCCGTACTCCATCGACCAGAACGTCTTCGGCCGCGCCGTGGAGACCGGCTTCCTCGAGGACATCTGGAACGCGCCGATCGAGGACATCTACGAGTACACCCAGAACCCGGCCGTCGCCCGTGAGGCCGACGAGGTGATCATCACCTTCAAGGAGGGCGTCCCGGTCGCCATCGACGGCAAGCCCGTCTCCGTCCTCCAGGCCATCCAGCAGCTCAACGAGCGCGCCGGCGCCCAGGGCATCGGCCGGATCGACATGGTCGAGGACCGCCTCGTCGGCATCAAGTCCCGCGAGGTGTACGAGGCTCCCGGCGCGATCGCCCTGATCACCGCCCACCAGGAGCTGGAGAACGTCACCGTCGAGCGCGAACTCGCCCGCTACAAGCGGCAGGTCGAGCAGCGCTGGGGCGAACTGGTCTACGACGGCCAGTGGTTCTCCCCGCTCAAGCGCGCCCTGGACGGCTTCATCACCGAGGCCAACCAGCACGTCTCCGGCGACGTCCGCATGACCCTGCACGGCGGCCGCGCGGTCGTCACCGGCCGGCGCTCCCAGGAGTCGCTGTACGACTTCAACCTCGCCACCTACGACACCGGCGACACCTTCGACCAGTCCGCCGCCAAGGGCTTCATCGACATCTACAGCCTGTCGTCGAAGATCGCCGCACAGCGCGACCTGGCCTAGGTACCCACAGGGCCCCGACGGGTCCGACCCGGCGCGGACCTCGCGTCACGGCGCCGGGTCGCCTCGCACGCACTAGCCTGACAACCGCCTCCTCACTCACGGGTGGGGAGGCGGTCGCGCACATCGCCATCCCCGAGGAGCAACTCAAGTGAGCAGCAACAGCGGTGACGTACGGCTCTGGGGCGGCCGTTTCGCCGACGGTCCCGCCGAGGCCCTGGCGAAGCTGTCCGCGTCCGTCCACTTCGACTGGCGCCTCGCGCCCTACGACATCGCCGGCTCCCGCGCCCACGCGCGCGTGCTGCACAAGGCCGGGCTGCTTGACGACGACGAACTGCGGCGCATGCTGGCCGGCCTCGACCAGCTGGAGGCGGACGTCGCCGACGGCTCCTTCACCGGCACCATCGCCGACGAGGACGTGCACACCGCCCTGGAGCGCGGACTGCTGGAGCGCCTCGGCGCCGACCTCGGCGGCAAGCTGCGCGCCGGCCGGTCCCGCAACGACCAGGTCGCCACCCTCTTCCGCATGTACCTGCGCGACCACGCCCGGATCATCGGCGGTCTGATCGCCGACCTCCAGGACGCGCTCATCGGCCTGGCCGAGGCCCACCCGGACGTGGCCATGCCCGGCCGCACCCACCTCCAGCACGCCCAGCCGGTCCTGTTCGCCCACCACGTCCTCGCGCACGTCCAGTCCCTGTCGCGGGACGCCGAGCGGCTGCGCCAGTGGGACGAGCGGACGGCCGTGTCGCCGTACGGCTCCGGCGCCCTGGCCGGGTCCTCCCTCGGCCTGGACCCGGAGGCGGTGGCGCGGGACCTCGGCTTCGAGCGCGGCAGCGCCGGCAACTCCATCGACGGCACGGCCTCCCGGGACTTCGTCGCGGAGTTCGCCTTCGTCACCGCGATGATCGGTGTGAACCTCTCCCGGATCGCCGAGGAGGTCATCATCTGGAACACGAAGGAGTTCTCCTTCGTGACGCTGCACGACGCCTTCTCCACCGGCTCGTCGATCATGCCGCAGAAGAAGAACCCGGACATCGCGGAGCTGGCGCGCGGCAAGTCCGGCCGACTGATCGGCAACCTGACCGGGCTGCTCGCCACCCTCAAGGCCCTGCCGCTGGCGTACAACCGCGACCTCCAGGAGGACAAGGAGCCCGTCTTCGACTCCTGCGACCAGCTGGAGGTCCTGCTGCCGGCCTTCACCGGCATGATGGCCACCCTCACCGTGCACCGCGAGCGCATGGAGGAGCTGGCCCCGGCCGGCTTCTCGCTGGCCACCGACATCGCCGAGTGGCTGGTCAAGCAGGGCCTGCCGTTCCGGGTGGCGCACGAGGTCGCAGGCGAGTGCGTGAAGGCCGCCGAGGCCGAGGGCAAGGAACTCGACGAGCTGACCGACGAGCAGTTCGCCAAGATCTCCGCCCATCTGACGCCCGAGGTGCGCACCGTCCTCAACGTCCCCGGCGCCCTCGCCTCCCGCAGCGGCCGCGGCGGCACCGCCCCGAGCGCGGTCGCCGTCCAGCTCGCCGAGGTCAAGGCGGACGTGGCGGCGCAGCACCAGTGGGCGGACGCCCGGAAGTAGTTCGCCCGCCTTCGGGGTCTCGCGGGTTACGTTGGTCCACAGCCGTAAGGAAGCGACCGAACGGAGCCCGCGATGCCCTTCGCCCGACTGGCCTCGGCCACGACCCCCACGTGCCACATCGGTCTGGGGCTGGCCGCCGTCGGGCGTCCGGGGTACATCAACCTCGGCCGCGAGAAGGACCTCCCGGCCGACCGCACGGTGGACGCCCTGCGCGAGCGCACCCACGAACTCCTGGACGCCGCCTACGCGCAGGGCGTCCGCTACGTGGACGCGGCCCGCTCCTACGGCCGCGCCGAGGAGTTCCTCGCCGACTGGCTCAGGGCCCGCCCCGACGCCGCCGACGTCGTCGTCGGCAGCAAGTGGGGCTACACCTACACCGCGAACTGGACCACCGACGCCGACCGGCACGAGGTCAAGGACCACAGCCTCGCCACCTACGAGCGCCAGCGCGCAGAGACCGCCGAACTGCTCGGTGACCGGCTCGACCTGTACCAGATCCACTCGCTGACCCCGGACAGCCCGGCGCTCACCGACAAGGAGCTGCACGCCAGGCTCGCCGAGGCCGCCGCGGGCGGTCTCACGATCGGCTTCTCCACCAGCGGACCCGCCCAGGCGGACGCCGTCCGGGCCGCGCTCGGCGTGACGGTCGACGGCGCTCCCCTCTTCCGTACCGTCCAGTCGACGTACAACGTCCTGGAGACCTCCGCCGGTCCCGCCCTCGCCGAGGCGCACGACGCCGGACTGACGGTGATCGTCAAGGAGGGCATGGCCAACGGGCGGCTCGCCGAGCCGTACGCCCCCGAGGCGCTCAAGGCGGTCGCCCGGGAGGCGGGCCTGGGCTGCGACGCGGTCGCCCTCGCCCTGATCCTGCGCAGGCCGTGGGCCGGTCTGGTCCTCTCCGGCGCCGCCACGCCCGGCCAGCTCGCCTCCAACCTGCACGCCCCGGCCGTCGACCTCGACGAGGACCAGCTCGCCCGCCTCGACGCGCTGTCCGAGGAGCCCCGGGCCTACTGGGAGCGGCGCGGGCAGCTGCCCTGGCACTGAGCGCCCACGGCACCCTTCTCCAGCATGAGTCAGTGAGACCAGTGAGACACGCATACCCAATATGAGACATCAATGTCTCACATGGGCTATCTTTGTCTCATGGCTGTCGATCGTGACCACGTGCTGCGCAGCGCAGCCACCCTGCTCACCCACAAGTCCACCGCCACCATGGACGAGGTCGCCAAGGCGGCCGGGATCAGCCGGGCCACGCTGCACCGCCACTTCGCCGGACGCGACTCGCTCGTCAGGGCGCTGGAGGCGCTCGGGATCGCCGAGTGCGAGGCCGCCCTCGACGCGGCCCGTCTGGGGGAGGGGCCGGCCGGCGACGCCGTACGGCGCCTGGTCCGCGAGATCGAACCGGTGGCCGGGCTGCTCTCCTTCCTCTACACGGAGAACCAGCTGTTCGAGGGCGAGGCGCAGAACGAGGGCTGGAACCGGCTCGACGAGCGCATCTCCGAGGTCTTCCGGCGCGGCCAGCTCAGCGGCGAGTTCCGTATCGACCTCACCCCCGCCTGGCTCACCGAGGCCCTCGTCGGCCTCATCGCCTCCGGCGCCTACGTCGTGCTGAGCGGCAAGGTCGCCCCCAAGGACTTCCACCACATGATCACCGAGCTGCTGCTCGGCGGCGCACTGCGCACGGACACTTCACGGAACGAGGAATCATGACCAGCACCCTGCAGCCGGCTCGCGTGGCGGAGGTGGAGCAGCGTCCGGGCCGCTGGCTCGCGCTCTCCGTCCTCGCGCTCGCCGTGCTGCTGGTGGCCGTCGACGCGACCGTCCTCGGTCTCGCGACCCCCTTCATCAGTGAGGACCTCAGGCCCTCGGGCACCCAGCTGCTGTGGATCGGCGACGTCTACTCCTTCGTCATCGCCGGTCTGCTCGTCTCCATGGGCAGCCTCGGCGACCGCATCGGCCGCAAGCGCATCCTGCTCGGCGGGGCCACCGCGTTCGGCGCGGTCTCCGTGCTCAACGCCTACGCCGCCACACCGGAACTGATGATCCTGGCGCGGGCGCTGCTCGGTGTCGCGGGCGCCACCCTGATGCCCGCCACGCTCGCCCTGATCCGCAACCTCTTCCACGACCCGCGCGAGCGCAGCCTCGCCGTCGGCATCTGGGGCGCCACCGCCTCCGGTGGCACGGCCGTCGGCCCGATCGTGGGCGGCCTGCTGCTCGAGCACTTCTGGTGGGGCTCGGTCTTCCTCATCAACCTCCCCGTGATGGCGGTCCTCGTCCTGGTCGGCATCAAGACCCTGCCCGAGTCCCGCAACCCCGACCCGGGCCCGTGGGACCTGGCGAGCGTCGTGCTGTCGCTGGTCGGCGTGGTCGGCGTCGTCTACGCGGTCAAGGAGGCCGCGGCACGAGGGTTCACCTGGCCGGTCCTGGCCACGGGTCTGCTGGGCGCGGCCGCGCTGTACGGCTTCGTCCGCCGCCAGCTCACGCTGCCGAAGCCGCTGCTGGACATACGGCTCTTCCGCAACCGGGGGTTCTCCGGTGCCGTCCTCGCCGATCTGCTGACCGTGCTCGGCATGTCCGGTCTGGTGTTCTTCCTGTCCCAGTATCTGCAACTCGTCCAGGGCAGGCGGCCGTTCGAGGCGGGGCTGTTCGAACTGCCCGCCGCCGTGGGCGCGGTGGCGGCCGGACTGCTCGCCGGGCGGGCGGCCCGGCGCTTCTCGGTGCGGACCGTGGTCTCCGGCTCACTTGCCGCCATCGGCCTGGGGCTGGCCGCGCTGACGACGCTCAGCGGGACCACCGGCTACCCGCTGCTGGGCACGTCCCTGCTGGTGGTCGGCGTCGGTGCCGGCTTCTCCTTCACGGTGACCGCCGACGTGATCCTCTCCAGCGTGCCCAAGGAGCAGGCGGGCGCCGCCTCGGCGGTCTCCGAGACGGCGTACGAACTGGGTGCGGCCCTCGGCATCGCCCTGCTGGGCTCCATCGTGACCGGCGTCTACCGGGGCTTCACCGGCCCGGCGGGCACACCGTCCGCCGCCCACGAGTCGCTGGGCGGCGCGGTCGAGGTGGCGGCGAGCCTGCCCGCGCAGACCTCCGAGGCCCTGCTGCACGCGGCCAGGGAGTCCTTCGTCCACGGCCTGCACCTGGCGTCGGGAGCGGGAGCGGCGGTACTGCTGGCAACGGCGCCGGCGGCGTGGTTCCTGCTGAAGGGCCAGAAGCTCTGACCCCCGGGCGGGGTACGACGGGGGCGGGGGCCGTGCCGGGACACGGCTGCGTGGCGCGGTCGCGACCGGCCACGGTGGACCCGCGGCCGTCGTGCCCCGCCCGACCGCCGGAGGCCTACGCCGCCTTCGCCTTGGTCGCGTAGATGTCGACGTACTCCTGCCCGGACAGCTGCATGACCTCCGCCATCACCGAGTCGGTCACGGCCCGCAGGACGTACCGGTCCCGGTCCATGCCCTCGTACCGGGAGAACTCCATCGGCTCGCCGAAGCGGACGGTGACACGGCCCGGCCGGGGCAGACCCGAGCCGCCCGGCTGGAGCTTGTCGGTGCCGATCATGGCGAACGGGACCACGGGCGCCCCGGTCATCAGGGTGAGCCGGGCGATGCCGGTGCGGCCGCGGTAGAGGCGGCCGTCGGGGGAGCGGGTGCCCTCCGGGTAGATGCCGAACATCCTGCCCTCCTCCAGCACCCGGCGGCCGGTCATCAGCGCGGCCACACCGCCCCGGCCGCCGTCACGGTCGACGGGGATCATGCCGACGCCGGTGAAGAACCAGGCCATCAGCCGGCCCTTGAAGCCCTTCCCCGTGACGTACTCGTCCTTGCCGATGAAGAAGACCTGACGGTCGCAGACCAGCGGCAGGATCATCGAGTCGATGAAGGTCAGGTGGTTGCCGGCCAGGATCACCGGGCCGTCGCCCGGAATCCGCTCCGCGCCCTCCACCCGTGGGCGGAACATCAGGCGCATGATCGGGCCGAGCACTCCCTTGATGAGCGCGAAGCGGGACAACGGGCCCTCCGGTGTCTGGAGATGTCGAGGGATTGTTCATGAGTCTGTGCAGGTGAGGACGATACTCGCGGCCCAGGGCCGAATGCACATCGGGCTCACCGCCTCTTACACACTGTTGACATACGTTTACCTGCGACGGAGGTACGTTTCGCCCCGTTAACCCGAACGGAACGATGTGATGGAGGTCGCTCGCCGTCCGGGAGGGGGGAACAGGATGTCCATCGCGATCGCCTTCGTCGTACTGCGTGCTGCTCATGGTGCCGGCCGCGGCCGTGGCGGTGCCGGCCCGCGGGGACCGGCGTCGGTCCGCGGGCCACGACACGCCGCGGCCGGAGGCGGCGGCGCCCGGACCGCGCGCAGTGGCGCCCGCGCCGTCCGCCACTTCGCCCCGTTCGGCGGATCGGCCGCGCCACGGGGCCGCGACGGCTGCCACTGAGTGCGTCTTCCCGGACCGGGCCGGGACATGCCGACGGGCCGTCACCCGTTCGGCGGGCGGCGCCCCTTGTGTCCCGTACGGCCTCCGACGACACCCGGCGTCACGCCGGTGTTCGCCGCGCGGTCTCCCGTCCGTCATCGGTGCCCACCTACGATCGGCGCGCACGGACGACACGAGACCAGGAGGCGGTCATGGGTACGCGGGAGTCGGACGAGCAGGGACGCGGGACCGGACGCCGGGCCCTCCTCGGGGCCGCGGTGCTGGGCGCGGGCGGAGCGGTCCTCGGACTGCCCGGCGTGGCCGGAGCGGCCCAGGGTGGAGCCGGCGGCCGGAAGGGCGGCGGGCTGAAGAACCTGCCCGTGCCGACGATCGTCGGCCACCGGGGAGCCAGCGGATACCGGCCCGAACACACCTTCGGCTCCTACGACCTGGCCCTCGACCTCGGCGCCCATGTCGTCGAGGCCGGCGACCTGGTGCCGACGAAGGACGGTCACCTCGTGTGCCGGCACGAACCGGAGATCGGCGGCACCACGGACGTCGCCGACCACCCCGAGTTCGCCGCCCGCAGGACCACCAAGACCCTGGACGGGGTGGCCACCACCGGCTGGTTCACCGAGGACTTCACCCTCGCCGAGCTGAAGACGCTGCGCGCGATCGAACGCATCCCGGCCAACCGCCCCCACAACACCCTCTACAACGGCCGCTGGGAGATCCCCACCTTCGAAGAGGTCCTGAAGTGGCAGGACGAGCAGACCCGCAAGCGTGGCCGGCAGGTGTGGATCTACCCCGAGACCAAGCACCCGACGTACTTCCGCAAGCTGGGCCTCGGCCTGGAGGAGCGGGTCGCCGCGCTGCTGCGCAAGTACGGCAAGGACAAGAAGGACTCCCCGGTGATCCTCCAGTCCTTCGAGCCGAGCAGCATCCAGCGGCTGGACCGGCTCGTCGGCAATCCGCTCGTGGTGCTGCTGTCGGACGCCCGCAGCCGCCCCTGGGACTTCGTCGAGGCGGGCGATCCGCGCACGGTCGCCGACCTGATCACGCCCAAGGGCCTGAAGGAGATCGCCTCCTACGCGCAGGGCATCGGCCCGACCGTCGACCTGGTCATCCCCAAGGACGCCGACGGCAACCTCACCCAGCCGAGCACGCTCGTCCGGGACGCGCACGCCGCGGGTCTGATCCTGCACCCCTACACCGCCCGCAACGAGAACCCGTTCCTGCCGCCCAAGTTCCGCAAGGGCACCGCCGCCGACGCCTACGGTGACGTCTTCGGTGTGTTCCAGGCCTACTTCGCCACCGGCATCGACGGCATCTTCACCGACAACGCCGACACCGGACTGCTCGCCCGCGAGGACTTCCTGAGCGGCCGGCACGTCAACGGCTGAACCCCGCGGCTCCGTTCGGGGCCGACCACGGCCGTCCCGGCAGCCCGCGCCGGGACGGCCGCATCGTGTCGCCCGGGCACCGCGGTCGCGGCGGGACCCCACCCACCGTGTGAGGGCGGGTGAGTTGGGTATCTCACAAGGCAGCACGTGCCCGGAACATGCCAGTTGTCCGGAATGTCCGCGGTGATTGTCCGCACCGGAGGTTGCGGCCCGCGAAGCGCGGGGATAGGAGTGGGGGACGACCGGTGATCAAGTGAGCGGGAGGCGTGCGCACATGGGCATGAGCGTGACCATCTCTGCGGCGGCCGAACAGGACGCGGAGCAGATCTTCAGGTTGCAGTACCTGTGCTTCCAGGGCGAGGCCGCGCTGTACGGCAACTACCGCATCGACCCGCTCGTCGAGAGTCTCGATTCGATCCGCCACGAGCTCGCCGCGGACTGCGTCTTCGTGGCGCGGCTCGGCGACGAGGTGGTCGGCTCGGTGCGCGGCCGGGTGACCGAGGACGGCGCGGCCCTCATCAGCAAGCTCTGCGTCCACCCGCGCCTCCAGGGGCACGGCATCGGCGCCCGGCTGCTGCGCGCGGCCGAGGCCGCGCTGGCCGCGGAGCGGGGCGCCACCAGGTTCCGGCTGCACACGGGTCACCGCAGCGAGGGCAACCTGCGCCTGTACCGGCGCGTGGGCTACCAGGTGGTCGGTACCTCCGAGGGCGCCGACGGCGTACCGATGATCATCCTGGAGAAGCCGGAGGGCAGCTACGCGGCGACCGCGTAGCGCGGCTGCGGACCGGCTCAGGCCGCTTGCGGCTGCTGCTTCCGCGCCTTGCGCAGCCAGTACAGGGCCGACAGCGGAAGCAGCACCGGGATGAAGACGTAGCCCCGGCCGTAGGCCGACCACACGGTCGCGTCCGGGAACGCTGACTTGTCGAGCAGCGTCCATGTGCCGACCGTCAGCACGCCCACCAGCTCGGCGACGCAGCACGCCAGCGCGGCCCTGCGCGCCTTCTCGCCGCCGCGCACCAGCGAGTACGTGATGAAGCCGTACACGACTCCGGCGACCGCGGACAGCGAGTAGGCGAGCGGCGCCCGGTCGAACTCGGTGGCGATCTGGTAGGCCGAGCGCGACACCGCGCCGACGACCATCACGCCGTACAGCCAGACCAGCAGCGTGCCCGGTCCGCTGACGAGCCGTGCCCCGGCCGGCTTCTCCTCCACGGCGCTCATCTCACCTTCCCCAGATGTCATAGAGCCGCACCTCCAGGACGGCGAGGACCACTCCGCCCGCCGCGGCCGTCACCGAACCCCAGCGCGTCCGCTCGGTCAGCGACATGAGCCCGGCCGCCGGGACGCACGCGAAGGCTCCCAGCAGATACGCGACGAAGATCGTCGTCCCCTGTGCCGGCTTTTCGCCCCGTGCCAGCGCCACGACCCCGACCACCAGTTGGACCAGGGCGAGCAGCGACACCACCGCCATCCCGATGAAGTGCCAGTCCTTCGTCGGCTGGTCACGGTAGGCCGCCCAGCCGCACCAGGCGGCGAGCAGCAGCGCGGCGACGCCGGTCACCAGCGTCAGGGCATCAAGCATGCTGCGACCTTATTACGGGGTGAACGCCCCGCCGCGCCCGGCCCGGCCCCGCGGACCCGGTGTCCGCCGGCGCGGCTCCCCCCGGTGCGGCGCCGTGGCGTTGGCCACAGTCCGGCGTCCTCCGCGCCCGCCCGCGGCCGTCCGGACGGACGCCCGCGGGCCTTGTCCACCCTGGTCACAGGCGCCAAACCCCCAGGTCCGCGCCGCATCGCCGTGGTGTCCACGTGCGTCCAGCATGTGGACAGCGAGGGCCTCCCGTCCCCGTGGGTCTGGTTTACTGACCGCATGACCACGACGAGCGACCGCATCCCGGCGACCGAGGCGACTGTGCCGCCCGGTGCTCGTTGTATGTGTCCTGTACGTCGAATGTGCGCCTTCTAGAGGGCCCCTGCACCAGCTGAGCCTCGCGCCCCGAAGCGAGAGCCCGCTCATGTCCGCGCCCGCGTCCGGTCCGTCCGGGCGCCCGTGGCCGAGCCACGCCCCCGCGCACACGTTTCTCCCGGTTTGAGCACCACTGCGAGAGTCGTGCCGCGTTCTGGCGCTCCCCGACCATGAATGCCGTGCCCGGCGCCCACGACGCGCCGCGCACTCGACAGTGACGGAAACCCACGTGATCACCACATCGGGCCTCACGAAGGTCTACAGTTCGCGCGGTCGCGAGATCACCGCGCTCGACGGCGTCGACCTGCACGTCCGCGAAGGCGAGGTGTACGGCGTCATCGGTCAGTCCGGCGCCGGCAAGTCCTCGCTCATCCGCTGCGTCAACCTGCTGGAGCGGCCCACCTCCGGCACGGTCACCGTCGCCGGACAGGACCTCACCGCCCTGGCCGGCCGCGGCCACCGGGCGGGCAAGGACCTGCGGCGGGCGCGCAGCCGGATCGGCATGGTCTTCCAGCACTTCAACCTGCTGTCCTCGCGCACCGTCCAGGACAATGTCGAGCTGCCGCTGGAGATCCTCGCTACGTCCGGGAAGGAACGTTCACGTAGGGCGCTCGAACTGCTCGACCTCGTCGGTCTCGCCGACAAGGCCCGGGCCTACCCCGCCCAGCTCTCCGGTGGCCAGAAGCAGCGCGTCGGCATCGCCCGCGCCCTCGCCGGCGACCCCAAGGTGCTGCTGTCCGACGAGGCCACCAGCGCCCTCGACCCGGAGACCACCCGCTCCGTCCTCCAACTGCTGCGCGACCTGAACCGCCAGCTCGGTCTGACCGTCCTGCTCATCACGCACGAGATGGACGTCGTGAAGTCCGTCTGCGACTCGGCAGCGCTCATGGAGGACGGCCGCATCGTCGAGTCCGGCACGGTGAGCGAACTCCTCGCCACCCCGGGCTCCGAACTGGCCGCCGCGCTCTTCCCGGTCGGCGGGGAGGCCTCCGCCGACGACCGGACCGTCATCGACGTCACCTTCCACGGCGAGAGCGCCACCCAGCCCGTCATCTCGCAGCTGTCCCGCACCTACAACATCGACATCTCGATCCTCGGCGCGGCCATCGACACCATCGGCGGCCTCCAGGTCGGCCGGATGCGCATCGAACTGCCCGGTCGCTACGAGGACAACGTGGTGCCCATCGGCTTCCTGCGCGAGCAGGGCCTGCAGATCGACGTCGTCGACCACGCCCCGGCCCCGCGGCCGGAACTGGCGAAGGAAGGTGCCAAGTGACCTGGACTGATTTCTCGACGATGCAGCCCCTGCTGTCCCAGGCCAGTTGGGACACCCTCTACATGGTCGGCTGGTCGACGCTCATCGCCGTCGTCGGCGGGCTGCCCCTCGGTGTCCTGCTGGTCCTCACCGACCGGGGCGGGCTGCTCCAGAACGTCGTCGCCAACAAGGTGATCGGGCAGGTCGTGAACATCACCCGCTCGATGCCGTTCATCATCCTGATGGTGGCCCTGATGAGCTTCACCCGCTTCGTCACCGGCACGACGATCGGTCGCGAGGCCGCCATCGTGCCGCTGGCCATCGGCGCCATCCCCTTCTTCGCCCGGCTCGTCGAGACGTCCGTCCGCGAAGTGGACGGCGGACTGGTCGAGGCCGTCCAGGCGATGGGCGGCAACACCTGGACCATCGTCCGCAAGGTCCTCGTCCCCGAGTCCCTGCCCTCGCTGATCGCCGGCACCACCACCACGATCGTCGCCCTCATCGGCTACTCCGCGATGGCCGGCACCGTCGGCGCCGGCGGCCTCGGCGACATCGCCATCCGCTACGGCTACCAGCGCTTCGACACCCAACTCATGTGGATCACCGTGGCCATCCTCGCCGTGGTCATCTCGGCCATCCAGTTCGCCGGTGACCTCGCGGCCCGCTCCCTGCACCGCCGCTCCGGCCGCTCCGGCCCCGCGCCGAAGCTGCGGCTGCTGAAGGCCGGGGAGCCCGCGGCCACCGGCGTCGGCAAGGCCGCCTGAAGACCTCCTCCCAAATCTCCCCGTACCCGGGGTCGCACCACCCAAGGAAAGGCACTTTTCGTGCGTAACACCACCAAGATCACCGCCGCCGTCCTCGCCGCCGGAGCCCTCACCCTCGGGCTCACCGCCTGCGGCTCGGAATCCGGCTCCGGCAAGGCCGACGCGAACGCCCCGCTGACGGTCGCCGCCACCCCCACCCCGCAGGGCGAGATCCTCGCCTACGTCAAGGACAACCTGGCGAAGAAGGCCGGCCTCAAGCTGGAGGTCAAGGAGTTCACCGACTACGTGACCCCGAACACGGCCGTCCAGCAGGGCCAGGTCGACGCCAACTACTTCCAGCACAAGCCGTACCTCGACGACTTCAACAAGAAGAACGGCACCGACATCGTGCCGGTCCCCGGTGGCACGGTGCACCTGGAGCCGCTCGGCGTGTACTCCAAGAGCGTCAAGAAGCTGGCCGATCTGAAGAAGGGCGCCACCGTCGCGCTGCCCAACGACACCACCAACGAGGCCCGCGCCCTGAAGCTGCTGGAGGCCAACGGCGTCATCAAGCTGAAGGCCGGCGCCGGGTACGACGCGACTCCCAAGGACGTCACCTCCAACCCCAGGAACCTGCAGTTCAAGGAGCTGGAGGCGGCCCAGCTGCCGCGCTCCCTCGGTGACGTCGACGCCGCGGTGATCAACGGCAACTACGCGCTGGAGGCCAAGCTCAGCCCGGCCAAGGACGCCATCGCCGCCGAGGCCGCGAAGGACAACCCGTACGCCAACTTCCTCGCCGTGAAGAAGGGCAACGAGAACGACCCGCGGGTCAAGAAGCTCGCCCAGCTCCTCACCTCGCCCGAGGTGAAGAAGTTCATCGAGGACAAGTACGACGGCGCGGTCGTCCCGGCGTTCTGATCCGCACGACCGCCATCCGCACGACGCACGGGGTCCGCGCCCTCACCGAGTGGGGGTACCCCCACGCCGTTCAGGCAGTGGGGGAGGACCCCGTGGTGCGGTTCACTGCTTTCATGCTGCATGCTGGGCAGTTCAGCAGGCCCTGACGGTTCTTCCGAAGGTTACGGAGCGGCGCATGAACAGCACCTTCCCCAACATCTCCATCAGCACGGAGCGGTTGGTGCTGCGTCCCCTCGAGGAGGACGACGTACCCGCCCTGGCCGAGATGATGAACGACGAACAGGTCGCGGCCTGGACCGACGTCCCCCAGCCCTTCACCGAGGACGGGGCCCGCACCTGGATCACCGGGTACGCCCCCGCCGAACGCACCGCCGGCCGCGGCCTGGACCTCGCGGTCACCGAGTTCCTCACCCAGCGGCTGGTCGGCATCGTCCAGCTGACCAAGGCCGACTGGCACGTGCGGTCCGCCGAGCTGTCGTACATCGTCGCACCCTGGGCACGCGGTGAGGGATACGCCGCCGAGGCCGCGCTCGCCACCGCGCAATGGCTCTTCGGGGACCAGAAGTTCGAACGCATCGAGCTGCGCACGGCCGCCGACAACACCGCCTCTCAGCAGGTCGCCCAGAAGATCGGCTGCATCAGCGAGGGCGTGCTGCGCAACGCCTGCATAGCCCACTTCCGCACCGAGGACGGCACATGGACCGACATGCGCACCGACTTCATCGTGTGGAGCCTGCTGCCGGAGGACCTGGAGGGTGCGGGCGAGCAGCTCGCCGAGTCCGGCGGCTACATGTCCTTCCCGGAATGGAACTGAGGCGCCGGGACCCGCGGGCACACCCGCCCCGCCCCGCCGCGCACCCGACAGCTCCACCCGGTACGCTCGCGGAACACGCCCTCGGGCGTCCGTACCCCGACGACCTGCGCAATCCTGGAGACTGACGACGATGGCCGACCGGGTCACGGTGATCGGCTGGGACGGTTCGCCGCTGACCGACGCGGCGCGCGGCGCCCTGGGCGCCGCCACCCTCGTGGCCGGCGCGGCCCACCACCTGGCGCTGCCCGAGGTACCGCGCACCGCCGAACGCATCCGCCTCGGCAGTGTCGCCCTCGCCGCCCGCCGCATCGCCGGCCACCGCGGCACCGCGGTGGTGCTCGCCGACGGCGACCCGGGCTTCTTCGGGGTCGTACGGACCCTGCGCGCACCGGAGTTCGGCCTGGAGGTCGAGGTCGTCCCCGCCGTCTCGTCCGTGGCCGCCGCCTTCGCCCGCGCCGGAATGCCCTGGGATGACGCCCAAGTAGTCGTCGCACACAAACGCACCCTGCGACGCGCGGTGAACGTGTGCCGCGCCCACGCCAAGGTCGCCGTGCTCACCGCCCCCGGCGCCGGACCCGCCGAACTCGGCCTGCTCCTGGACGGAGTGCACCGCACCTTCGTCATCTGCGAGGAACTCGGCACCGAACGCGAGCAGGTCAGTGTCGTCACCTCCGACAAGGCCGCCGACCACACCTGGCGCGACCCCAACGTCGTCATCGTCATCGGCGGCCGGAGCGGCGGCGAGGGCGGCGGCTGGATCGCCGGGAACGGCCCCGCCCACGGGCCGCGCGGCTGGACCCAGCCCGCCGAGGTCTACGGCGGCGGGCTCGGCGAGGGGGAGACCGATCTGCTCCGGGCCGCCCAACTCGCCCGCCTCGGACCGCGCGTCGGCGACCTCGTGTGGGACATCGGCTGCGGCAGCGGCGCCTTCGCCACCGAGGCCGCGCGCGGCGGCGCCGCCGTCATCGCCGTCGACCGGGACGCGCGGGCCTGCGACCGCACCGAGTCGGCCGCGCACCGCTTCGACGTCCGCATGCAGGTGGTGCACGGCACCGCCCCGCACATTCTGGAGAACCTGCCCGAACCGGACGTCGTCCGCGTCGGCGGCGGGGGAGTGGCCGTGGTCTCCGCGGTCGCCGACCGGCGTCCGCAGCGGATCGTCGCCCATGCCGCCACCCGGGACGCGGCCGAACTCGTCGGCCGCGACCTCACCGAGCACGGATACCAAGTCGAGTGCGCCCTGCTCCAGTCCGTCGCGCTCGACACGCGCGCCTGGACGGAGACCGAGCGCAGCGTCGTGTTCCTGCTCAGTGCCGTGCTGCCCGAGCGTGCCCCGTGATCGGGTTGTCGTACCGCGCGCGGTAGGCTGGCCGATCGTTGCACCGCACCGGGCGGTCCGGAAGTTCGTTCGTCAATGTCCGGAAAACCCACCCGATTCAGGGCGGGTGTGGTACGGCAGACCCGGAGAACACGCAACGTGGCGCAGTCCACAGCGGGCCGTCGCGGATCACGCTGTCGCGGCGGCCGGACGACCGCGAGAATGCCACTCAATGGCTTTGTCGTCTTTTCCGGGCGGGTTGTTCGTGCCGCACGGCGCGGACGCTCGTTCTTCACTGGGGGCGGTCGGTGCGCCGTTCCGGGTGAGCTGGTCGTAGGAGCACTAAACCGATGGGCGAGGGGTACGCATGACCGACACCGGCCAGGTCCCGGGCGAGGGACTGCCGGAGAGCGCAGGCATGGTGGAGCAGCCGGGCGTCCCCGCGCACGGTGCGTACGCCTACCTCTCCGAGTCTCCCGCCGAGGACGAAGACCTCCTCCTGCCGGGCTCCCACGGAGCGTGGGGCAACGAGGTGGCCCCGCCCGCCCCTGAGCCGGTCCTCGAGGCCGTCCACGAGCAGGATCCGCACGAGACGGCCGGTCGCGACACCGGCTCCGTCGACCTCGGCGCTGCGTGGCACCACGACCCGGCGGCCACGCCGCCGGCCGGGATCGCCGCGGCGGTGCCCCCGCGCCGGCCGCTGCACCTCGGTCCGCCGATCCCCGACGCCTCCGCGAGCCCGGTCCGCTCCCTGGCCGACCGCGGTCCCGCGGACGCGCCGGTCCGCCGGCCGGGACCGCCCACGACCGGCCCCGAGTACTTCGACGTCCCGCAGTTGCCCGAGATGGCCCCGCAGGGCGCCGCGCCCTGGGGTGCCCAGCCCACGGTGGCGGCCCCTCCGGTGTTCGCCGGGGCGGGGACCGCGGAGACGGTCGTTCCGGTTCCGGTCCCGGAGCCGGTCGGCGTGGCCCAGGCCGCCGTCGCCCCCGACGCGGCCCTGTCCGGCGCCGTCCCGTACGGCCCTGACACGAGCCACCTGCCGACGGACGGCCGGGGCCCGGTGCTCGGCCAGGTCCCGACCGGTGGCCGGACGCCGGAGGCGGGGCCGCGGTCGGAGGGCGCCGGTGTTGCCGTGCCGGGGGCCGGGATCGAGCCCGGTGGTGCGGCTGATGGTGCGTCATCCCAGTCCGGGAACGCTGTGGCCGGGATCGTCCCGGGTGCGGGTCAGGTGCCCGAGGCCGGTCCGGAGTTGGAGGGTGCCGGTGTCGCTCCCGGTGCGCCCGTGCCGGGGGCCGGAGTTGAGCCCGGTGGTGCGGCCGGGGCCGAGTCCCGGTCGGAGGGCACTGTCGCCGGCGTTGCCCCGGACGCAGGTCAGGTTCCGGCCGGTGGCCAGGAGCCGGAGGCCGGGACCCGGCCGGAGGGTGCCGCCGCCCCGGACGCGGTCCAGGTGCCGGATGGCGAGCAGGTGCCCGAGGCCGTCCCGCAGTCGGAGGGTGCCGGCGTCGTTCCCGGTGCCCCTGTGCCCGCGGCCGGCGTCGCGCTCGGCGGTCCTGCCGAGCCCGCGCATGCCCCGGACGCCGCGCAGGTGACGGATGGCGTGCAGGTGCTCCAGGCCGGTGACGCTGCCGAAGGTGCGGCCGAGGTCTTGCAGGCGGGTGTCCCCGCCGCCGTGGCCGCCGCCGAGACGACGAGCGCAACCGGAACCGGCCCTGGGGGAGTGCAGGCCGGGCCCGCGCCCGTCGCCGTCAACACCCCTGAGGCGGGCCAGAGCCCGGAAGGGTCCGCCCCGCAGACCGTTCAGGCCGAGGCCGCGCAGGTTCCGGCAGCCGCTCACGCCCCGGAGGCCGGCGACACCGCCGAGGCCATCGTCGCGGCAGATGAGCCGACCGAGGCCACGCAGCCGCAGGCTCAGGCCACCGACGCCGCCGAGGCCACGCCCGCCCCTGCGGCCCCCGCCGATGCCACCGTGACGCCCATTCGCCTCGTGGAACAGCCGACTTCGCCGGAGGCGCCCACGGCCGTGGAGCCAGGCCCGCAGGACGCGGCCGATGCCGCCGCACCTGCCGCGGCTCACATCGCGGACCCCGCCGTCCAGAATGCGGACGGGTCCCAGGCCGCCGAAGCCGCCCCAGCGACCCCCGAAACGGCCGGGCCCCAGCCCGCCCAGCCGGACGCGGCGACGCTGCCCGCGGACCGGACCCCCGGCGGGCACGCCCACGGCGCGCCCCTCCGCCCCGGCGTCCCCCTTCAGCCTCAGCCCGGCCAGACCCTCGGAGAGTTCGTGCCCGTCGAGGGCTCGGTGCCCACCACCCCGCACCTGGCCCCGACCCCGCCGCACCCCATCGTCGTCCCGGCGGACCACCTCGCCGCCGCCGGGGAGCCCGCCGCCACGGTCCCCGCACCCCGCGACGGCGAGGCCGCCGCCGCGTCGAGCGAGAAGCCCGCGCCCGAGGCCGTCCAGCACGCGGACGACCTGGACACCCACGGCGCCGACGCGGAAGAGGCCCGGGAGGAGAACGCGGCCGCGGAGGCGGAGGCACCGCGGCCCACCGGTCCGGCCGCGCCCGGCTACGACGACGCCGAGCGCGAGGCCGTGCTCAAGGTGATGCGCGAGCGCCGC
This sequence comes from Streptomyces sp. NPDC093064, assembly GCF_044754605.1. Classification (NCBI taxonomy): domain Bacteria; kingdom Bacillati; phylum Actinomycetota; class Actinomycetes; order Kitasatosporales; family Streptomycetaceae; genus Streptomyces; species Streptomyces sp. NPDC093064. The sequence continues at coordinate 251,774 of NZ_JBIVPK010000004.1, forward strand.
GACATCCGCAACGGCTTCCGCGGCGACCCCATCCCGCACGAGGTGCTGCTGCGCGTCCTGGAGGCCGCTCACACGGCACCGTCCGTGGGCCACTCTCAGCCCTGGGACTTCGTCGTCATCCGCTCCGCCGAAACCAGGCAGGCGATGCACGAGCTGGCCATGCGTCAGCGCGAGGCGTACGCCAAGTCGCTGCCCAAGGGCCGGGCGAAGCAGTTCAAGGAACTGAAGGTCGAGGCCATCCTCGACACCCCGGTGAACATCGTCGTCACCGCCGACCCGACCCGCGGCGGCCGGCACACCCTGGGCCGCCACACCCAGCCGCAGATGGCGCCGTACTCCTCCGCGCTCGCGGTCGAGAACCTCTGGCTCGCGGCCCGCGCCGAGGGCCTCGGCGTCGGCTGGGTGAGCTTCTTCGACGAGCGCGAGATGGTCCGCGCCCTCGGCCTGCCCGAGCACCTGGAGATCGTCGCCTACCTGTGCGTGGGCTACGTCGACGAGTTCCCGGACGAGCCCGAGCTGATGCAGGCCGGGTGGTCCAAGCGCCGCCCGCTGTCCTGGGTCGTGCACGAGGAGACGTACGGCCGTCGCGCCCTGCCCGGCGAGGACCCGCACGACCTGCTCGCCGAGACCGTCGCGCAGATCCGCCCGCTGGACGCCAAGGCGCTGGGCGAGGCCTGGGAGCGGCAGAAGCGGATGACCAAGCCGGCCGGCGCGCTCGGCATGCTGGAGATCATCTCCGCGCAGCTGTGCGGCCTGTCCCGCCAGTGCCCGCCGCCGATCCCCGAGCCCGCGGCCGTCGCGGTCTTCGCCGGCGACCACGGGGTGCACGCCCAGGGCGTCACCCCCTGGCCGCAGGAGGTCACCGCCCAGATGGTGGCCAACTTCCTCGGCGGGGGAGCGGTCTGCAACGCCTTCGCCGCCCAGGTGGGCGCCGAGGTCTGCGTCGTCGACGTGGGCGTCGCCGCCGACCTCCCGGCCACGCCCGGTCTGCTGCCCCGCAAGGTCCGCGCGGGCACCTCCGACATGACCGCCGGTCCCGCGATGACCCGCGAGGAGGCCAAGCAGGCCATCGAGGTCGGCATCGAGACCGCCCGCGACCTGGTGGCGGCCGGGAACAAGGCGCTGCTCACCGGTGAGATGGGCATCGCCAACACCACGGCGTCCGCGGCCCTCATCTCCGTCTTCACCGGCGTCGAACCCGCCGAGGTCACCGGCCGGGGCACGGGCATCAACGACGAGACCCTGGCCCGCAAGACCGACGTGGTCCGGCGCGCCCTGGAACTGCACCAGCCGGACCCGGCCGACCCCATCGGCGTGCTCGCCGCGATCGGCGGCTTCGAGCACGCGGCCATCGTCGGCCTGCTGCTGGGCGGCGCCTCCCTGCGCACACCGGTCATCCTGGACGGCGTCAGCGCCGGCGCCGCCGCCCTGGTCGCCCGCGCCATCGCCCCCGAGGTGCTGGCGGCCTGCATCGCCGGCCACCGCAGCGCCGAACCGGGCCACGTCGCCGCCCTCAACAAGCTCGGCCTGCGCCCCCTGGTCGACCTCGACCTGCGCCTCGGCGAGGGCACGGGCGCGCTGCTCGCCCTGCCGCTGGTGCAGAGCACGGCCCGGGCGATGCACGAGGTGGCCACGTTCGACTCGGCGGGAGTGGCGGAGAAGTAGCCGCGCGGAATCCCCGATTCCCCGGCCGCCGGCCGCGCTTGGGGACGGACCGGACCCACGGTCCGTCCCCCGCCTGCCACGGCGGTGCCCACGGCCGGGATCCGGCCACGCCGCCCAGCCACCGGACGCCCAGGCCGCCGCACCCCCCGACCGCGTAAAATCCGCACGTCAGGGCTATCGCACCGCCGCCGCAAGAGGAGCTCGCCTCATGGCCGAACACCCCGCCTACCCCGTAGGCCTCCGCCTGACCGGCCGCCGTGTGGTCGTCCTCGGTGGTGGGCAGGTGGCCCAGCGCCGCCTCCCGGCGCTCGTCGCGGCGGGCGCGGACGTCGTCCTCGTGTCGCCCGAGGCCACCCCCTCCGTGGAGGCGATGGCGGACGCGGGCGAGATCACCTGGAAGCGGCGGCCCTACGAGGACGGCGACCTCGCCGACGCCTGGTACGCCCTGATCGCCACCAGCGACCACGACGCCAACACGCGCGCCTCGGCCGAGGCCGAGCGCCTGCGCGTGTGGTGCGTCCGCGCCGACGACGCCGACGCCGCGACCGCCTGGACCCCGGCCACCGGCCACAGCGAGGGCGTCACGGTCGCCGTGCTCACCACCAGCGCGCGCGGCCGCGACCCGCGGCACACCGCGGCCATCCGCGACGCGGTCGTGGAGGGCCTGCGCGACGGCACGCTGGTCGCCCCGCACCACCGCACCCGCACCCCCGGCGTCGCCCTGGTCGGCGGCGGCCCCGGCGACCCGGACCTGATCACGGTCCGCGGCCGCCGGCTGCTCGCCGAGGCCGACGTCGTCATAGCCGACCGGCTCGGCCCGCGCGATCTGCTCGCCGAACTCCCGCCGCACGTCGAGGTGATCGACGCGGCGAAGATCCCCTACGGCCGCTTCATGGCCCAGGAGGCGATCAACCACGCCCTCGTCGAGCACGCCAAGCAGGGCAAGTCGGTGGTCCGGCTCAAGGGCGGCGACCCGTACGTCTTCGGCCGGGGCATGGAGGAGGTCCAGGCACTCGCCGAAGCCGGGGTTCCCTGCACGGTCGTCCCCGGTATCTCCAGCTCGATCTCGGTCCCGGGCGCGGCCGGCATCCCGGTCACCCACCGCGGGGTCGCCCACGAGTTCACCGTGGTCAGCGGGCACGTGGCGCCCGACGACGAGCGTTCCCTGGTCGACTGGCCGTCCCTGGCCAGGCTCACCGGCACGCTCGTCGTCCTGATGGGCGTCGACAAGATCGGCAGGATCGCCGAGACGCTCGTGGCCCACGGCAAGTCCCCGGATACCCCGGTCGCCCTGGTTCAGGAGGGCACGACGGCCGCCCAGCGCCGGGTCGACGCGACCCTCGCGACGGTCGCCGAGACCGTACGCGCGCAGGACGTGAGGCCGCCGGCCGTCATCGTCATCGGCGAGGTCGTCGCGGTGGGCCCGCGCACCGAAGCGTGACCCCCGCCCACCCGAGCCGCCCGCACCATCACCAGGACAAGGCAGTATCACCCGTGGCCGAACTCATCACCGTCGAGGACCCCGACGACCCGCGCCTGCACGACTACACGGACCTGACCGACGTGGAACTGCGCCGCAGGCGCGAACCCGCCGAGGGCCTGTTCATCGCCGAGGGCGAGAAGGTCATCCGCCGGGCCAGGGACGCCGGGTACGAGATGCGCTCGATGCTGCTGTCCGCGAAGTGGGTCGACGCGATGCGCGACGTCATCGACGAACTCACCGCGCCTGTCCACGTGGTGAGCCCGGAACTCGCCGAACGGGTCACCGGCTACCACGTCCACCGCGGCGCCCTCGCCTCCATGCAGCGCAAGCCGCTGCCCACCGCGGCCGAGGTGCTGCGGACGGCCCGCCGGGTCGCGGTCATGGAGTCCGTCAACGACCACACCAACATCGGCGCCATCTTCCGGTCCGCCGCCGCGCTCGGCATGGACGCGGTCCTGCTCTCCCCGGACTGCGCCGACCCGCTCTACCGCCGCAGCGTGAAGGTCTCCATGGGCGCGGTCTTCTCCGTGCCGTACGCCCGCCTCGACATCTGGCCGGGGGACCTGGAGGCGGTCCGCGAGGCCGGTTTCACGCTGCTCGCCCTCACCCCTGACGAGAAGGCCAAAACCCTGGACGAGGCCGCCCCGCACCGGATGGACCGGGTCGCGCTGATGCTCGGCGCCGAGGGCGCCGGCCTGTCCACCCGCGCCCTGGCGGCCGCCGACGAGTGGGTCCGTATTCCCATGTCACACGGCGTCGACTCCCTCAACGTGGGCGCCGCAGCCGCGGTCGCCTTCTACGCGGTCACGACGGGCCGCCCTCAGTCGTAGGCCCCGCCCAACGAGCCATGGGACCGCCGGGTGCCCGAGATCGTCCGTGGCGGCTGCGGCCGACCCCTACGGCCGCTGCGGTTGCGATCGCCCTTCATGCGGCGAGGGGTCGCCTTCAGCCGTAGGCCTTGCCCGACGAGGCGGCGTCCGCCCGACGAGCCGTGGGACCACTGGGCGCTCGGGATCGTCCGTGGCGGCTCCCGCCGGGCCTTTACGTCCGCCACGGCTGCGGTCGCCTTTTGCGCGGTGGCGACGGGTTGGCCTCAGCCGCAGGCCCGCCCAACGGGCCAGCGCCCCGCCCAACGAGCAGTAGAGCCCGCCGCCCGACGGGCCCGACAAGCGTTGGACCCGCCCGACGTCCGACACCCGAGTTCGTCCCCCCGTGGCTCCCGTCGGCCCTCACGTCCGTCGCGGCTGGGGTCGACTTCTACTCGGTATCGACGGGCCGCCCTCAGTCCTGGGCTCCGCCCGACACCGGAAGCCCGAGAGCGTCCCCGGCGGCTCCCGCCGGCCCCTACGTCCGCCGTGGCGACGGTGTTTCCACCGCCTGCGCGTGCGCGTGCCGCTGCTCCCGTACGCCGTGGCCGTCGTCGCCCAGCCCCCGCGCGGGCCCCTGGCAGCCCTGTGCCGCCGCGATGCCGAGCGCGACCAGCAGCGTCACCACCACGAACACGGTCAAACGCTGTCGCAGCAGCCTCGGGTTGGCGGGCCGCAGGCCGCTCGACGTGCCGCGCGGCCCCGTCCGCCCGGCGCCGTCGCGCCGCACCGGACGGCCGCCGCTGCCCGAGCGCGAACCGCCCCGGGACGCCGGTGCCGGGCGCGAACCGCCCGTACGGGACGGACCGCCCCGGGACGACGAGCCGCCCCGCGACGGAGGGACCGAGCCCTGTGGGGCGGGGGTGCCCGGCGGACGCCGCCGGCCCCGCGGCTGCTCGGTCTGACCGGGTCGCTGGTGTCCCGGGTAACTGTCGACCAGCGGACCGCTCGAACGGTCCGCCTCCGCGGCACGGGGCGCCGGCGCCTGTGCCTCGCCCAGGTCCTGCGCCTCGCGCGCGGCGATCTCCTTCAGCCGCAGCGACAACTGCAGCGTGGTGGGCCGTTCCTCGGGGTCCTTCGCCAGGCACGCCCGGACCAGCGGAGCGAGTGCGTCGGGCACGCCGTGCAGCTGCGGCTCCTCGTGCACCACGCGGTACAGCATCACCTCGGAACTGCCTTGCCCGAACGGCGAGTCGCCCGTCGACGCGTAGGCCAGGGTCGCCCCCAGCGAGAACACGTCGGTGGCCGGAGTGACCGCGGCGCCGCGCACCTGCTCCGGGGCGAGGAAGCCCGGAGAGCCGACCGCCGTGCCGACGTGCGTGAGCGTGGAGGCACCGGTCGCCCACGCGATGCCGAAGTCGATGATCCGCGGCCCCTTGGGGGACAGCAGGATGTTGGAGGGCTTGAGATCCCGGTGCACCACCCCGGCCTCGTGCACCGCGACCAGCCCCTCGGACAGCGCGGCCCCGATCGCCGCCGTCTCCGCCGCGTACAGGGCGCCCTCTTCGGCCACCTTGTCGTGCAGGGAGGGCCCGGGCACGTACTGCGTGGCGAACCACGGCCGGTCCGCCTCCAGGTCCGCGGCCACCAGCCGCGCCGTGCACCCGCCCCGGATCCGCCGCGCCGCCGAGACCTCGCGCGCGAACCGCGAGCGGAACTCCTGGTCCTCCGCCAGATCCGGCCGGATGACCTTCAGCGCCACGCGCTGGCCCTTGCGGTCGGAGCCCAGGTAGACCACGCCCATCCCGCCCGCGCCGAGCCGTCGGTGAAGCCTGAACGAGCCGACGACGCGCGGGTCCTCGCGCCTCAGGCGCATCATCGCCATGTTCATCCCCGCTGCCCGGTCCCTGTGACGAGCCACAGCTTACGTATCCGGGACCGCCTGCGCGCAGAGGCCGCGCCCTCTCGACCCCATCGATTGTCCGCGCGAGACCGCGGATTTGACACGCGGTCAACGTGCTTGGGGCGAGCCCGCCTTGGGGAGTTTCAAGATCCCAACCGCCCGCTGGGGGAAGGAGGTTGGACCAGTGCCGGGCGGCTGTGGGGGCAGGGGGCGGACCGGCCCGGCCGCCGGGGGGAGCAGGGCCCGTGCCGGGGTGCGGCCTAGGTGAGAGAAGTCACGCACAGCGGGGGCGGCTCATCCGGTGGGCCGGTGAGGGCGGCGGCGCCGCGGGCGTCCCCTCCGGGAAGACCCCGAGGCCCGGAGCCATGTCTCCACCCAGGGGAGTAGTCCCCAGCTCACGGCTCATCCTCCGGGAGGCCCTCCAATCGGTACGAGGGCATGACGCCCTGGATACGCCGCGCGCCTAGATTTGAGGTCAAGCGGCGGGTGCGGCACTCGTCCCCCGAGGTCAGGCACCCGCCGCTGCCAACGACAACCGAGACGGTCAGGAGAGGGACCATGGCCCTGACGGCACCGCGGACGCTGCTCCGCACCCAGGCGCGGTTCGCGCGCTCCCGCCGAACGGGCCGCCGCCACCCCCTGGTGGCGACGCTGATGGCCCTTCCCCTGGCGGCCCTGCTCCTGCTCGTCTTCGACGGCTGGAACACAGTGGCCACACAGGCGTCGTCCGTGGGTGTGGTGCTGGGGCGCTGAGCGGCGACCCCAGGCCCGGAAGAGCGGTCCGGGCGGGGACATCCACCCATGAAACCCCGTGGGGACGGGGGTGCGGCGGACGGCAGAATGCCGGCGCAGCTGGGGAGCTGCGCCGGCATTGTTCTGTGCCCCGGCGGCCCGGCCGCCGTCGCGTGGAACGACGAAGCCCCCGGCCGTACGCGACGGCCGGGGGCTTCCTGCTGTGTGGACGATACTGGGATTGAACCAGTGACCTCTTCCGTGTCAGGGAAGCGCTCTCCCGCTGAGCTAATCGTCCTCAAGATCATGATCACGGGTAAGGATCACGATCCCTGTGCGCGATACTGGGATTGAACCAGTGACCTCTTCCGTGTCAGGGAAGCGCTCTCCCGCTGAGCTAATCGCGCGGGTAAGGATCTTCGGCAGATCCAGTGGACGATACTGGGATTGAACCAGTGACCTCTTCCGTGTCAGGGAAGCGCTCTCCCGCTGAGCTAATCGTCCTTGGAGGTGGAGACGGGATTTGAACCCGTGTAGACGGCTTTGCAGGCCGTTGCCTCGCCTCTCGGCCACTCCACCAGGAGTACAGGGGACCCGGGAGATCCCCTCTTCCTACGAGCGGACGACGAGGCTCGAACTCGCGACCTCAACCTTGGCAAGGTTGCGCTCTACCAACTGAGCTACGTCCGCCTGTCGTTTCGGTCCGCTTGCGCGGCCCGGCGACGTGTTGAACTCTAGCGGATTCCCGGGCCAGTACAAAAACGCGTTTGTGCAGCGTGCTGCCCTGCGTCCGCTCGGCGACCCGGCCGGGGGCCCGGAACGACACGCCCGGACCGCCCGGGACGGCGCCCGCCATAGACTCGACGGCGTGCTCGACCTGCCTCCTCTTGCCCGTTTCGGCGACCGTGTCGCCACCGGCCTGACCGATGTCACCAGCGATCCCGCAGCCCTGGACTCCAGCGGTTTCTGGGCCGTCGCCGCGGACTACGAGGGCCGGCTGACCTGCGCCCGCTTCCGTGACGTGCGGGAGGAACCCGTCCCCGCTCCCGTCCCGGGCCGGTGGCGCGGCCCGGCGGCCGGTGACTGGACCTCTTCCCTCGACCACGCCGCGTACACCGCCGGCGTACGACGCATCCGCGAGCACATCGCGACCGGCGAGGTCTACCAGGTGAACCTCTGCCGCGTGCTCGGCGCGCCGGTCGCTCCCGACGCCGACGTGGACGCCCTGACCGCCGTACTGGCCCGCGGCAACCCGGCGCCGTATGCGGGAACGATTCGCCTGCCCGGGCACGGGGTGGAGATCGCCACCGCGTCCCCCGAGCTCTTCCTGCGCCGCGACGGCCGGACCGTCGAGTCCGGCCCGATCAAGGGCACCGCCCGCACCGAGGCGGAGCTCCTGGCGAAGGACTACGCCGAGAACGTGATGATCGTGGACCTGGTCCGCAACGACATCGGGCGCGTGTGCGCCACCGGCAGTGTCACGGTCCCCGACCTGTGCGTCGTCGAGAAGCACCCCGGACTGGTCCACCTTGTCTCCACGGTCCGCGGCGAGCTGTGCGAGGGCGCCGGCTGGCCCGAGCTGCTCGACGCCGCCTTCCCGGCCGGCTCGATCACCGGAGCCCCCAAGTCGAGCGCCCTGCGGATCATCGACGCCCTGGAGACCGCGCCCCGCGGCCCCTACTGCGGCGGCATCGGCTGGGTCGACGCCGACCGCGGGACGGGCGAGCTGGCCGTCGGCATACGCACCTTCTGGATCGACCGCGCCGCCGACACACCCGTTCTGCGTTTCGGCGCCGGCGCCGGGATCACCTGGGACTCGGACCCCGAGGGCGAGTGGCGGGAGACCGAGCTGAAGGCGGCCCGGCTGCTCGCGGTAGCGTCGGGCACGTACGAGGAAAGCGGAGAGGGACTGCAACGGTGAAGATCTGGCTCGACGGCGCGCTGCGGGACATCGAGTCCGCCCGTGTCTCCGCGTTCGACCACGGGCTGACCGTGGGCGACGGCATCTTCGAGACGGTGAAGGCGCTCGACGGAAAGCCGTTCGCGCTGACCCGCCACCTGGACCGGCTCACCCGGTCCGCCCGCGGCCTGGGCCTGCCCGACCCCGACCACGACGAGGTGCGCCGCGCCTGCGTCGCCGTGCTCGAGGCCAACCCGATGCCGCTGGGCCGGCTGCGCATCACCTACACCGGCGGTCACGGGCCCCTCGGCTCTGACCGCGGGGACCAGGGCCCGACGCTGCTGGTCGCCCTCGGCGAGACCACCCGCCGCCCCGACTCCACCGCCGTCGTCACGGTGCCCTGGACCCGCAACGAACGCGGCGCGCTCACCGGCCTGAAGACCACCTCGTACGCCGAGAACGTCGTCGCGCTCGCCCGCGCCCATCAACACGGCGCCACCGAGGCCCTGTTCGGCAACACCGTCGGACGGCTCTGCGAGGGCACCGGCTCCAACGTCTTCGTCGTCCTCGACGGGCAACTCCATACCCCGCCGCTCGCCTCCGGCTGCCTCGCCGGGATCACGCGCGCCCTCGTGATCGAGTGGACGGGCGCGAGGGAGACCGACCTGCCGCAGGACGTCCTGAGCCGGGCCGAGGAGGTCTTCCTCACCTCCACCCTGCGCGACATCCAGGCCGTGCACCGTGTCGACGACCGCGAACTGCCGGACGCCCCGGGCCCGGTGAGCGCCAAGGCCATGCGGATCTTCGACGAACGCTCGGCACACCGACTGGACCCCTAGACCCGGCGGTCCTGATCCGCTCAGGCGGGACATAATCGGCTGCCGCACCCTGTCGCAAGGGGTAGAACATCCCTGATGACCACGACCCTGCGGCCGACCGAGCCGCTGCAGCAGAACGCCGACGGAACCCGTTCACGCCGCTACCAGGTGTGCGTGAACAGCCGCCCGGTCGGCGGGATACACCTCGCCACGCACCCCGTCTTCGGGCCCTCCGTCGCCAGGGTCCTCGACCTGCACATCGACGAACCGGACCGCCGCCGGGGCCGCGGCACGGTGGCCGCGCTCGCCGCCGAGGAGGTGGCGCGCGGCTGGGGCTGCAAGCGGATCGAAGCCGCCGTACCCGCCGACGCCGAGGCCGCGGTCCGGCTGGTCACGGCGCTCGGCTACGTCGAACGCAACCGCGCCATGGAGAAGCGGCTGGACGCCGGCGCGCCCGAACTGCCCGCCGGTAGCCGGGGCAGGCCCATGACCCCGGCCGAGTACGGACCATGGCTCGAACACGGCAAGCTCGGCTACGCGCAGAGCTGGATCGACCGCGGCGTGCCCGCCGACGAGGCACGGGCCAAGTCGGAGGACGACCACGCCCGGCTGCTGCCCCAGGGCCCCGACACCCCCGGCATGGTGCTCAGCGTGCTGGAGCACGAGGGCACCCCGGTCGGCACCCTGTGGGTGGCGGTCACCGAGGAACGGGCCTTCGTCTACGACGTCGAGGCCGACGAGCGCTTCCGCGGCCGGGGCCACGGCCGCTCCCTGATGCTGCTGGCCGAGATCCAGGCGCTGGCCGCGGGCAGACGCGTCCTGGGCCTCAACGTCTTCGCGGGCAACACCCCGGCCGAGCGGCTGTACGAGTCCCTCGGCTACCGGCCCGTGCTGCGCGCCGTCTACAAGGAACTGCTCTGAGGAACGGCTTCGGCGCTCCGTGAGAACAGCGGCGACGGACGGGCCGGGCCGGTCAGTTCCCCTGCCCGGCCTCGGCCAGCAGCCGGTCCACGATCTCCTCGATGCGCTCGCGCAGCCCCTCCTGGCTCTTGCCGCCGTCCAGGCGCTCGCCCCCGACCACGTACGTCGGCGTGCCGGTCACGCCGATCGCCTTGCCCTCGGCCTGGTCGGCGTCGACGATCAGGATGTGCCGGCCGTCGATCAGCGCGGTGTCGAACTCCTCGGCGTCCAGGCCCAGTTCACGGGCCACCTCGATCAGGACGGGCTCTCCCTCGCGGGCCAGCCGCTCGACCCGGCCCAGCACCGCCTCCACGTACGGCCACCCCTGCCCCTGCTCGGCGGCCTCCTCCGCGGCCTGCGCGGCGGTGAAGGAGTGCTGGTGCTTCTCCAGCGGGAAGTGCCGCAGCCGCAGCTCCAGCCGGTCGCCGTACCGGGCGCGCAGGGCACGCAGGTCGTCGAGCGCGGTACGGCAGTCGGGGCACTGGAGCTCGCACCAGACGTCGAGGACCGGGACGGGGGCGTGCGCGGGGGAGGAGTCGCTCATGGGGACAGTCTCCCAGGCCCGCCGCGGGTGCCCCAACCGGGATCACACGTCGTAGGCCCCACCGGGACCTGCGGAGGAGACGACCCGGAGATCTCCCTGAAGTCCGCCCGGAACATGGCCTCCCCGGCGGTCGGCGGTGCAGGATGGAAGGGACGAACCACCCCGACCGGTGAGCCTGCCTGGAGGACCGGATGATCGCCGAGACCGTATGTTCCGCCGTTTCCGCGGCCGGCCTGGGCATCGCCGCCGTCACCGCCTACCGGCGGCGCTTCCTCGCCGCGGCCCGTATCGCCGCCTACTCCCTGGTCCCGGTCGGCCTGGCGATGACCGGGATCGTCGGCTGGCTGGCCGACACCGCCTTCAGCCCGACCGCCTGGGCGGGGTTCGGCCTGCTCGGCGCAGCCTGGCTGCTCTTCGCGACGACCCGGGCGGTGGAGCGCCGCCGCGGCGGCACGCGCAAGGAGCGCAAGGAGACGACCCGGACGGCGGAGCGGGGAGCGGTGGCTCCGGCGGCGTCGGCGCCGTCCCTGGGACCGGCCGCCCGTACCTCCGGCCGGCCCGCCGCGAAGCCGGCGGCGTCCGGGAGCGAGGACGACTTCAGCGACATCGAGGCGATCCTGAAGAAGCACGGCATCTGACGGTGATCATGGGTGTGCCCGTAAGTGATCACGGTCCGCGCCGAAGCGGACCGAAGATCACGGAATCCTGTTGACTCCCGCACAATCCTGGTGTGTTGATCGCGTCAGCCGCGGTGGCTGCGTCATCATCGCCCCGAGATGGTGGACACGACACAGAGCGAGTCCGCGCCGCCTCAGGACGAGCCGCGCGGATGTCTCTTCGCCCTTTCCCAGCCGCCGCTGATGATCTTCCTTGCGGTGATCGGGTGTCTGCTGCTCATGGCTTCGTTGCACGACCTGCTGTTGCTGTGAGCCGTATCCGTGGGTCCTCGGCGTCACCCGCCGGGGACCACGACAACCATCGACACGGCGCCGGGACGCCGGCCCCGGACAGGTCCGTCACCCGACCCTCCGCTCAGCCGGCCGCCTCCTTGCGGCGCGCCCGGTAGGCGGCCACATGCAGACGGTTGCCGCACGTACGGCTGTCGCAGTACCGCCGCGAGCGGTTGCGGGACAGATCGACGAAAGCACGCCGGCAGTCGGGAGCCTCGCAGCGCCGCAGCCGCTCCCGCTCCCCGGCCACCACGAAGAACGCGAGTGCCATCCCGCAGTCGGCGGCCAGATGATCGGCCACAGAGGCACCGGGCGCGAAGTAGTGGACATGCCAGTCGTACCCGTCGTGGTCCGTCAGCCGGGGCGTGGTGCCCGCGGCGGCCACCAGCTCGTTGATCATGCCCGCGGCCGTCCGGCAGTCCGGGGCCGCGAAGATCCCCGCGAACCGGCCGCGGATCCTGCGCACCGCGGAGAGATCGAACTCCGACAGCACACCCACATCGCTCATCTTGTGGTTCGCCACGAAATCCGCGAGCGCCGCGACGTCCGCCAGCCCGTCCGGTGCCCCGTCGTCCTCCGGTGCGGTGTTCACCAGATCCACCACGGAGTCCAGCGCGCACCGGGTGTCGTGGGTGATCAGCACGTTTCGCTCCCTGGCCTGGGGATCGGGCACACGCCCGCCGATGCAGGCCGATGGTAGTGGCTCCACGCGCCCCCGAGCAGCTCACGGCGCCGCTGCCGCGGCCACGCGAGCACACCGGCACCAGCCCCCACGGGAGACCGGTGCCGGTGTGTTCGCGTATGCGGTTGTCCTGGCCCGAGCCGTCTCCCCGAGTGGACGGCAACGGGCTGCTTGAAGGGTTTCGACGGGTCTGCCCCTAACTTTCCGCGAGGATGTGCGACAACTCCTGATCCAGATCGAAGTGCCGGTGTTCCGTGCCGGGGGGCACGGCCGCGTCCGTTCGCTTCAGGAAGGACTCCAGGGCCCGCGCCGGGGCCTCCAGCAGGGCTTCGCCCTCCGGAGAGCTCAGGGCGATGCACACGACGCCCTGGCCATGGCTACGCGAGGGCCAGACACGGACGTCTCCGGTACCCGTGGGTCGGTGAAGCCCCTCGGCGAGGAGGTCGCGGGCGAACACCCACTCGACGGTCTCCTCGGCTCCGGTGTGGAAGGTGGCGTGCACGGCGTAAGGATCGGCCGTGTCGTACCGCAGGCCTGCGGGGACAGGCAGAGAGGACTCGCTCGATACAACGAGGCGCAGGTGCAGCTCGCAGCTGACCGTGGTGTTCATAAGCGCCAGGGCCTTTCGCTCAGTGTGCGCTCGGGGATTCGCACGTCGGCGAAATCGACATGCCACCTACGGTGCCGTTGTAAACCCCTCTGAGTGTTTTGCTTGGCTTTACGTAACTCTTCCGGCGGAGGGTGTGTTCGTACGGTACGCCCATTCCGGTGACCGGATTCTCGTCCGGTACGGTTGAACCGTATGAATACGGTGAGTGACGAACCGGAGGGGTCGGCCGAGGTGCCGGGACGAGCGAAGGCCGAGGCGGAGGCGGGCGAGACGCGGGACCGGCGCGGGCTGGGGTCGCGGGCTCCGGCGTTCGTCCGGTCACGCCGCGTGCTGCACCTGGGCTGGCAGGCGGGGATCTTCCTCGCCGGACTCCTGGTCGTGATCGCCGGCGTCGTCATGCTCGCGCTGCCCGGACCGGGCTGGGTGGTGATCTTCGGCGGCATGGCGATCTGGGCCACCGAGTTCGTCTGGGCCCAGCTCGTGCTGCGCTGGACCAAGCGCAAGGTCACGGAGGCGGCCCAGCAGGCCCTCGATCCCGAGGTGCGCCGCCGCAACATCGCGCTTACCCTGACCGGCCTGGTGATCGTCGCAGCGCTGGCCGGGGTGTACGTCTGGAGGTTCGGCCTGGTGCCGCCCTGGGACGCCGGCGGCCGCTGAGCGCGGCCGGTGGCGGCCCGGCGCTCGCCGGGCTGTGGTCCCGGGCATCTGCTGACATGCGGTAATGTTCTCTCTGTGCCCGGGCGATTAGCTCAGTGGGAGAGCGCTTCGTTCACACCGAAGAGGTCACTGGTTCGAACCCAGTATCGCCCACCCGGAACCGGCGGCCCGTCTGCGATCACGCGGACGGGCCGCCGGCGTATGTGCGGGGTGCCAGAGAGCGCGGTGACGATCCGTTACTTCTGAGTGCGGCGCCGGCGAACGCGCCGAGAAGTCGACCACCCGTCCCGTTCTTCCCGAAGAAGTATTTGAGGATCAAGGAGAAGGCCGACTTCCGGGACTATGTCCTATTCCGGGAGAAGTTCCGGACGTTGCCGCCGGAGGAAATGGCCGGACCTTTTCCAAAACTCCGTCACCTTTCTTCGCGGGTACGGAAGGAGAGATCCCGAACCGGCCTGCGCCCGGTCCAGACTCGTCCCATGGACTGGACCCACTACCGCTTCCGCACGCGGTGGACGCTGCCCGCACCGCCCGACGCGGTCTACCGGGCACTGGAACGGGTCGAGGACTACCCCCGCTGGTGGCGGCAGGTGCGCGAGGTGACCCGGACCGACGCGGCGACCGGCGTCATCCGGATCCGCTCCCTCCTGCCCTACGACCTGACCTTCACCGCGCGCGAGGTACGCCGCGACCCGGCCGCCGGAGTCCTGGAGGCCGAGCTCACCGGGGACGTCGACGGCTGGGCGCGCTGGACGCTCACCGCGCACGGCACCGGCACCCTCGCCCGCTACGACCAGGTCGTCGACGTGAACAAACCGCTGCTCAGGCGGTTCGCCGTGCCCGGCCGGCCCCTCTTTCGCGCGAACCACCGGCTGATGATGCGAGCCGGACGACGCGGACTGGCCGCACACCTGGAAGCGGTTTGAACGAACGCCCCGCAGACCTGTATGGTTCAGTGCGTTCCCGGGCGATTAGCTCAGTGGGAGAGCGCTTCGTTCACACCGAAGAGGTCACTGGTTCGAACCCAGTATCGCCCACCGGGTAAGGCCGGTCCGCACAGGCGGACCGGTCTTTTCTCATGCCTACGCGGCCGCCGCCGGCAGGTCCGGACGCAGCGGCCACGACGGGTCCACCGTCTCCTCGGTCCCGCTGCGCGCGAACCACGCCTGAAGACCGCGGGCCTGCGCCGCGTGCCATCCCGTCTGCAGCGTGTGCAGTTCCGCCGGGGTCAGCCGCTCCAGTCGGGCCGCGAAGCGGCGGCCGAGCGCGCGGACCACTTCCAGCGCGGCCAGGGCGTCCGCCCCCGCGTCGTGCGCGTCCTGCAGGGCCACGCCGTAGTGCGCGCACAGATCGGTGAGGGTGCGCCTGCCCTTGCGGTAGCGGTCGAGATGCTTGTCCAGCACCCGCGGATCCAGCACCCGCAGCGGCGACGCCTCGAACCAGCCGTCCAGCGACGAGGCCCGATGGCGACGCAACTCCCGGTCCAGCAGCGTCAGATCGAACGGCGCGTTCATCACCACCAGCGGCCGCCCCAGAGCGGCCTGCTCCGCCAGCTCCTCGGCCAGCTCGTGCATCACCGGCGCCGGCCAGCGCCCGTTGCGCTGGAGATGCTCATCGGTCAGCCCGTGCACCGCCGTCGCCGCCTCCGGAACCGGCACGCCGGGATTCACCAGCCAGCGGTGAACCCGTGGCCGGAAGCCCGGGGCGTCCTGGACGACGACGGCGGCCGACACGATGCGGTCGGTCTCGACGTCGACGCCCGTCGTCTCCGTGTCGAACGCGGCCAGAGGCCCCTCGTACCAGCACGTCATACGCCCACAACTCCTCCGTCCATCTGGACAGCTGACGCGACGTCTCCTGCGTTCGCCTTCTGCCCGTTTGGTGATACCCGGGCTGTTTGCGCCGTACGCCGGAAGGACACAACAGGAGTGCGGGTCTTTGCAGTTCACGCGCCCGCAGCGGGGATTCACCAATCATGGAAGGCTGTTGGTCATGGTGATCGCGCAGCCCGAGCGGGGCGGGCTGCTGCCCGAGCGCGCGAGCGCCCCACGGGGCTCACTCGCCACCACCGCCTGCATGGAGACACTTCAGGTGGGCTATCTGCACGCGGTCGCCGCGGCGGCCGGCTGCTCGCTGTCGCAGCCCTTCCCCGACAACGGCATCGACTGGCACGTCAGCCACAGCGCCCCCGGACACACCGTCGACGACGAGGTGACCATCAAGGTGCAGCTGAAGTGCACCTACCAGGTACCGCCCAACCCCCCGGGCCGGTTCTTCTCCTTCACGCTGGACAACGCCCACCTGGCGAAACTCGCCCGCACCCCGGTCTCGGTGCACAAGATCCTCGTCGTGATGATCGTGCCCCGGTCGCAGGACCAGTGGCTGCGCGCCGGCCACGACCGGCTCGACCTCAGGCACTGCTGCTACTGGGTCAACCTCGCCGGCCACCCCCTCACCGGACGGCACCGCACCACCGTGCGGATCCCGACCTCGCGCATCTTCGACGACCGGGCCCTGTGCGAGATCATGACGCGGGTCGGGACGGGAGGCAGACCATGACACACCGCCCCCTCGACGAGCCGCTGCGAGCGGTGCGGCCGCACCCCGTCGACGCCCACCGCAAGCGCCTCCCCGCGCCCTCCGACGTCGACCCCGCCGTCCTCGGGGCCCTGCTGCGCCGGCACGGCTGGCAGCGGCGCGGCGGCGCCGCCGGCCGCTACGGCCGCTGGACCCCGTCCGGCCCCGGCGGTGCCGGCACCAGCCTGCTGGTGCCAGAGAGCCGCGCCTTCCCCGACAGCGACGACCTGCTCGGCGAGGCACTGGATGCCCTCGCCCGCAGCGGCACGCCCTCCGCGCGTGAGGTACTGGTCGCGCTCACCCGGCCCAGCGACGAGATCCGCTGGTGGCGGGATGTGCCGGAAGGACCGGCCGACGCCGCCGGCTGGACCGTCGAGGAACGGCTGCGCGGCGCCGCCCGGCAGATGCTGCTCGCCGCCGCGCTCGCCACACGCGCGCGTGCCGGCTACCACGGCGCCCGCCACCGGCGCTCGGCCGCCGCGTGCCTGGACCAGGTCCTCGTCGGCTCCGCCGCCGACGGCCGCGGCTTGACCGCCTTCGTCCCCGTCGACCCCGGACGCCCCCTCGCCGTATGCCTCCACCAGGCCCTGTACGCCGTCCGCGAGGCCGTCGACTACCGCCGGGCCACCGGCGCCATGGAAGCCTTCGACGGTGCCGTCCGCGCGGGCGCCAGCCGTGAACTCACCGAGGCCGTCGTCGCCCTCGTCCGCGGCACCGAGGGCGCGCGCGTCGCCGTCGAGTGGGCGCCCGCCGCAGGCGTCCCCGAGGCCTGCGCGGCCGCCGCCGAGGCCGTCGAGTTCTCGCCGGGCGACCTGCCCGTGCTGCGCGAGGCCGGCGCCCGCTATCTGCGCGCCGAACCGTCGGTGCCCGCGCGGATCACCGGCACCGTGGTGCGGATGCGCAGAGCGCAGCCGCGCGGCGAGGGCACCGTACGGCTGCGGGTGCTCGCGGGCGCCGAAGTGCCGTACGTGCGCGCGACCCTGGACGAGGAGGACTACCGCATCGCCGGGCACGCCCACCTCGTCGGACTGCCCGTACGCGTGCTCGGACGGCTGGAGAGCCGCGGTGGCTTCCGCCGGCTCACGGGCGCCTCCGGCGTCGTACCCGTTGAGGTGGACGACGAGGAGCGGGACCGGCTGATGAAGTCGTTGCAGGAGAACGCCAAGGACACGGACTACTTCGAGGAGGCGTGCGGCGGGGACGACCACGACTGACGCGAACGACTGCGACCGACCGTGGACCGTGCGTAATCGTTTCGCGGTCACGGGCCCGGGGTCGGTACGATCCCAGTCATGCGCGCGCTCCAGGTATGGCGCCGCACCCCACCTGCAGTCAGGAGAGACCGGTGTCAGACGTCCGTGTGATCATCCAACGCGATTCCGAGCGGGAAGAGCGCACGGTGACGACGGGCACCACGGCCGCCGACCTCTTCGCCGGCGAGCGCTCGATCGTCGCCGCGCGTGTCGGCGGCGAACTCAAGGACCTCGCCTACGAGGTCGAGGACGGCGAGACCGTCGAGGGCGTCGAGATCTCCTCCGAGGACGGCCTCAACATCCTGCGCCACTCCACCGCGCACGTCATGGCGCAGGCCGTGCAGGAGATCTTCCCCGAGGCCAAGCTGGGCATCGGCCCGCCGGTCAGGGACGGCTTCTACTACGACTTCGACGTCGAGAAGCCGTTCACGCCCGAGGATCTCAAGGCCATCGAGAAGAAGATGCAGGAGATCCAGAAGCGGGGCCAGCGCTTCTCCCGCCGCGCCGTCAGCGACGAGGCCGCCCGCGAGGAGCTGGCCGACGAGCCGTACAAGCTGGAGCTGATCGGTCTCAAGGGTTCCGCGTCGCACGACGACGGAGCGGACGTCGAGGTCGGCGCCGGCGAGCTGACGATCTACGACAACCTGGACGCCAAGACCGGCGAGCTGTGCTGGAAGGACCTCTGCCGCGGTCCCCACCTGCCCTCCACCCGGCTGATCCCGGCGTTCAAGCTGATGCGCAACGCCTCGGCCTACTGGCGCGGCAACGAGAAGAACAAGCAGCTCCAGCGCATCTACGGCACCGCCTGGCCGTCCAAGGACGAGCTGAAGGCGTACCTCGACTTCCTCGCCGAGGCCGAGAAGCGCGACCACCGCAAGCTGGGCAACGAGCTGGACCTGTTCTCCATCCCCGAGCAGATCGGCTCCGGTCTGGCGGTCTTCCACCCCAAGGGCGGCATCATCCGCCGCGTGATGGAGGACTACTCGCGCCGCCGCCACGAGGAGGAGGGCTACGAGTTCGTCTACACCCCGCACGCGACCAAGGGGAAGCTCTTCGAGACCTCGGGCCATCTGGACTGGTACGCCGAGGGCATGTACCCGCCCATGCAGCTCGACGAGGGCGTGGACTACTACCTCAAGCCCATGAACTGCCCGATGCACAACCTGATCTTCGACGCGCGCGGGCGGTCGTACCGGGAACTGCCCCTGCGGCTCTTCGAGTTCGGCACGGTCTACCGCTACGAGAAGTCGGGCGTCGTACACGGCCTGACCCGTGCCCGCGGCTTCACCCAGGACGACGCGCACATCTACTGCACCCGCGAGCAGATGGCCGACGAGCTCGACAAGACGCTCACCTTCGTGCTGAACCTGCTGCGCGACTACGGCCTGACCGACTTCTACCTGGAGCTGTCCACCAAGGACCCGGAGAAGTACGTCGGCTCCGACGAGGTCTGGGAAGAGGCCACCGAGACCCTGCGCCAGGTCGGCGAGAAGCAGGGCCTGCAGCTGGTCCCGGACCCGGGCGGCGCGGCCTTCTACGGCCCGAAGATCTCCGTCCAGGTCAAGGACGCCATCGGCCGCACCTGGCAGATGTCGACGGTCCAGCTCGACTTCAACCTGCCCGAGCGCTTCGACCTGGAGTACACGGCCGCGGACGGCTCCAAGCAGCGCCCGGTCATGATCCACCGCGCGCTGTTCGGCAGCATCGAGCGGTTCTTCGCGGTGCTGCTCGAGCACTACGCGGGCGCGTTCCCGGCATGGCTGGCGCCCGTGCAGGCGGTCGGCATCCCGGTCGGCGACGCCCACGTGGAGTACCTCCAGAAGTTCGCCGCGGACGCGAAGAAGAAGGGCCTGCGCGTCGAGGTGGACTCCTCCTCGGACCGTATGCAGAAGAAGATCAGGACGCATCAGAAGCTCAAGGTGCCGTTCATGATCATCGTCGGCGACGACGACATGAACGCGGGCACGGTGTCGTTCCGCTACCGCGACGGTTCACAGGAGAACGGCATTCCGCGTGACGAGGCGCTGGCGAAGCTCCTCGACGTGGTGGAGCGCCGCGTACAGGTGTGATGCGGCGGCCACCGACATAGGCCTTCAGGCCCCCGGGGTATCCCTGGGGGCCTTTGCCTGTCCGCAGGTCGCACGCCATATGCTGCACGCATGACGAGTGAGCCGGAACAGCAGATCGGAGTGGGGACGCAGGACGCGTTCCAGCGCCTGTGGACGCCCCATCGGATGGCCTACATCCAGGGCGAGAACAAGCCGAGCGGCCCCGGTGCCGACGACGGCTGCCCCTTCTGCTCGATCCCGGCCAAGTCCGACGAGGACGGGCTGATCGTCCGGCGCGGCGAGCTGGTGTACGCGGTGCTCAATCTGTACCCCTACAACGGCGGCCACCTGATGACCGTGCCCTACCGCCACGTCGCCGACTACACGGACCTGACCGAGGCGGAGACCGCGGAGCTGGCGGAGCTGACCAAGCAGGCGATGCGCGCGCTGCGCGCCGCCTCCGGCGCCCATGGCTTCAACATCGGCATGAACCAGGGCACGGTCGCCGGCGCCGGTATCGCCGCCCATCTGCACCAGCACATCGTGCCCCGCTGGGGCGGTGACACGAACTTCATGCCGGTGGTCGGCCACACGAAGGTCCTGCCGCAGCTCCTCGCCGACACCCGCACGATGCTCGCGGAGGCCTGGCAGGCGTAGCCCGCTCGGCGGGCGTACGCCTCACGCGTCGTAGGAGTCGGCCTTCCTCGGTGACACGTCCTGGACGGCGCCGCTGAGGACCGCGGAGCGGGTGCCGAACTTCTCGACGTTCACGCCGTTCTCCTTGAGGACCTTGAGCGCCGCGGCGTGCACCACCCGCAGCACGGGGGTGGCGGCGCGCAGCGCGTCGTCGGCCATGAAGCGGTGGCGCCAGGGCTGGTCGGCCCAGGCGTGCCGCAGGCCGAACGGCTCAGGCAGGGTGAGGCTGCCGCCGAGCCAGTTCAGCAGGGGCGGGTACCAGGACAGGGGGGCGCGGGCGGCGAGCCGTACCACCTCGTCGGCGTCGATCAGGGGCAGTTTCACCTTGCGGGTCTCCCAGAAGCGGAGCGCCTTCTGGACCGTCTTCTCCTTGGCCGCCGGTTTCTCGTTGAACAAGGGGTTGACCGGTCCCAGGGCGTGGCCGGTGACCTCGATGCGCAGGGTGTCGTGCAGCACCGTCACGGTGACCAGCATGGTGATCACCAGATGGCCGTCCCAGAGGGTCCACTGCACGCCGAGGTAGTGGCGGTCGCCGCTGCCGAACTGCTGCTTGTTGCAGATGTCCTGCATGGCGTGCGTCCTGACCGTGTACGTCTCGACGTCGGCGCCGCTCGGCCGGGAGACCTCCTTGGCGTTCTCCCCGATCGGTGTGACGACCCAGTGGGTGACGGTCGGCTTGGGGAAGCCGCCGGTGTTGATGGAGGTGCGTTCGAGCATGGCCAGGCCGCCCTGGATCGCGGTGATGACGTCCCAGCTGCGGAAGGGGTGGAACTCCTTGCCCGGTTCGGCGGAGACCAGTTCCTCGGCCAGCTGCCAGCTGCCCCAGCGCGTGCCCATGCCGAGTATGCCCTTGGGGCCGGCGTAGAAGACGGAGTTGGAGCGCTGCTCGGCGCTGAGCCGGGCGAGTTCCTTGCGTACTTGTTCGGCCGCGTCGCCGGGGTTGCCCGGTACGGCTTCGGGGATCTTGGCGCCCACGCCACCGCCGGTCAGGAGGCCTTCCCAGCGCTCCCGCAGTTCGCGCGCCGAGCGTTCGCAGATCTGCTTGGCCCAGAACCAGCCGATCACCGGCATGACGACCGCCGCGCGTGCGTACCACGCCCAGAAGTCGGTGAAGGGCATCTTGATCAGGAAGAGCACGGCGAGTGCGGCCATGGCCACCAGCAGGGTGTTGGCGAGGGCGCCGGCCCGTTTGTCCTCACGTTTGCCGATGGTGGCGCGCAGGGTGAACACGAGCAGCCACACGAGGAGGCCGGGCAGAAAGAGCACCCCGCACAGTACGGTCACCGCCGTCAGCCAGTTGTCGCGGTCGCGGCGGATGCGGTGGGCGGCCAGGCAGTGCTCCACGACGACCTGGGGTTCGAGGCCGAAGGACTGGATGAGCGGTTTGCGCCCGGCGCCGAGCATGCGGTCGATCACCGCGCGGGAGAAGGCCTCGCCGAACCTGGGGCGGAAGATCTTCGCCCAGGGGCGCGGCAGGCTGACCTTGGACTGGTGCCATTCGTTGTCCGCGGCCAGGATCTTGGTCACTTCGTCGTCCCGGTAGGCGGCCGCGGCGAGCGAGTTGGTCGCCGCCGTCTGCCCCGCCGAGCCGGACAGGGGCACCTGAGCCCCGGGACTGAAATCGAATCCGTCCGTCACTTCCGCCCCCATTGCCGCCGCTCCTGCATCTGCGGCCTTCCCGACTTCCCTGCCCCGCACACCTGTTGATCAGGTCATCAGGGTATCGGCAGCCGAGCGCGCGGACAGGCGGACGGCCGGAGCCGTCCACCTGTACAACGATGCGTTCCAGCGCTCAGGTTGTGCGCCGGGCGCGCCGACTATGAAGCTTCGCGCTCCTGTTGGCGTATCCGTTCGGCCACCTGGGGCGGCATCGGCTCGTGCCGTACGTACCTGCGGTCGAAGCGGGCCGTGCCGTGCGACAGGGAGCGCAGGTCGATCGCGTACCGGCCGATCTCGATCTCGGGCACCTCGGCGCGTATCAGGGTGCGGCCGCTGCCCACCTGTTCGGTGCCCAGTACCCGGCCGCGCCGTCCGGACAGGTCGCTCATCACGGGGCCCACGTAGTCGTCGCCGACCAGCACGGTCACCTCGGCCACCGGTTCCAGGAGGTGGATCCGCGCGTCGGCCGCGGCTTCCCGCAGTGCGAGCGCGCCCGCGGTCTGGAAGGCCGCGTCGGAGGAGTCCACCGAGTGGGCCTTGCCGTCCAGCAGGGTGACCCGTACGTCGATCAGCGGGTGGCCGGCGGCGACGCCCCTGGCGGCCTGGGTCCGTACGCCCTTCTCCACCGAGGGGATGAACTGCCGAGGCACGGCTCCGCCGACGACCTTGTCCACGAACTCGATGCCCGAGCCGCCCGGCAGCGGCTCCACCTCGATCTCGCAGATGGCGTACTGGCCGTGGCCGCCGGACTGCTTGACGTGCCGTCCGCGTCCCGCGGACCGGTCCGCGAACGTCTCGCGCAGCGAGACCCGGTGCGGTACGACGTCGACCTGGACGCCGTAGCGGCTGCGCAGCCGCTCCAGGGCGACGTCGGCGTGGGCCTCGCCCAGGCACCACAGCACCACCTGGTGGGTGTCCTGGTTCTGCTCCAGGCGCATCGTCGGGTCCTCCGCGACCAGTCGGGCCAGGCCCTGGGAGAGCTTGTCCTCGTCGGGTTTGCTGTGGGCCTGGATGGCGAGCGGCAGCAGCGGGTCGGGCATCTGCCACGGCTCCATCAGCAGCGGGTCGTCCTTGGCGGAGAGCGTGTCGCCGGTCTCGGCGCGGCCCAGCTTCGCCACGCACGCGAGGTCGCCGGCGATGACGTGCGTCACCGGGCGCTGCTGCTTGCCGAAGGGCGTGGACAGCGCGCCGACCCGCTCGTCGACGTCGTGGTCCTCGTGTCCGCGGTCGGCCAGGCCGTGTCCGGAGACGTGCACGGTCTCGTCGGGGCGCAGGGTGCCGGAGAAGACGCGGACCAGGGAGACGCGGCCGACGTACGGGTCGGAGGAGGTCTTGACGACCTCGGCGACCAGCGGCCCGTCCGGGTCGCACGGCCGCAGTTCGCGGGGGCCGCCGTCGATGGTGGTGACCGCGGGTGCCTCGTGCTCCAGCGGGGTGGGGAAGCCGCGGGTGATCAGCTCAAGGAGCTCCACGGTGCCGATGCCCTGCTTGGCACCCTCGGCGGCGGGCGCGGCGGCCAGGACGGGGAAGAACGCCCCGCGGGCGACGGCCCGTTCCAGGTCCTCGATGAGTGTCTTGACGTCGACCTGTTCACCGCCGAGGTAGCGGTCCATGAGGGTCTCGTCCTCGCTCTCGGCGATGATGCCCTCGATCAGCCGGTTGCGGGCCTCCTCCAGCTGCGGCAGTTGGTCCTCGCCCGGTTCGGACTCCTTGCGCTCGCCGGAGGAGTAGTCGAACAGCTTCTGTGTCAGCAGTCCGACCAGACCGGTCGCGGGCGCGTGCCCGTCGGGTCCCTGCGGGCCGCGCAGCGGCAGGTAGAGCGGCAGGACGGCGTCGGGGTCGTCCCCGCCGAACGCCTCCGCGCACACCCGCGTCATCTCCTCGAAGTCCGCGCGGGCGGCCTCCAGATGCGTGATCACGATGGCGCGGGGCATGCCGACGGCCGCGCACTCCTCCCAGACCATGCGGGTCGAGCCGTCCACGCCGTCGGAGGCCGAGACGACGAACAGGGCCGCGTCCGCGGCGCGCAGACCGGCCCTGAGCTCCCCGACGAAGTCGGCGTAGCCGGGGGTGTCCAGTACGTTGATCTTGATGCCGTCCCATTCGACGGGCACCAGGGAGAGCTGCACCGAGCGCTGCTGCCGGTGCTCGATCTCGTCGTAGTCCGAGATGCTGCCGCCGTCCTCCACGCGGCCGGCGCGGTTCACCGCTCCCGCGGTCAGCGCGAGAGCCTCCACCAGGGTCGTCTTGCCCGATCCGGAGTGGCCGACCAGCACCACATTGCGTACGGATGCGGGATGGTCGGCCGCCCTTGCCCTGCCGGCGGCTCCGGGGTGGGTCTGCGTCTTGTCGCCCATGATCCTGCCTCCCGTTGAGGGTGAGGTCACTGTGGGCGCGGACACGCGGCACCGCGTGCACTGGCGGCTCCTGCGACGCCCGCGGTCCTTCGAGCTTTCCACTCCCGTCACGCTGCGTCCATACGAAGGACCCGATCCCGCCGTCCACCAGCGCTTGCGCACGGCCGGCCGCCGCTGCCCGCGGAGGTCGGGCGCCCGGCCGCCGCGCACGCGCGTGCGTGGCTACGATGGGCCAGCCGGTGGCCAGCAGGGGCCGCCCGGCGACACCGACCCTCGGGAAGGCCATGCTGAACAAGTACGCGCGTGCATTCTTCACGCGTGTCCTCACACCGTTCGCCGCGTTTCTCATCCGCCGGGGCGTGAGCCCGGACACGGTCACGCTCATCGGGACCGCCGGAGTGGTCGCGGGTGCGCTGGTCTTCTATCCGCGGGGCGAGTTCTTCTGGGGCACGGTCGTGATCACGCTGTTCGTGTTCTCCGACCTCGTCGACGGCAACATGGCCCGCCAGCTCGGCCGCTCCAGCCGCTGGGGCGCTTTCCTGGACTCCACCCTCGACCGGGTCGCCGACGGCGCGATCTTCGGCGGTTTCGCCCTGTGGTACGCGGGTCATGGCAACGACAACGTGCTGTGCGCGGTGTCGATCTTCTGCCTGGCCAGCGGTCAGGTGGTGTCGTACACCAAGGCCCGCGGCGAGTCGATCGGCCTGCCGGTCGCCGTCAACGGGCTGGTCGAGCGTGCCGAGCGGCTGGTGATCTCGCTGGTCGCGGCCGGGTTCGCGGGCCTGCACAAGTTCGGGGTGCCGGGCATCCAGTACCTGCTGCCGATCGCCCTGTGGATCGTCGCCGCGGGCAGCCTGGTCACGCTGATCCAGCGGGTCGTCACGGTGCGCCGGGAGTCCGCCGAGGCGGAGGCCGCGGCGGCCCGGCGGGAGCAGGGGAGCGAGGCGGCGAAATGACCGTCCAGGAGCGGCTCACCGACGGGCTGTACGGCCTGGGCTGGGGCACCGTCAAGAAGCTCCCCGAACCGGTCGCCGCACGGCTCGGCCGCACGGTCGCCGACCTGGCCTGGCGCCAGCGGGGCAAGGGTGTGCGGCGGCTGGAGGGCAACTACGCGCGCGTGGTGCCCGACGCGACCCCCGAGCGCCTCGCCGAACTGTCGCGCGCGGGGATGCGCTCGTACCTGCGCTACTGGATGGAGTCCTTCCGGCTGCCGGCCTGGAGCGCCGAGCGGATCAGGGCGGGCTTCGACCCCAAGGACCTGCACCACCTGACCGACGGCCTGGCGGCCGGCAAGGGCGTCGTCCTCGCCCTGCCCCACCTGGCCAACTGGGACCTGGCCGGCGCCTGGGTCACCACCGAGCTGAAGACGCCGTTCACGACGGTCGCCGAGCGACTGAAGCCGGAGACGCTCTACGACCGGTTCGTCGCCTACCGCGAGGGCCTCGGCATGGAGGTCCTGCCGCACAGCGGCGGCTCCGCGTTCGGCACGCTGGCCCGGCGGCTGCGCGACGGCGGCCTGGTCTGCCTGGTCGCCGACCGCGACCTGTCCGCCTCCGGGGTGGAGGTGACGTTCTTCGGCGAGACGGCCCGGATGCCCGCCGGTCCCGCCCTCCTCGCCCAGCAGACGGGAGCCCTGCTGCTGCCCGTCACCCTCTGGTACGACGACTCGCCCGTCATGCGGGGCCGTGTGCATCCTCCGGTCGACGTCCCCGGGACAGGTACGCGGGCCGAGAGGACGTCTGTCATGACACAGGCGCTGGCCGACGCCTTCGCCACGGGGATCGCCGAGCATCCGGAGGACTGGCACATGCTTCAGCGCTTGTGGCTCGAGGACCTGGATCCCGGACGGGATCCCGCGCATCCCGGGAAGGCGACGGCGTGAGGATCGGCATCGTCTGCCCCTACTCGTGGGACGTGCCCGGTGGTGTGCAGTTCCACATCCGGGACCTGGCGGAGTACTTCATCGGCCTCGGCCACCAGGTGTCCGTCCTCGCCCCCGCGGACGACGACACCCCGCTGCCGCCCTACGTCGTCTCGGCCGGCCGGGCGGTCCCGGTGCCCTACAACGGCTCGGTGGCCCGGCTCAACTTCGGCTTCCTGTCGGCGGCCCGGGTGCGGCGCTGGCTGCACGAGGGCCGGTTCGACGTGATCCACATCCACGAGCCGACCTCGCCGTCGCTGGGCCTGCTGACCTGCTGGGCGGCCCAGGGCCCGATCGTCGCCACGTTCCACACCTCCAATCCCCGGTCGCGGGCGATGATCGCCGCGTACGCCATCCTCCAGGCGGCCCTGGAGAAGATCAGCGCGCGGATCGCGGTGAGCGAGTACGCCCGCCGCACCCTCGTCGAGCACCTCGGCGGCGACGCGGTGGTGATCCCCAACGGCGTCGACGTCGACTTCTTCGCCCAGGCCGAGCCCAAGCCCGAGTGGCAGGGGGACACGATCGGCTTCATCGGCCGCATCGACGAGCCCCGCAAGGGCCTGCCCGTGCTGATGAGGGCGCTGCCCGGGATCCTCGCCGCCCGCCCGGGGGCCCGTCTGCTGGTCGCGGGCCGCGGGGACGAGGAACAGGCCGTGGAGGACCTGCCGAGGGAACTGCGCTCGCGCGTGGAGTTCCTCGGCATGATCAGCGACGAGGACAAGGCGCGTCTCCTGCGCAGCGTCGACCTGTACGTGGCCCCGAACACCGGCGGGGAGAGCTTCGGCATCATCCTGGTCGAGGCCATGTCGGCCGGAGCCCCGGTCCTCGCCTCGGACCTGGACGCCTTCGCCCAGGTCCTGGACCAGGGCAAGGCCGGTGAACTCTTCGCCAACGAGGACGCCGACGCCCTCGCCGAAGCCGCCCTGCGCCTGCTGGCCGACCCGTCCCGCCGAGCCGAACTGCGCGAACGCGGCAGCACCCATGTGCGCCGCTTCGACTGGTCGACCGTCGGCGCCGACATCCTCTCCGTCTACGAGACGGTCACCGCCGGCGCCGCGGCCGTGGCCGCCGACGAACGCGCCACGGGGCTGCGGGCCCGCCTGGGCCTGGCCCGCGACTGACCGCGGCGACTCGTCCGGGACGCAAGGCCCCGGCCAACGGGGCGGGGCGTCCCGGTAGCCTTGCCGCCCGTGACCGTAACGCTCATCTGGATTGTCGTCGCGCTCGTGGCCGTCGGGCTGTATCTGAGCTGGACGGCCGGGCGGCTGGACCGGCTGCACGCCCGTATCGACGCCGCGCGGGCCGCGCTGGACGCGCAGTTGCTGCGGCGGGCCTCGGTGGCGCAGGAACTGGCCACCTCCGGCGTGCTTGACCCGGCCGCCTCCATCGTGCTGTACGAGTCCGCGCACGCCGCGCGGCAGGCCGAGGAGGAGCAACGGGAGGTCGCGGAGAGCGAGTTGAGCCAGGCTCTGCGGGCCGTGTTCGCCGAGGCCCAGCAGGTCGAGGCGGTGCGCGAGGCGCCCGGGGGAGAGGAGGCGGCGCACGAACTGACCGAGGCCGTGCGCAGGGTGCCGATGGCCCGCCGCTTCCACAACGACGCCGTGGGAGCCGCCCGCCGGCTGCGCGAACACCGCAAGGTGCGGTGGTTCCGGCTGGCCGGACACGCCCCGTTCCCGATGGCCTTCGAGATGGACGACGAGCCGCCGACGGCCCTGGCGGAGCGGACCGCCTGACCGGAACCAGTGGCGCCCTTTCGGACGGTGCCGGGCGAAAAGGATCCACCGGGTTCCCATTGGCCCTTGCCGTGGACTGGTCCAATCCCGTTTCCTCGGGGGCGCACCACACCCTCTTCTCACCAAGTGAGGTCACCCGTGTCCACCACGATTTCCGACTCCGCCCAGACCCCCGAGACCGGTACCGCCCGTGTGAAGCGCGGCATGGCCGAGCAGCTCAAGGGCGGCGTGATCATGGACGTCGTCACGCCGGAGCAGGCGAAGATCGCCGAGGACGCGGGCGCCGTCGCGGTCATGGCCCTGGAGCGTGTCCCCGCCGACATCCGCAAGGACGGCGGCGTGGCCCGCATGTCCGACCCGGACATGATCGAGGGCATCATCGACGCCGTCTCCATCCCGGTCATGGCCAAGTCCCGCATCGGCCACTTCGTCGAGGCCCAGGTCCTTCAGTCGCTCGGCGTCGACTACATCGACGAGTCCGAGGTCCTCACCCCGGCCGACGAGGTCAACCACTCCGACAAGTGGGCCTTCACCACCCCCTTCGTCTGCGGCGCCACCAACCTCGGCGAGGCCCTGCGCCGGATCGCCGAGGGCGCCGCGATGATCCGCTCCAAGGGCGAGGCCGGCACCGGCAACGTCGTCGAGGCCGTCCGCCACCTGCGCCAGATCAAGAACGAGATCGCCCGTCTGCGCGGCTACGACAATCATGAGCTGTACGCCGCCGCCAAGGAGCTGCGCGCCCCGTACGAGCTGGTCAAGGAGGTCGCCGAGCTGGGCAAGCTCCCGGTCGTGCTGTTCTCCGCCGGCGGTGTGGCCACCCCCGCCGACGCCGCTCTGATGCGCCAGCTGGGCGCCGAGGGTGTCTTCGTCGGCTCCGGCATCTTCAAGTCCGGCGACCCGGCCAAGCGCGCCGCCGCCATCGTGAAGGCCACCACCTTCTACGACGACCCGAAGATCATCGCGGAGGCGTCCCGCAACCTCGGCGAGGCCATGGTCGGCATCAACTGCGACACCCTTTCCGAGGCCGAGCGCTACGCCAACCGCGGCTGGTGAGCGGGCTCCAAGGGACCGCACGCAGAGAGAACCCCACGTACATGACCGACTCACCCGTCATAGGCGTCCTGGCCCTCCAGGGCGACGTACGGGAGCACCTCATCGCCCTGGCCGCGGCGGACGCCGTGGCCAGGCCGGTGCGGCGCCCCGAAGAGCTCGCCGAGGTCGACGGCCTCGTCCTCCCCGGCGGCGAGTCCACCACCATCTCCAAGCTGGCCGTCCTCTTCGGAGTGATGGACCCCCTCCGCGCGCGCGTGCGGGACGGCCTGCCCGTCTACGGCACCTGCGCCGGCATGATCATGCTCGCCGACAAGATCCTCGACCCGCGTTCGGGCCAGGAGACCATCGGCGGCATCGACATGATCGTGCGCCGCAACGCCTTCGGACGGCAGAACGAGTCCTTCGAGGCCGCCGTCGACGTCAAGGGCGTTCTGGGAGATCCTGTGGAGGGCGTCTTCATCCGCGCCCCCTGGGTCGAGTCCGTCGGCGCCGGGGCCGAGGTGCTCGCCGAGCACGAGGGCCACATCGTCGCGGTCCGCCAGGGCAACGCGCTGGCCACGTCGTTCCACCCGGAGCTGACCGGCGACCACCGTGTGCACGCCCTGTTCGTCGACATGGTGCGCGCGAACCGGACACCGGAGTCCTTGTAGGATTCCTGCGTTCGTACGCAGACGGGTTACGCGAAGGAGACAGGCAGATGTCCGGCCACTCTAAATGGGCCACGACGAAGCACAAGAAGGCCGTCATCGATGCCAAGCGCGGCAAGCTCTTCGCGAAGCTGATCAAGAACATCGAGGTCGCGGCTCGCACGGGCGGCGTCGACCTGGACGGCAACCCGACGCTCTACGACGCCGTGCAGAAGGCCAAGAAGCAGTCGGTGCCGAACAAGAACATCGACTCGGCCATCAAGCGCGGCGGTGGTCTCGAGGCCGGCGGCGCCGACTACGAGACGATCATGTACGAGGGTTACGGGCCGAACGGTGTCGCGGTGCTCATCGAGTGCCTCACCGACAACCGCAACCGCGCCGCCTCGGACGTCCGCGTCGCCATGACCCGCAACGGCGGCTCCATGGCCGACCCGGGCTCGGTGTCGTACCTCTTCCACCGCAAGGGTGTCGTGATCGTCCCCAAGGACGAATTGTCGGAGGACGACGTCCTGACGGCCGTCCTGGACGCGGGCGCCGAGGAGGTCAACGACCTCGGCGAGTCCTTCGAGGTGCTCAGCGAGGCCACCGACCTGGTGGCGGTCCGCACCGCCCTCCAGGAGGCCGGCATCGACTACGACTCCGCCGAGGCCAACTTCGTCCCCACCATGCAGGTGGAGCTGGACGAGGAGGGCGCCAAGAAGATCTTCAAGCTGATCGACGCGCTCGAGGACAGCGACGACGTGCAGAACGTCTTCGCCAACTTCGACGTCAGCGACGAGATCATGGAGAAGGTCGAGGCGTAACCGCCGCCGCGGATCGCCTGGGCTTGTACGGGCCGGTGGGACATTCCCGCCGGCCCGCCGTCGTTGTCGGTGGCAGCGGATAGCCTGGCGTCAGGCAAAGATCACCACCACGGACCGCGACCATGTCACGAGGGGAGGGGGCGCGCGTGCGCGTACTGGGAGTCGACCCCGGCCTCACCCGCTGCGGCGTCGGTGTCGTCGAGGGAGTCGCGGGCCGGCCGCTGACCATGCTCGGCGTCGGCGTCGTCCGCACCCCCGCGGACGCCGACCTGAGCCACCGTCTGGTCGCCGTCGAGCAGGGGATAGAGCGGTGGCTGGACGAGCACCGCCCCGAATACGTGGCGGTGGAACGCGTGTTCAGCCAGCACAACGTGCGCACGGTGATGGGCACTGCCCAGGCCAGCGCCGTGGCGATGCTCTGCGCGGCCCGCCGCGGCATCCCGGTCGCCCTGCACACCCCCAGCGAGGTCAAGGCCGCCGTCACCGGCAGCGGCCGCGCCGACAAGGCGCAGGTCGGCGCCATGGTCACCCGGCTGCTGCGGCTCGCCGCGCCCCCCAAGCCGGCCGACGCCGCCGACGCTCTCGCCCTGGCCATCTGCCACATCTGGCGAGCCCCCGCCCAGAACCGGCTTCAGCAGGCCGTCGCCGCGCACGCGGCCGGACAACCCTCGACAACGAAAGGCCGTACGGCATGATCGCCTTCGTCAGCGGCACGGTCGCAGCCCTCGCCCCCGACGCCGCGGTGGTCGAGGTCGGCGGTGTCGGCATGGCCGTGCAGTGCACCCCGAACACGCTGTCCACGCTCCGCCTCGGCCGGCCGGCCAGGCTCGCCACCTCCCTCGTCGTGCGGGAGGACTCGCTGACCCTGTACGGCTTCGCGGACGACGACGAGCGCCAGGTCTTCGAGCTGCTGCAGACCGCCAGCGGGGTGGGACCGCGGCTCGCCCAGGCAATGCTGGCCGTGCACACGCCCGACGCCCTGCGCCGGGCCGTCGCCACCGGAGACGAGAAGGCCCTCACCGCCGTCCCGGGCATCGGCAAGAAGGGTGCCCAGAAGCTTCTGCTGGAGCTCAAGGACCGGCTCGGCGAGCCTGTCGGCGCACCCGTGGTCGGCGCGCCGGTCACCCAGGGCTGGCGCGACCAGCTGCACGCGGCACTGATCGGCCTCGGATACGCCACCCGCGAGGCCGACGAGGCGGTGACCGCCGTGGCACCCCAGGCCGAGGCCGCCGGGGGCACGCCCCAGGTGGGCCGGTTGCTCAAGGCGGCCCTGCAGACCCTGAACCGAGCCCGCTGAGCCAGGAGTACGTGAGTGAACTGGGACGACACGACCGACACGCCCGCCGCCGAGGAGCGCGTCGGCCCCGGGGCGGACCGGCTGGTGGGTTCCGCCGCCGACGGTGAGGACCAGGCCGTCGAGGCCGCCCTGCGCCCCAAGGACCTGGATGAGTTCATCGGCCAGGAGAAGGTCCGCGAACAGCTCGACCTCGTGCTGCGCGCCGCCCGGGCGCGCGGCGCCACCGCCGACCACGTGCTGCTGTCCGGCGCTCCCGGACTGGGCAAGACCACCCTGTCCATGATCATCGCGGCCGAGATGGGCGCCCCCATCCGCATCACCTCGGGTCCCGCCATCCAGCACGCCGGCGACCTCGCGGCCATCCTGTCCTCCCTCCAGGAGGGCGAGGTGCTCTTCCTCGACGAGATCCACCGCATGTCGAGGCCCGCCGAGGAGATGCTCTACATGGCGATGGAGGACTTCCGGGTCGACGTGATCGTCGGCAAGGGCCCCGGCGCCACCGCCATCCCGCTCGAACTGCCCCCGTTCACCCTCGTGGGCGCCACGACACGCGCGGGCCTGCTGCCGCCTCCGCTGCGCGACCGCTTCGGCTTCACCGCGCACATGGAGTTCTACGGGCCCGCTGAGCTGGAGCGCGTCGTCCACCGCTCGGCGAGCCTCCTCGACGTCCGGATCGACACCGACGGGGCCGCCGAGATCGCCGGCCGCTCCCGGGGCACCCCGCGCATCGCCAACCGCCTGCTGCGCCGCGTCCGCGACTACGCGCAGGTCAAGGCCGACGGGACCATCACGCGCGAGATCGCCGCCGCGGCCCTGGCGGTCTACGAGGTCGACGCCCGCGGCCTCGACCGGCTCGACCGGGCGGTCCTCGAGGCTCTGCTGAAGCTCTTCGGCGGCGGTCCGGTCGGCCTGTCGACGCTCGCGGTCGCCGTGGGGGAGGAGCGCGAGACCGTCGAGGAGGTCGCCGAGCCGTTCCTCGTCCGCGAGGGCCTGCTCGCCCGGACTCCGCGCGGCCGTGTCGCCACCCCCGCCGCCTGGGCGCACCTCGGCCTCACCCCGCCCGGCTCGTCAGCTGCGGGAAACGGACAACAGGGCCTGTTCGGGGCGTGACGGCTGGGGTATTGGCCCGGGGAGGAACCCAGGTGTCATGCTGAGCGTTGTTCCTTGCATGCGGACTCGCCTAGACTCCGCCGATGCTGCCTTGTAGGCAGTACACATACCCCCAACCAATCAGGCCGCTCCCCAGCGCGGTCGTGTGAAGGAAGTTCCGACCCGTGAGTCTCGTGACCCTCCTCCCGTTCATCGTGCTCATCGGGGCCATGTTCCTGATGACCCGGTCGGCCAAGAAGAAGCAGCAGCAGGCCGCGGACATGCGCGACCAGATGCAGCCCGGTAGTGGTGTCCGCACCATCGGGGGCATGTACGCCACGGTCAAGGAGGTCAACGACGACACGGTCCTCCTCGACGCGGGCCCGGGCGTTGAGCTGCTGTTCGCCAAGAACGCGATCGCGACCGTCCTGAGCGACGACGAGTACAACCGCATCGTCCACGGCGTCGAGCACGACCTGAAGTCCGACGCCGACCTCGTCCCCGACGACGCCTCCTCCCTCACCGGTACCGACGAGTCCGCCGACACCGACGGCGCCTCCGACGACAAGCCCATCGACCTCGGCAAGAAGGACGCGGCCGAGGAGCCGGCCGACGCGGCCGAGGCGAAGGCGGAGGACGAGCCGAAGAAGACCGACGGCGACTCCGAGGCGAAGTAGTCACCACCCAGGGCGCGCGGCACGACCTGCGCGCGCCCTGGGATGCGTTCACTTCGCGCGGGATTCCGACACCATGTGATGGCCGTCGCCGAGCTCACCCGGCGCGGGACGGCCCGAGAGGGAGTAGCTAAAAGGTGGCTGTATCCAAAAAGGGACGCAGTGCGAGCGCCCAGAGCAAGCCGGGGCGCTCGCTGGCCCTCATCCTGTTCGCCATCGTGGCGCTCACCGGAGGCATGTTCGTCACCGGCAACACCGCTCCGCGTCTGGGCATCGACCTGGCCGGCGGTACGAGCATCACGTTGCGGGCGGTACCGGAGCGCGGTCAGGAATCCGCGATCAACAAGGCCAACATGGACACGGCCGTCAACATCATGGAACGCCGTGTCAATGGTCTCGGTGTGTCGGAGGCCGAGGTCCAGACCCAGGGGAATGACAACATCATTGTCAACATCCCCAAGGGCACCAACTCCAAGCAGGCCCGGGACCAGGTCGGCACCACCGCGAAGCTGTACTTCCGTCCGGTCCTCGCCACCGACGTCAGCGGCGCCGCCCCGGCCGAGCCGTCGCCCAGCACCTCCCACAAGGCGAGCGACAAGTCCACCGGCAAGGCGACCCCCTCCGGCTCCACGACTCCCTCGGCGAGCGAGACCAAGCAGGGCCGCCCGGTCACCGACGCCCTCAAGGCGGACGCCACCCCGTCCGCGAGCAGCTCACCGGCCAGCCCGAACGCCTCGGCGAGCCCGTCGGCCCCCGCCAGTGCCGCCCCGTCCCCGAGCGGCGGCTCCGGTGACGCGAACAGCAAGCTCCAGGCCCAGTACGCCGCCCTGGACTGCAGCAAGCAGGACGTGCGCGCCACCGCCGGCAAGGGCGTGCTGCCCACCGAGTCGACCGTCGCCTGCGGTCAGAACTCGCAGGGCCAGTGGCAGAAGTACCTGCTCGGCCCCGCCCAGGTGGACGGCACCGACGTCGACAAAGCGCAGGCGGTCTTCGACACACAGGGTGCCTCCGGCTGGATCGTCCAGCTCGACTTCACGAGCAAGGGCGGCAAGAAGTTTGCGGACATCACCGGCAGGCTGGCTCAGAACCAGTCCCCGCAGAACCAGTTCGCCATCGTCCTGGACGGCGACGTGGTCTCGGACCCGTACGTGCGCAGCGCCATCACCGGTGGCAACGCCCAGATCTCGGGCAGTTTCGACCAGCAGTCCGCTCAGAGCCTCGCCAACATGCTGTCCTACGGCTCTCTGCCGCTGACCTTCAAGGAGGACAGCGTCACCACCGTGACCGCCGCGCTCGGCGGCGAGCAGTTGCACGCCGGTCTGATCGCGGGCGCCATCGGCCTGGCCCTGGTCGTGATCTACCTGGTGGTGTACTACCGCGGTCTGGCGATGATCGCCATCACTTCGCTGTTGGTCTCCGCGATGCTGACGTACACCCTCATGTCGCTGCTCGGCCCGACCATCGGCTTCGCGCTGAACCTGCCGGCCGTGTGCGGCGCGATCGTCGCCATCGGCATCACAGCGGACTCGTTCATCGTGTTCTTCGAACGCATAAGGGACGAGATCCGAGAGGGCCGCTCGCTGCGCCCCGCCGTCGAGCGCGGCTGGCCGCGGGCCCGACGCACCGTCCTGGTCTCCGACTTCGTGTCGTTCCTGGCCGCCGCGGTGCTCTTCATCGTCACCGTCGGCAAGGTCCAGGGCTTCGCTTTCACGCTCGGCCTGACCACCCTGCTCGACGTCGTGGTCATCTTCCTGTTCACCAAGCCGCTGATGACGATTCTCGCCCGTCGGAAGTTCTTCGCGAGTGGCCACAGCTGGTCGGGACTGGATCCCAAGCGCCTGGGCGCCAAGCCTCCGCTGCGCCGCACCCGCCGTCCCTCCGCCCCCATCGAGACGAAGGAGGCGTGAGGTGTCCAAACTCGGCAACCTCGGCGCCCGACTGCACCACGGCGAGGTCGGCTACGACTTCATCAAGAACCGCAAGATCTGGTACGGCATCTCCATCCTGATCACCATCACGGCCATCCTGGGCCTGGCGGTGCGTGGCCTGAACATGGGCATCGAGTTCCAGGGCGGAGCGGTCTTCACCACGCCGAAGCACATGAGCGCGTCGGTGGCCCAGGCGGAGAGCTACGCCCACGACGCCTCCTCCGGCGCGGAGTCGATCGTGCAGAAGCTCGGTGACGGCACCCTGCGCATCCAGATCGCCGGCATCGAGACCGGCAAGTCCGACCAGATCAAGGAAGCTCTGGCCAAGGACCTGAAGGTCAATCCGGAGCACATCAACGCCGACCTGGTCGGTCCCAGCTGGGGTGAGCAGATCGCCAACAAGGCCTGGCAGGGCCTGGGGATCTTCATGGTCCTGGTCGTGATCTACCTGGCGATCGCGTTCGAGTGGCGTATGGCGCTGGCCGCGCTCGTCGCGCTGATCCACGACCTGACGATCACCACCGGCGTCTACGCCCTCGTCGGCTTCGAGGTCACGCCGGGCACGGTGATCGGTCTGCTGACGATCCTCGGTTACTCGCTCTACGACACGGTCGTCGTCTTCGACAGCCTCAAGGAGCAGACGAAGGACATCACCCGGCAGACCCGCTGGACGTACAGCGAGATCGCGAACCGCTCGATCAACGGCACGCTGATCCGTTCCATCAACACCACCGTGGTGGCGCTGCTGCCAGTGGCGGGCCTGCTGTTCATCGGCGGCGGTGTGCTCGGCGCGGGCATGCTGAACGACATCTCGCTGTCGCTGTTCGTCGGCCTCGCGGCCGGTGCGTACTCCTCGATCTTCATCGCCACGCCGCTCGTCGCCGATCTCAAGGAGCTCGAGCCGCAGATGAAGGCCCTCAAGAAGCGCGTGCTCGCCAAGCGGGCGCAGTCGGCGGCGCAGGGCGAGCCCCTGGAGGCGGAGTCCGCCGGGGTCACCGCCGGTGACGAGCCGGAGGACCTGGAGGACGCCACACCAGCCGTGGTGGGCCCGCGCGACCAGCCCGCCTCCCGCGGCCGGGGCCGCGGCCGACCCTCGGGGAAGCGACGATGACCGACGTCCAGGAGCTGCTGCTCAGCCGCATCCGTGATGTGGCCGACTATCCGTCGCCGGGGGTGATGTTCAAGGACATCACCCCGCTCCTGGCGGATCCGGCGGCGTTCACCGTCCTCACGGACGCGCTGGCGGAGGTCGGCACCCGGGAGGGGGCGACGAAGGTCGTCGGCCTGGAGGCCCGCGGCTTCATCCTCGGCGCCCCGGTCGCGCTCCGCGCGGGCCTCGGCTTCATCCCCGTGCGCAAGGCGGGCAAGCTTCCCGGAGCAACGCTGAGCCAGGCGTACGACCTGGAGTACGGCTCGGCGGAGATCGAGGTCCACGCGGAGGATCTGAGCGCGGGGGACCGTGTTCTGGTCGTCGACGACGTGCTCGCGACGGGTGGTACCGCGGAGGCGTCCATCCAGCTCATCCGGCGGGCGGGGGCCGAGGTCGCCGGTGTGGCGGTACTGATGGAACTCGGGTTTCTCGGTGGGCGGACGCGGTTGGAGCCGGCGCTGTCGGGGGCGCCGCTGGAGGCGCTCCTCCGCCTCTGACCAAGGTGGGCCTGGGGCAGCTGCCCCAGGCCCCCTTTTTTCGGGGCTGCGCCCCGGCTGCGCCTCCCCGCCCACCCGTCTCGGTGGGTGAGGAGGGTCCCGTCCCTGGGGCTTCGCCCCAGACCCCAGCGGGGGCTCTGCCCCCTGCACCCCCGGGTTTCCCGCCGACCAGCCGTCGCGGCACCCTGTGCCCTTCGGATTACCGGTCGCCTGCCCGTCTCGGTGGGGGAGGGGCGTCCTGGGCTCCGCCCCGGCCCCGGCAGAGGCTTTGCCCCCACGCCCCCGGTTTCCCGGCCGATCGCCTGTCTCCGCACCCTGCGCCCTTCGGGCTACACCGGCCCGTCTCGGTGGGTGGGGCTCCGCCCCTGCGCCGAGGCCCCGTTCGGGCCTCTGCCCAGACACCGGCGGGGGTTTTGCGCCCGCCGTGCACGGGTGGCGCCCCGCTGTGCGGGGGCTTGAAATGTGGGTACCGGAATCTCGTGTCCGTCTTGTGTGTTCGTCCCGTAAACGGTCCTTCGATCGGGCTGGAGGGGATCCTGGAGCTCTGGATCGCTACCATGGGGGCTCCGGAGCCTGACCGGGGGACCCGGATCGCGCACGAGGAGTCCTCTTGCCAGACGAGGCCCAGCCACTGACCGCCGCAAAGCCCGAGTCCGCCTCGGCGTCCGCGGCGAAGCCCGCGCCGCACGCGAAGAGCGACACGCGTGGGACGGCAGAGCACGCCCAGTCGGCCCCCGTCGGCAAGTCGACCGAGGCCGCGCGTCCCAAGCCGGCGCCGTCCGAGCGTCCCGCGCCGCCCCCCGTCGTGCGCCCCTCCGTCGCCCAGCCCGGCCGTTCCGGCTCCTCCAACCGCGTCCGAGCCCGCCTCGCCCGTCTCGGCGTGCAGCGCGCCAACCCGTACAACCCGGTGCTGGAGCCGCTGCTGCGGATAGTGCGCAGCAACGATCCGAAGATCGAGAACTCGACCCTGCGCCAGATCGAGCGCGCCTACCAGGTCGCCGAGCGCTGGCACCGCGGCCAGAAGCGCAAGAGCGGCGACCCGTACATCACGCACCCGCTCGCCGTGACCACCATCCTCGCCGAACTCGGCATGGACCCGGCCACACTGATGGCGGGGCTGCTGCACGACACCGTCGAGGACACCGAGTACGGCCTGGACCAGTTGCGCCGCGACTTCGGCGACACCGTCGCCCTGCTCGTCGACGGCGTCACCAAGCTGGACAAGGTCAAGTTCGGCGAGGCCGCGCAGGCGGAGACCGTGCGCAAGATGGTCGTGGCCATGGCCAAGGACCCCCGCGTCCTGGTCATCAAGCTCGCCGACCGCCTGCACAACATGCGCACGATGCGCTACCTCAAGCGCGAGAAGCAGGAGAAGAAGGCCCGCGAGACGCTCGAGATCTACGCCCCGCTCGCCCACCGGCTGGGCATGAACACCATCAAGTGGGAGCTGGAGGACCTCGCCTTCGCGATCCTCTACCCCAAGATGTACGACGAGATCGTCCGCCTCGTCGCCGAGCGTGCCCCCAAGCGCGACGAGTACCTGGCCATCGTGACCGACGAGGTCCAGGCCGACCTGCGCGCCGCGCGCATCAAGGCCACCGTCACCGGCCGGCCCAAGCACTACTACAGCGTCTACCAGAAGATGATCGTCCGCGGCCGTGACTTCGCGGAGATCTACGACCTGGTGGGCATCCGTGTCCTGGTCGACACGGTCCGCGACTGCTACGCCGCCCTCGGCACCGTGCACGCGCGATGGAACCCGGTCCCCGGCCGGTTCAAGGACTACATCGCGATGCCCAAGTTCAACATGTACCAGTCGCTGCACACGACGGTCATCGGCCCCAACGGCAAGCCGGTCGAGCTGCAGATCCGCACCTTCGACATGCACCGCCGCGCCGAGTACGGCATCGCCGCCCACTGGAAGTACAAGCAGGAGGCCGTCGCCGGCGCCTCCAAGGTCCGTACCGACGCGCCGAAGCCCGCCGGCAAGGCCGGCAAGGACGCGGGCGCCATCAACGACATGGCGTGGCTGCGGCAGTTGCTGGACTGGCAGAAGGAGACCGAGGACCCCGGCGAGTTCCTGGAGTCGCTGCGCTTCGACCTGTCCCGCAACGAGGTCTTCGTCTTCACGCCCAAGGGCGACGTCATAGCGCTCCCGGCCGGCGCCACCCCGGTGGACTTCGCGTACGCCGTCCACACCGAGGTCGGCCACCGCACCATTGGGGCACGCGTCAACGGCCGGCTCGTCCCGTTGGAGTCGACCCTGGACAACGGCGACCTGGTGGAGGTCTTCACGTCCAAGGCGGCCGGCGCCGGCCCCTCCCGCGACTGGCTCGGCTTCGTCAAGTCCCCGCGGGCGCGCAACAAGATCCGGGCCTGGTTCTCCAAGGAGCGCCGGGACGAGGCGATCGAGCAGGGCAAGGACGCCATCGTCCGCGCGATGCGCAAGCAGAACCTGCCGATCCAGCGCATCCTGACCGGCGACTCACTGGTCACCCTCGCGCACGAGATGCGCTACTCGGACATCTCCGCGCTGTACGCGGCGATCGGCGAGGGGCACGTCTCCGCGCCGAACATCGTGCAGAAACTGGTGCAGGCGCTCGGCGGCGAGGAGGCGGCCACCGAGGAGATCGACGAGAGCGTGCCGCCCTCGCGCGGGCGCTCCCGCAAGCGTCGCTCCAGCGCCGACCCCGGTGTCGTCGTCAAGGGCGTCGACGACGTGTGGGTCAAGCTGGCCCGCTGCTGCACTCCGGTCCCCGGCGACCCGATCATCGGCTTCGTCACGCGGGGCAGTGGTGTATCGGTTCACCGCAGTGACTGCGTCAACGTGGACTCGCTGTCGCGTGAGCCGGAGCGGATCCTCGACGTCGAGTGGGCGCCCACCCAGTCCTCGGTCTTCCTGGTCGCCATCCAGGTCGAGGCACTGGACCGCTCCCGTCTGCTCTCGGACGTCACACGCGTCCTGTCCGACCAGCACGTCAACATCCTCTCCGCGGCCGTCCAGACCTCTCGCGACCGCGTCGCCACCTCCCGCTTCACCTTCGAGATGGGCGACCCCAAGCACCTGGGGCATGTCCTGAAGGCCGTACGGGGCGTGGAGGGCGTCTACGACGTCTACCGGGTCACGTCGGCGCGCAGCCGGGCGTAGCCGCCGCCGGACACCCGGACACGTACAGGGAAAGACAAGTCCAGACAACGGCTGAGGGCCCCCGTAGGCGCTACGGGGGCCCTCAGCCGTCAGTGGAAGCGTCCGGATCCAGGCGGACCAGGCGGACCTGGATTCAGCCGCCGAACTCCTGGAGGCCCTTCAGGGCCTGGTCCAGGAGTGCCTGGCGGCCCTCCAGCTCCTTCTCGAGCTTGTCGGCCCTGGACGTGTTGCCCTGGGCGCGGGCCTGCTCGATCTGCCCCCTCAGCTTGTCCACGGCGGCCTGGAGCTGACCGGTCAGACCCTCGGCACGGGCCCGCGCCTCCGGGTTCGTCCGGCGCCACTCGGCCTCCTCGGCCTCCTGGATGGCCCGGTCGACCGTGTGCATCCGGCCCTCCACCCGCGGACGGGCGTCGCGCGGCACATGGCCGATGGTCTCCCAGCGCTCGTTGATCGAGCGGAAGGCGGCGCGAGCGGCCTTCAGGTCCGTGATCGGCAGGAGCTTCTCGGCCTCGCCGGCCAGCTCCTCCTTCAGCTTCAGGTTCTCCGCCTGCTCGGCGTCCCGCTCGGCGAACACCGAGCTGCGGGCGGCGAAGAAGACGTCCTGGGCACCGCGGAAGCGGTTCCAGAGATCGTCCTCGTGCTCGCGCTGGGCACGGCCGGCGGCCTTCCACTCCGTCATCAGCTCGCGGTAGCGGGCCGAGGTGAGGCCCCAGTCCGTCGAGCCCGACAGCGCCTCCGCCTCGGCGACCAGCCGCTCCTTGGCCTTGCGTGCGTCCTCGCGCTGCGCGTCCAGCTGCGCGAAGTGCGCCTTGCGCCGCTTGGAGAACGCCGACCGGGCGTGCGAGAAGCGGTGCCACAACTCGTCGTCGGACTTGCGGTCCAGGCGCGGCAGCCCCTTCCAGGTGTCCACCAGCGCGCGCAGCCGCTCCCCGGCCGCCCGCCACTGATCGGAACGGGCCAGCTCCTCGGCCTCCGTGACCAGCGCCTCCTTGGCGTGCCGGGCATCGTCCGCCTGCCGGGCGCGCTGCGCCTTGCGCTCCTCACGGCGTGCCTCGACCGTCTCGACCAGCTTGTCCAGGCGGACACGCAGCGCGGCCAGGTCGCCCACCGCATGGTGCGCGTCGACCTGCTCCCGCAGATGGCCGACGGCGGCCTGGGCGTCCTTCGCCGACAGGTCGGTGGTCTGCACTCGCTTCTCGAGGAGGCCGATCTCGACAACCAGGCCCTCGTACTTGCGCTCGAAGTAGGCCAGCGCCTCCTCAGGGGAGCCGGCCTGCCAGGAACCGACGACCTGCTCGCCATCGGCCGTACGCACGTACACGGTCCCCGTCTCGTCGACGCGGCCCCACGGGTCGCTGCTCACAGCGCCTCCTCCACATGATGCCTGCGGAGGGCCTCGAAGCTCCCCCGGGCATCGTCCACAGTTTCGTCACCGCCAACATAGGCGACCGGCGGGTGACCTGTCCGCATCCAGCGCGACCGAAATTTCCCAGCCGGTCGCCGCTGCCGTCAGGACTTCGTCACCGTCGCCTTGTTGATCACCACGGTCGCGTTCGGGGCGGTGTTGCCCGTCTGCGGATCGGCGGGCTGGGCGCCGGCGTCCGCGATCTTCTTCAGCACCTTCATACCCGATGCGGAGATGGTGCCGAACGGGGTGTAGCTGGGCGGAAGAGGGCTGTCCTGGTACACCAGGAAGAACTGGCTGCCGCCGCTGTTCGGCTGCGACGTGTTCGCCATCGCCACGGTGCCCGCCGGATAGACGTCGCCCTTCAGGCTTTTGTCCTTGAGGTTCTCGTCGGGAATCGTGTACCCGGGACCGCCCCGGCCCGTACCCTCAGGGTCGCCGCACTGCAGGACGTAGATGCCCTCCGCGGTAAGCCGGTGGCACTTGGTGTGGTCGAGGTAGCCCTTGCCGACCAGGAAGTCGAAGGAGTTCACGGTGTGCGGCGCCGCGGAGGCCTTCAGGTCCAGGTCAATCTCGCCGCACGTGGTGTCGAGCTTCATCGTGTACTTCGCCGACTTGTCGATCGCCATCGCCGGTTCCTTGGCCCAGCTCAGCTTCTTCACCGAGCCCGCCGCCGGCTTCGCGCACGGGTCCGGCGCCTTGCTGGTGGCCGAGGCGCTGGGGGTGACCTCGGCGCTCGCGTTGGCCTTGTTGTCGTTTCCGTTCTTCAGCACCCCGGTCGTGTACAGCGCGACACTGCCGATCAGGACCACGCCCAGCACCGACGCGATCACGGAGGTGCGTACGCGTGCCTTGCGCCGTGCGGCGGTGCGCCGCTGCTGCTGCCGCAAGAACTTCTCCCGGGCGAGCTGACGCCGCCGCTGATCCTGGCTGACCACCGCGTTCTCTCCTCATGCGTCTCGTGTGTCCACCGGTACGGGTGCGTCGCCCGAGGCGCCACCCGCGTGTGCCCGTACCGTATATGGGTTAGCTGAGGATCCGGCAGCGCCGGTAGGCTCTGACAACAGCTTTAGCCGCCCGTAATCGACACAACGAAGGACGATCGTGCTCATTGCCGGGTTCCCCGCCGGGGCCTGGGGGACGAACTGCTACCTCGTCGCCCCCGCCGCCGGTGAGGAGTGCGTGATCATCGACCCCGGCCACCAGGCCGCCCAAGGCGTCGAGGAAACGCTGAAGAAGCATCGGCTCAAGCCCGTCGCCGTCGTCCTCACCCACGGCCACATCGACCACGTGGCCTCGGTCGTCCCGGTGTGCGGCGCGCACGACGTACCGGCCTGGATCCACCCGGCCGACCGGTACATGATGAGCGACCCCGAGAAGGCGCTCGGCCGTTCCATCGGCATGCCGCTGATGGGCGAGCTGACCGTGGGGGAGCCGGACGACGTCCAGGAACTGGCCGACGGCGCCGAACTGAAACTGGCCGGCCTGGAGTTCTCCGTCGCGCACGCGCCCGGCCATACCAAGGGGTCGGTGACCTTCCGGATGCCCGGGGCCGCGGACATCCCGCCGGTCTTCTTCTCCGGGGATCTGCTGTTCGCCGGCTCCATCGGACGCACCGACCTGCCCGGCGGTGACACGGCCGAGATGCTCGACTCGCTGGCCCGCGTGTGCCTGCCGCTCGACGACTCGACCGTGGTGCTGTCCGGCCACGGCCCCCAGACGACCATCGGCCGGGAGCGCGCCACCAATCCCTATCTGCGGCAGGTGGCCGCCGGCCCGGGAGCGGGCCTGGACGACGCTCCCCGACGAGGAATGTGACGAGAGACCTTCCGTGAGCACCTTCAAGGCCCCCAAGGGCACGTACGACCTGATCCCGCCGGACTCCGCGAAGTACCTGGCGGTCCGCGAGGCGATCGCCGCCCCGCTGCGCAACTCCGGCTACGGCTACATCGAGACCCCCGGCTTCGAGAACGTGGAGCTGTTCGCGCGCGGCGTCGGCGAGTCCACCGACATCGTGACCAAGGAGATGTACGCCTTCGAGACCAAGGGCGGCGACAAGCTCGCCCTGCGCCCCGAGGGCACCGCCTCCGTACTCCGCGCCGCCCTGGAGGCCAACCTCCACAAGGCCGGCAACCTGCCGGTCAAGCTGTGGTACTCCGGTTCCTACTACCGCTACGAGCGCCCCCAGAAGGGCCGTTACCGCCACTTCTCGCAGGTCGGCGCGGAGGCGATCGGGGCGGAGGACCCGGCGCTCGACGCCGAGCTGATCATCCTGGCCGACCAGGCCTACCGTTCGCTGGGCCTGAGCAACTTCCGCATCCTGCTCAACAGCCTGGGCGACAAG
The DNA here is from genome assembly GCF_044754605.1 of Streptomyces sp. NPDC093064. Classification (NCBI taxonomy): domain Bacteria; kingdom Bacillati; phylum Actinomycetota; class Actinomycetes; order Kitasatosporales; family Streptomycetaceae; genus Streptomyces; species Streptomyces sp. NPDC093064. The sequence goes on from NZ_JBIVPK010000004.1 coordinate 295,763, forward strand.
GTGTGCCGTCCGGTCTACCGGGCCGCCCTCCAGGACTTCCTGCGCGGCCTGGACCTGGACGAGGACACCCGCGCCCGGATCGAGATCAACCCCCTGCGCGTCCTGGACGACAAGCGGGAGTCGGTGCAGAAGCAGCTGACGGGCGTCCCGCTGCTGCGCGACTACCTGTGCGACGGCTGCAAGGCGTACCACGAGGAAGTGCGGGCGCTGCTGGAGGCCCAGGGGGTCGCCTTCGAGGACGACGCCAAGCTGGTCCGCGGACTCGACTACTACACCCGCACCACCTTCGAGTTCGTGCACGACGGGCTCGGTTCCCAGTCCGCGGTGGGCGGCGGCGGCCGGTACGACGGCCTGTCCGAGATGATCGGCGGCCCCGCGCTGCCGTCGGTGGGCTGGGCGCTGGGCGTGGACCGTACGGTCCTGGCCCTGGAGGCGGAGGGAGTCGAGCTCCAGCTCCCGTCGAGCACCAGCGTGTTCGCGGTCCCGCTCGGCGAGGAGGCACGCCGGGTGCTGTTCGCGAAGGTCTCCGAACTGCGCAAGGTGGGCATCGCCGCCGACTTCTCCTACGGCCACAAGGGCCTCAAGGCCGCCATGAAGGCGGCCAACCGGTCCGGTGCCCGCTTCGCGCTCGTCGCCGGCGAACGCGACCTCGCCGACGGCGTCGTCCAGCTCAAGGAGATGGAGTCCGGAGAGCAGACGGCGATCGCCGTCAACGAGATCGTCGCGGAACTGGAATCCCGCCTCGGCTGACGACCCTCACGCAAGGGCGCCGGTGCTCGTCCGGGCACCGGCGCCCTTTGCCGTCCCGGCCCAGGGTCCCGCTTCAGCCCGCCCGCCGGTCCTTCCAGCGGAACGTCAGCAGGCACAGCACCAGTCCGCCGGCGCACCAGGCCGCGAGCACCAGGGCGATCCGCCCGAACTCCCAGCTCCCCGCGTGCTCCAGCACCTGCGCCGAGTCCGGCAGGAACACCCCGCGCAGGCCCTGGCACAGCCACTTCAGCGGGAAGAGGGCGCCGACGTTCAGCATCCAGCCGGGGAGGGCGTCGATCAGGATGTAGACCCCCGAGATGAACTGGAGCACCAGGAACGGCAGGACGACCACCGAGCCGGCACTCCTCGCCGACCGGGGCACCGAACTGATCGCGATGCCGAGCAGCGCGCACCCGGTCAGGCCGAGCACGAAGATCCAGGCGAAGTGGAACCAGCGGGTCGCGTCCGAGGGCAGCCGGACGCCGTACAGCGTGGTGCCGACGAGCAGCAGGATCGCCGTCTCCAGCACGCCGGTGAACAGAACCAGCCAGATTTTCCCCAGGAAGTACGCCGTCGGCGGCATCGGTGTCCCGCGCAGCCGGCGCAGCGCCTTCTCGTCCCGTTCGACCGCGATCGATATGCCCAGGGACTGGAAGCTGGTCGACATGATGCCCGAGGCCAGCATCGAGGGGACGTAGAGCTGCGAAGCGGTGACGCCGGTGCCGCTGACGTCGTCGCGGAAGATCGACGCGAACAGGAACAGGAACACCACCGGGAAGGCGAAGGTGAACACCACCTGCTCACGCTGCCGGAAGAACTGCCTGATCTCCAGGGCGCCCCGGTGCAGTCCGATGCCCCACGCCCCGGGCAGCCGCGCGGCCGCCGTCCCGGCGCGGGTCCGTCCGGCGGTCGAGGTCATCACGCGTCCTCCTGTCCGGTCAGCCGGAGATAGACGTCCTCCAGCGTGGGGCGGCTGACCCGCAGGCCCGGTATCTCGCCGTCGAAGCGGCGCATCAGGTCGGCGACGGTCCTGGTGGGGGTCCCGGTGTGCTCGGTGCGCGGGGTGCCGTCGGGGTCCATCCACTCGACGGTGGCGCCGGTGGCGTGCCGTTCCCGCAGCTCGCGGGAGGTGCCCTCGGCGACGATCCGGCCCTGGGCGACCACCGCCAGCCGGTCCGCGAGGGCCTCCGCCTCCTCCAGGTAGTGCGTGGTCAGCAGGATCGTCGTGCCCTCCTGGGCGAGCGTGCGGATCAGCGCCCAGAACCGGCGCCGGGCCGCCGGGTCGAAACCGGTCGTCGGCTCGTCCAGGAGCAGCAGCTCGGGGCCGCCGATCACACCCAGGGCCACGTCCAGCCGGCGCCGCTGGCCGCCCGACAGCGCCTTGATCCGGCTCCCCGCCTTCGCCTCCAGACCCACCAGGGCGATGACCTCCTCCGGGTCGCGCGGCCGGGGGTAGTACCGGGCGAAGTGCCGCACGGTCTCGCGGACCGTCAACTCGGCGGGCGCCGATTCGTCCTGCCAGACGATTCCGACGCGCGAGCGCCACGCACGCGTGGCGCTCGCCGGGTCCGCCCCCAGGACCGAGACCTCGCCCGCGTCCCGTGAGCGGTGGCCCTGGATGATCTCCACCGTGGTGCTCTTGCCCGCGCCGTTGGGCCCGAGCAGCCCCAGGACCTCGCCCTTCTTGATCGCCAGATCCATTCCGTCGACCGCGGTGACGTCCCCGTACTGCTTGCGCAGCCCCCGTACGTCCACCGCGAGTTCGTTTCGCGTCATGGTCCGAGCATCGTCCGGAACCGAACGTTCGGGTACGGCCGTGCACACCTCCGTGTCGCCACCTGACGGTGTTCACACACGCACGTGCGGCACAATGGCCCTGCCCGAAGAAGGTTCAACTCACAAGTGACGGAATCGGCGTGATGAGCAAGACGACAGTCAAACGCGTCTCCGCGGAGCCCGAGCCGGAGCGCGCGGTGACCGCGCCGCGGACGGTGGGCGGCAGCCGCGCCTTCGCACTGCTGCTGGTGATCACCGGAGCGGCCGGTCTGCTCGCCGCGTGGATCATCACGATCGACAAGCAGAAGATCCTCGAGGGCAAGCTCAGCGGCAAGACCTTCACCCCGAGCTGCAGCCTCAACCCGATCGTGTCCTGCGGCAGCGTCATGGAGAGCAAGCAGGCCACCGTCTTCGGGTTCCCCAACCCGCTCCTGGGTCTGGTCGCCTACGGCATCGTCATCTGCGTCGGCATGAGCCTGCTCGCCCGCACCACCTTCCCGCGCTGGTACTGGCTGACGTTCAACTTCGGCACGCTCTTCGGCGTCTGCTTCGTCACCTGGCTCCAGTTCCAGTCGCTGTACCGCATCAACGCACTGTGCCTGTGGTGCTCGCTGGCCTGGGTGGCCACGATCGTCATGTTCTGGTACGTGACCTCCTTCAACATCCGCAACGACTTCCTGCTCGCCCCGCGCCCGGTGAAGAACTTCCTCACCGAGTTCACCTGGGTGCTGCCGGTCACGCACTGCGGTGTCATCGTCATGCTGATCCTGACCCGCTGGGGCACCAGCCTCTGGGCCTGAGCCGGAGCCGGTGATCCACCGTCCGGCCACGTTGTCGGCGGTGTGCCATAGGGTTTCAGCGTGGAGCCCGACCTGTTCACCGCCGCAAGTGAAGAACGCCAGGAGAAGGACCCGGCCGCGAGTCCCCTGGCGGTCCGGATGCGCCCGCGCACCCTCGACGAGGTGGTGGGCCAGCAGCACCTGCTCAAGCCCGGCTCCCCGCTGCGCCGGCTGGTCGGCGAGGGCGCGGGCGGCCCTGCGGGACCCTCCTCGGTGATCCTGTGGGGCCCGCCCGGCACCGGCAAGACCACCCTGGCCTACGTGGTCTCCAAGGCCACCAACAAGCGCTTCGTGGAGCTGTCGGCGATCACCGCGGGCGTCAAGGAGGTCCGCGCGGTCATCGACGGCGCCCGCCGCGCCTCCGGCGGGTACGGCCAGGAGACCGTCCTCTTCCTGGACGAGATCCACCGTTTCAGCAAGGCCCAGCAGGACTCCCTGCTCCCGGCGGTCGAGAACCGCTGGGTGACCCTGATCGCGGCCACCACGGAGAACCCGTACTTCTCGGTGATCTCCCCGCTGCTCTCCCGCTCGCTCCTGCTCACCCTCGAACCGCTCACCGACGACGACGTGCGCGGTCTGCTCCGCCGCGCGCTCACCGACGAGCGCGGCCTGAGATCGGCCGTCGGCCTCCCCGAGGACACCGAGAGCCATCTGCTGCGCATCGCCGGAGGCGACGCCCGCCGCGCCCTGACCGCCCTGGAGGCCGCCGCCGGGGCCGCCCTCGACAAGGGCGAGAGCGAGATCGGCCTGACCACCCTCGAGGAGACCGTCGACCGGGCCGCGGTGAAGTACGACCGCGACGGCGACCAGCACTACGACGTCGCCAGCGCCCTGATCAAGTCCATCCGCGGCTCCGACGTCGACGCCGCCCTGCACTACCTGGCCCGGATGATCGAGGCCGGCGAGGACCCCCGGTTCATCGCCCGCCGCCTGATGATCTCCGCCAGTGAGGACATCGGTCTGGCCGACCCGCACGCGCTGCCTACGGCGGTCGCCGCCGCCCAGGCCGTCGCCATGATCGGCTTCCCCGAGGCCGCCCTGACCCTCAGCCACGCCACCATCGCCCTGGCCCTCGCCCCCAAGTCCAACTCGGCGACCACGGCGATCGGCGCCGCCCTGGACGACGTGCGCAAGGGACAGGCCGGACCGGTCCCGCCCCATCTGCGGGACGGGCACTACAAGGGCGCGGCCAAGCTCGGCCACGCGCAGGGGTACGTCTACCCGCACGACCTGCCCGAGGGCATCGCCGCCCAGCAGTACGCGCCGGACGCCCTGAAGGACCGCGAGTACTACACCCCGGGCCGGCACGGCGCCGAGGCGCGGTACGCGGACGCGGTGGAGTGGACCCGCAAGCACCTCGGTCGGAAGCGGCCCTGACCGCCCTGTAGACTGCCTGGAAGCGCTGAGTTCCGTGTCCGGAACCCCGAAAGGGGAACCGGCGCCACCAGAGCGGGACATTCAGCCGGAACTCCGCCGTTCCAGGACGGCGGGGATCCAGGAGCGTCGCGCACCGTCGAACGGTGTCGCGGGCAGCCCACCACCACCCGGAGCTCCGGGAACGGTCGGTGGGCCACTCGCGTGCTGCACGTATGTGCCCAGACCAGGGGAGCGGCTGCCCATCGGGCCCGACAGGGATCCGAGGGGTTTCCCCGGCTGCGGATGCGACCTCCCCTAACCCTGGTGAAGCCGTATTCGCACAGAAAAAAACGAGGTGTTTGGTTCATGGCGAACCAGTCCCGCCCCAAGGTCAAGAAGTCGCGTGCCCTCGGCATCGCGCTGACCCCGAAGGCCGTCAAGTACTTCGAGGCGCGCCCCTACCCGCCGGGTGAGCACGGCCGTGGCCGCAAGCAGAACTCGGACTACAAGGTCCGTCTGCTGGAGAAGCAGCGTCTGCGCGCTCAGTACGACATCAGCGAGCGCCAGCTCGTCCGCGCCTACGAGCGTGCCGCCAAGACGTCGATGAAGACCGGTGAAGCCCTCGTCATCGACCTCGAGAAGCGTCTTGACGCCCTGGTGCTGCGTTCGGGCATCGCCCGCACGATCTACCAGGCCCGCCAGATGGTCGTCCACGGCCACGTCCAGGTCAACGGCAAGAAGGTCGACAAGCCGTCCTTCCAGGTCCGTCCCGACGACGTGGTCCAGGTCCGCGAGCGCAGCCGCGAGAAGACCCTCTTCCAGGTCGCCCGCGAGGGTGGCTTCGCCCCCGACGGCGAGACCCCGCGCTACCTCCAGGTGAACCTCAAGGCCCTGGCGTTCCGCCTGGACCGTGAGCCGAACCGCAAGGAGATCCCGGTGATCTGCGACGAGCAGCTCGTCGTCGAGTACTACGCCCGCTGATCACCGGCAGGCCGTAGCACCACTGCACCACCCCGGCCCGCCGTCTCCCCGCCCTTCCGGGCGGGCGGGACGGCGGGCTCGCTCATGTCACCGGCGCGCGCGCCAAATCCGGTACGGAGCCCCACCCTCGGCGCGATAGGCTCGGTGCACGACTTTCTCGATGTACAGGCATGTTTCAGGGAGCGGGTGCGCACAGTGTCCGGTGGAGAGGTGGCCGGGATCCTGGTGGCCGTCTTCTGGGCGATCCTGGTCTCCTTCCTCGCCGTCGCACTGGTGAGGCTGGCCCAGACGCTCAAGGCGACCACCCGGCTCGTGGCGGACGTGACCGACCAGGCCGTTCCGCTGCTGGCCGATGCCTCCCAGGCGGTGCGTTCCGCGCAGAGCCAGATCGACCGCGTCGACGCGATCGCCTCCGACGTCCAGGAGGTCACGTCCAACGCCTCCGCGCTGTCGACCACCGTCGCCTCCACCTTCGGCGGTCCGCTGGTCAAGGTCGCGGCCTTCGGCTACGGCGTGCGCCGGGCGCTCGGCGGCCGCAAGGAGGACGCGCCCGGCAAGACGTCGAGGCGTACCGTGATCGTGGGCCGCACCGTCCCGGCCGCACGGCGGGGGAAGCGGAACAACCGGGAGAAGTAAGGACTAGCGATGTTCCGCCGTACGTTCTGGTTCACCACCGGTGTTGCCGCCGGGGTGTGGGCCACCACCAAGGTCAACCGCAAACTCAGGCAGCTGACCCCCGAGAGCCTCGCCGCGACGGCGGCGACCAAGGCGATTGAGGCGGGTCACCGGCTCAAGGACCGCGCCCTCGGCTTCGCGCTCGACGTCCGCGACAACATGGACCAGCGGGAGGCCGAACTCGGCGAGGCACTGGGACTGAACGCCCCGGTCGACCCGGAACTGCCCCCGTCCAGGCGGTACACCGCCATCGAGAACCGCAATCACCCGAAGTACGTCGAGGGCCCGGCGTCCTCGGAACACCCCTACACGACGTACTCGTACAACCGGAATGAGGACCACTGATGGAGTCGGCTGAGATCCGCCGCCGCTGGCTGAGCTTCTTCGAGGAGCGCGGGCACACCGTCGTCCCTTCGGCGTCGCTCATCGCGGACGACCCGACTCTGCTCCTCGTCCCGGCCGGCATGGTGCCCTTCAAGCCCTACTTCCTGGGTGAGGTCAAGCCGCCCTTCCCGCGCGCCACCAGCGTGCAGAAGTGCGTGCGCACGCCCGACATCGAAGAGGTCGGCAAGACCACCCGGCACGGCACCTTCTTCCAGATGTGCGGCAACTTCTCCTTCGGCGACTACTTCAAGGAAGGCGCCGTCAAGCTCGCCTGGGAGCTGCTCACCACGCCCCAGGACAAGGGCGGTTACGGCCTGGAGCCGGAGAAGCTCTGGATCACCGTCTACCAGGACGACGACGAGGCCGAGCGGATCTGGCACGAGGTCGTCGGCGTGCCCAAGGAGCGCATCCAGCGGCTGGGCAAGAAGGACAACTTCTGGTCCATGGGCGTTCCCGGCCCGTGCGGCCCCTGCTCCGAGATCAACTACGACCGCGGCCCCGAGTTCGGCGCCGCGGGCGGCCCCGCCGTCAACGACGAGCGGTACGTGGAGATCTGGAACCTCGTCTTCATGCAGTACGAGCGCGGCGAGGGCACCGGCAAGGACAACTTCGAGATCCTCGGCGACCTGCCGAGCCAGAACATCGACACCGGGCTCGGCCTGGAGCGGCTCGCCATGATTCTGCAGGGCGTGCAGAACATGTACGAGATCGACACCTCCCTGGCCGTCATCGACAAGGCCACCGAGCTCACCGGTGTCGCCTACGGCGCCGCCCACGACTCGGACGTGTCGCTGCGTGTGGTCACCGACCACATGCGCACCGCCACCATGCTCATCGGCGACGGCGTCACCCCCGGCAACGAGGGCCGTGGCTACGTCCTGCGCCGCATCATGCGCCGCGCCATCCGCAACATGCGCCTGCTGGGCGCCACCGGTCCGGTCGTCAAGGACCTGGTCGACGTGGTGATCGGCACGATGGGGCAGCAGTACCCCGAGCTGATCACCGACCGCGAGCGGATCGAGAAGGTCGCCCTCGCCGAGGAGGTCGCCTTCCTCAAGACGCTGAAGGCCGGCACCAACATCCTCGACACCGCCGTCACCGAGACCAAGCAGACCGGTGGCACGGTCCTCTCCGGCGACAAGGCCTTCCTGCTCCACGACACCTGGGGCTTCCCGATCGACCTCACCCTGGAGATGGCCGCCGAGCAGGGCCTGTCCGTGGACGAGGACGGCTTCCGCCGCCTGATGAAGGAGCAGCGGGAGCGGGCCAAGGCCGACGCCCAGGCCAAGAAGACCGGCCACGCCGACCTCGGTGCCTACCGTGAGATCGCCGACTCCGCCGGCGAGACCGACTTCATCGGCTACACCGACACCGAGGGCGAGTCCACGATCGTCGGCATCCTCGTCGACGGCGCCTCCTCCCCGGCCGCCACCGAGGGCGACGAGGTCGAGATCGTCCTCGACCGCACCCCCTTCTACGCCGAGGGCGGCGGTCAGATCGGCGACACCGGCCGTATCAAGGTCGACTCCGGCGCCGTCATCGAGGTCCGCGACTGCCAGAAGCCGGTCCCGGGCGTGTACGTCCACAAGGGCGTCGTCCAGGTCGGCGAGGTCACCGTCGGCGCCAAGGCCCACGCGTCGATCGACTTCCGCCGCCGCAAGGCCATCGCCCGCGCCCACTCCGCCACGCACCTGACCCACCAGGCCCTGCGCGACGCCCTCGGTCCGACGGCCGCCCAGGCCGGCTCCGAGAACCAGCCCGGCCGCTTCCGCTTCGACTTCGGCTCCCCGTCCGCCGTCCCGACGGCCGTGATGACCGACGTCGAGCAGAAGATCAACGAGGTGCTCGCCCGCGATCTGGACGTGCACGCCGAGGTCATGGGCATCGACGAGGCCAAGAAGCAGGGCGCCATCGCCGAGTTCGGCGAGAAGTACGGCGAGCGCGTGCGCGTGGTGACCATCGGTGACTTCTCCAAGGAGCTGTGTGGCGGCACCCACGTGCACAACACCGCCCAGCTGGGCCTGGTGAAGCTGCTCGGCGAGTCGTCGATCGGCTCCGGTGTGCGCCGTATCGAGGCCCTGGTCGGTGTGGACGCCTACAACTTCCTCGCCCGTGAGCACACGGTCGTCGCCCAGCTCCAGGAGCTGATCAAGGGCCGTCCCGAGGAGCTGCCGGAGAAGGTCTCCGCCATGCTCGGCAAGCTGAAGGACGCCGAGAAGGAGATCGAGAAGTTCCGCGCCGAGAAGGTGCTCCAGGCCGCCGCCGGTCTCGCCGAGTCCGCCAAGGACGTCCGCGGTGTGGCCGTCGTCACCGGCCGGGTCCCCGACGGCACCACGCCGGACGACCTGCGCAAGCTGGTGCTCGACGTGCGCGGCCGGATCCAGGGCGGCCGGGCCGCCGTGGTCGCCCTGTTCACGGTGAACAACGGCAAGCCGCTCACGGTGATCGCCACCAACGAGGCCGCCCGCGAGCGCGGCCTGAAGGCCGGCGACCTGGTCCGCACGGCCGCCAAGACCCTCGGCGGCGGCGGTGGCGGCAAGCCGGACGTCGCCCAGGGCGGCGGACAGAACCCGGCCGCCGTCGGCGAGGCCGTGGACGCCGTGGAGCGGCTCGTGGCCGAGACGGCGAAGTAGGGCGGCCGAAGCGATGCGCAGAGGACGTCGGCTCGCGATCGACGTCGGGGACGCCCGGATCGGGGTCGCCTCGTGCGACCCCGACGGGATCCTCGCCACCCCGGTGGAGACGGTCCCCGGCCGGGACGTCCCCGCGGCACACCGCCGGCTCAGGCAACTCGTCGCGGAGTACGAGCCGATCGAGGTCGTCGTCGGCCTCCCGCGCTCCCTCAAGGGGGGCGAGGGCCCGGCCGCGGTCAAGGTCCGCGCCTTCGCCGGCGAGCTGGCCAAGGGCATCGCCCCGGTGCCGGTCCGCCTGGTGGACGAGCGGATGACCACGGTGACGGCCAGTCAGGGACTGCGCGCCTCCGGGGTGAAATCCAAGAAGGGACGCTCCGTGATCGACCAGGCCGCGGCCGTCATCATCCTCCAGCAAGCCCTCGAATCCGAACGAGCGTCAGGGAAAGTACCCGGCGAGGGCGTCGAAGTGGTCATCTGATCGCGATACGGTAACGTTCCGCGCGATGCGCCTGCGTTCGAACAGACGACGCACAGAAAGAGGCGGAACGGAAGCCGGGGCACACAGCCGTGTGACCGCCGCCTCGCGGCTCTAGGGGATCGATGACTGAGTATGGCCGGGGTCCAGGCCCCGAACCGTGGCATCCGGAGGACCCGTTGTACGGGGACGGCGGATGGGGAGGACAGCAGGCCCACGGCGGCCCGCAGTCCCCCTACGGGGGTGGGCCGCAGCACCATCCGCAGCAGCCGCAGTGGGGTCAGCAGCAGCCCGGCTACGACGGGCAGTACCAGCAGCAGCCCTACGGCAACCAGGGTCAGCAGCACTACGACCCGCAGGGTCGGCAGCACTACGACCCGCAGGGTCAGCAGCACCACGGTCAGCAGGGTCAGCAGCAGTACGACCCTCGGTACGGGGCACACCCCCAGCAGCAGGGCTACGGCCAGGGCGGATGGGACGGCGCCGGCGGGCAGCAGCAGCCGGCCTACCCCGGAGACCCGGCCGACCCGTACGGCCAGCAGGCCGCGGCCTACGGCGCGCAGCAGCCCGATCCGTACGGCACCCCCGAGGCCTACCCGCCGCCGGAGCCGCCGAGCCGCCGGCGCGCCGAGCCGGAGCCGCGGCCGGACTGGGACCCGGATCCCGAGGCCGTCCAGGAAGACCACGCGTTCTTCGCGGGTGACGGCGAGGACGACGAAGACGGCGACGATCCGAACGAGGGCCGGGGGCGGGGCGACCGCAAGGGCCGCGGCGGCAAGGGCAAGGACAAGAAGCGCCGCAGCGGCTGTGCCTGCCTGGTGGTCGCCCTGGTGTTCGGCGGAGGTACGGCCGGAGTCGTCTACTACGGCTACCAGTTCTACCAGGATCGTTTCGGCGCAGCCCCGGACTACGCGGGCGACGGAATCAACGAGATGGTGACCGTCGAAATCCCCAAGGGCGCGGGCGGCTACGACATCGGCCGGGCGCTGAAGGCGGCGGGCGTGGTCAAGAGCGTCGACGCCTTCGTGGCGGCGCAGTCGCAGGTTCCCAATGGGGGGCAGATCCAGGCGGGCGCCTATCTGCTGAAGAAGCAGATGTCCGCGGCGAGCGCAGTCACCATGATGCTCGACCCCAAGAGCCAGAGTAATGTCCTGGTCAAACCGGGCGAACGCAATGCCCTGGTCTACGAGGACATCGACAAGCGGCTGGCACTGGCCGCCGGTACCACGCAGAAGATCGCCGCGAAGCAGTACAAGGACCTCGGCCTGCCCAAGTGGGCCCAGAACAACAGCCAGATCATGGATCCGCTGGAGGGCTTCCTCTACCCGGGCACGTATGCCGCGGCCAAGGGCATGAAGCCCGAGGCGGTCCTGAAGGAAATGGTCAAGCAGGCCGACGAGGCCTACATCCGGTACAAGCTCGCCGACAAGGCGAAGGAACTGAACCTGGACGACCCGTTCCAGCTCGTCACGGTCGCGAGCCTGGTCCAGGCCGAGGGCAAGACGCACGACGACTTCCGCAAGATGGCGGAAGTGATCTACAACCGCCTGAAGTCGACCAACACCGAGACGAACCAGTTGCTCCAGTTCGACTCGACCTTCAATTACCTGAAGGGCCAGAGCAACATCCACATCAGCGAAAAAGAGATCAACAGCAATCAGGACCCGTACAACACGTACACCCACAAGGGCCTTCCGCCCGGTCCGATCGGAAACCCCGGCGACGACGCACTGAAGGCGGCATTGAATCCGACCGGGGACGGCTGGATCTATTTCGTGGCGACCGACGGCATGCACAAGACCGAGTTCGCCAAGACGTATGCCGAATTCCTCAAGCTCAAGGACAAGTTCGATGCCACCAAGGGCCACTGACGCCCGTCGGGCGGCTGTGCTCGGTTCGCCGATCGCCCACTCGCTTTCCCCGGTGCTGCACCGGGCGGCGTACGCGGAGCTGGGGCTCGCGAACTGGTCGTACGAACGGTTCGAGATCGACGAGGCAGGCCTGCCCTCGTTCTTCGAGGGTCTGGGACCCGAGTGGGCCGGGCTGTCGCTGACCATGCCGCTGAAGCGGACGGTCATCCCGCTGCTCGACGAGATCAGCGACACCGCCGCCTCCGTCGAGGCGGTCAACACGGTCGTGTTCACCGCGGACGGCCGCCGGGTCGGGGACAACACCGACGTGCCGGGCATGGTCGCGGCCCTGCGCGAGCACGGCATCGAGCAGGTCGGCTCGGCGGCGATCCTCGGCGCCGGCGCCACCGCCTCCTCCGCGCTGGCCGCGCTCGCCCGTGTCTGCACCGGCGAGGTCGTCGCCTACGTCCGCAGCGGCGCCCGCGCGGCCGAGATGCGGGAGTGGGGTGAGCGGCTGGACGTCGAGGTCCGCACGGCGGACTGGGCGGACGCCGCGCGGGCCCTGGAGGCACCGCTGGTGATCGCCACCACCCCGGCCGGAACGACGGACGCGCTCGCCGACGCCGTACCCGGACGGCCCACCACCCTCTTCGACGTCCTCTACGACCCGTGGCCCACGCCGCTGGCGGCCCGCTGGTCCATGGCCGGCGGCGCCGTCGTCGGCGGCCTCGACCTGCTCGTGCACCAGGCGGTCCTCCAGGTCGAACAGATGACGGGCCACAGCCCGGCCCCCCTGCACGCCATGCGCGCAGCGGGCGAGAAGGCCCTCGCGGCCCGCTGACCAGGGAGCATCCGCTCCGGCGCAGGAGCGCCGGCCCTCGCGGCCCGGATGGCTCACTCGCCGTCTGCCCGTGACGGGCCGACGGGAGTGCGTGACATGCCGGTGCCGCGGGGCGGGCCTGTGCGCCGGGCGTCCGACTGCTGGACCGGCGACCGGGGCCGGTGTCCGGACGTGGGAGGATCGGAGGTGGCGGGCCAGGGCCGCGCACCCGGTCGCGCCGTCGCAGTTCCAGGCGCGAGCATGAGGAGCACCGTTGAGCAGGTTGCGCTGGCTGACCGCGGGGGAGTCCCACGGCCCCGCACTCGTCGCCACGCTGGAGGGCCTTCCCGCCGGCGTGCCCATCACCACGGAGATGGTGGCGGACCACCTCGCACGGCGGCGCCTGGGCTATGGACGCGGTGCCCGGATGAAGTTCGAGCGGGACGAGGTCACCTTCCTCGGCGGCGTCCGGCACGGCCTCACCATCGGCTCCCCCGTGGCGATCATGGTGGGCAACACCGAGTGGCCCAAGTGGGAGAAGGTCATGGCCGCCGACCCGGTCGACCCGGCGGAACTGGCCGAGCTCGCGCGCAACGCGCCGCTGACCCGGCCCCGGCCCGGGCACGCCGATCTGGCGGGCATGCAGAAGTACGGCTTCGACGAGGCCCGGCCGGTGCTGGAGCGGGCCTCCGCGCGCGAGACCGCGGCCCGTGTCGCGCTGGGCGCCGTGGCCCGGTCGTACCTGAAGGAGACCGCCGGCATCGAGATCGTCAGCCACGTCGTCGAGCTGGCCGCGGCCAAGGCGCCCTACGGCGTGTACCCGACCCCGGCGGACGTGGAGAAGCTGGACGCGGACCCGGTGCGCTGCCTGGACGCGGACGCCTCCAAGGCGATGGTCGCGGAGATCGACCAGGCCCACAAGGACGGCGACACGCTCGGCGGCGTGGTGGAGGTGCTGGCGTACGGCGTGCCGGTGGGACTGGGCTCCCACGTGCACTGGGACCGGCGGCTCGACGCCCGGCTCGCGGCCGCGCTCATGGGCATCCAGGCGATCAAGGGCGTCGAGGTCGGCGACGGCTTCGACCTGGCGCGGGTGCCCGGCTCCCAGGCCCACGACGAGATCGTCACCACCGACGAGGGCATCCGGCGCGCCACGGGCCGCTCCGGCGGCACCGAGGGCGGGCTGACCACGGGCGAGCTGCTGCGGGTGCGCGCCGCGATGAAGCCGATCGCGACCGTACCGCGCGCCCTGCGGACCGTGGACGTCTCCACCGGCGAGTCCGCGCAGGCCCACCACCAGCGCTCCGACGTGTGCGCGGTGCCGGCCGCCGGCATCGTGGCCGAGGCCATGGTGGCCCTCGTCCTCGCCGACGCCGTCGCGGAGAAGTTCGGCGGCGACAGCGTGCCCGAGACCCGCCGCAACGTGCGGTCCTACCTCGAGAACCTGGCGATCCGGTGAGCGCCGAGCCGGTCGTCGTCCTGGTCGGACCCATGGGCGTCGGCAAGTCCACCGTCGGGCGGATGCTGGCCGACCGCCTCGGGATCGCCTACCGGGACGTCGACGACGACATCGTCGCGGAGCAGGGCCGCACCATCGCCGAGATCTTCGTCGACGAGGGCGAGCCGTTCTTCCGCGCCGTCGAGAAGGAGGCGGTGCGCCGGGCGCTCGCCGGGCACGACGGCGTACTGGCCCTCGGCGGCGGCGCGATCCTGGACCCGGACACACGGGCGCTGATCGCCCGACTGCCGGTCCTGTACCTGTCGATGGACGTCGAGGAGGCCGTCAGGCGCACCGGCCTGAACGTGGCCCGCCCGCTGCTCGCCGTGAACCCGCGCAAGCAGTGGCGCGAGTTGATGGAGGCCCGGCGGCACCTGTACGAGGAGGTCGCCACCGCGGTCGTGCCGACCGACGGGCGCACCCCCGAAGAGGTCACCCAAGCCGCCCTGGACGCACTGGAGTTGAAGGAAGTATGAGCGAGTCGGTCACGCGGATCCACATCGCCGGCACGGCCGGCACCGAGGCGTACGACGTCCTGGTGGGCCGCCGGCTCCTCGGTGAACTCACCGGCCTGGTCGGCGAGAAGGCCAAACGGGTCGCCGTGATCCACCCCGAGGCGCTCGCCGAGACCGGGGACGCGCTCCGCGCCGACCTGGCCGAGCAGGGCTACGAGGCCGTCGCCATCCAGGTGCCGAACGCGGAGGAGGCCAAGACCGCGGAGGTCGCCGCCTACTGCTGGAAGGCGCTCGGCCAGTGCGGGTTCACCCGCACCGACGTCATCGTGGGCGTGGGCGGCGGCGCCACCACCGACCTGGCCGGATTCGTGGCCGCGACCTGGCTGCGCGGGGTGCGCTGGATCGCCGTCCCGACCACCGTGCTGGCCATGGTGGACGCGGCCGTCGGCGGCAAGACCGGCATCAACACCGCCGAGGGCAAGAACCTCGTGGGCGCCTTCCACCCGCCCGCGGGCGTGCTGTGCGACCTGGCCGCGCTGGACTCCCTCCCGGTCAACGACTACGTCTCCGGGCTCGCAGAGGTCATCAAGGCCGGCTTCATCGCCGACCCGGTGATCCTCGACCTGATCGAGTCCGACCCCGAGGCCGCCCGCACCCCGGCCGGCCCGCACACTGCCGAGCTCGTCGAGCGGTCCATCAGGGTCAAGGCGGACGTCGTCTCCGCCGACCTGAAGGAGTCGGGCCTGCGGGAGATCCTCAACTACGGCCACACGCTGGGCCACGCGATCGAGAAGAACGAGCGGTACAAGTGGCGGCACGGCGCCGCGGTCGCCGTCGGCATGCACTTCGCCGCCGAACTCGGCCGTCTGGCAGGCCGGTTGGACGACGCCACGGCCGACCGCCACCGTACGATCCTCGAATCGGTGGGCCTGCCGCTGCACTACCGCTACGACCAGTGGCCCAAGCTGCTGGAGACGATGAAGGTCGACAAGAAGTCCCGCGGCGACCTGTTGCGCTTCATCGTCCTGGACGGCCTCGCCAAGCCCACCGTCCTGGAGGGCCCCGACCCGGCCGTGCTGATCGCCGCGTACGGCGAGGTCGGGCAGTAAGTCCCACCGAGCGGCATCCGCCCCGTTCTGCCTGCCGCGACGGGCACTTCGGACCGCGCCCGGCCGTTCACCATATGGCGGCCGGGGACGGTACCGTTCGGTAGGCGGCGGGGCTCGGACCCGCTGCCGGCGCCAATTGCCCCGTACGAGACGGAGTCGCACCGGATGCAGCACGCAGTGGGTTCACCGCTGCCGCCGCCCCGCCAGCCGGGGCACGGACCGGCCGCCGGCTGGGCGCCGGCCGCACATCACCCGGGGCCGCGGCACCCGGGTGCGCCCCAGGGCCCCGCGCCCGTGCCCCCGCCGCCTCCGGCATCCGGCTATCCCGGCGCCCCGACACCGCAACCGCCGGGCCCGCCTCCGTCGGCGCCACATCCCCAGACTCCGCGTCCTCAGGGTCCGCCTCCGTCGGCGCCCCACCCTCAGAGCCCGCGTCCTCAGGGTCTGTCCCCGTCGGCGCCGCAACCGCCGGGCCCGCGTCCGTCAGCACCACATTCTCAGGGCTCGCCCCCGTCCGCGCCGCACCCTCAGAGCCCGCGTCCTCAAGGTCCGCCTCCGTCGGCGCCGCATCCCCGGAGTCCGCATCCTCAAGGGCCGCCTCCATCCGCGCCCCACCCCCAGAACCCGCACCCCCAGAGCCCCCATCAGTCGGCCCCCGCGATCCCCCCGCCCGCCGCGCCGCCCGCGCCGGATGCCACTGGCCATGTCCGGCTGCCGCCGGGCGGTCCGGTCGGGATGCCCAGCGTGCCGCCGGCCCAGACCGCGCCCGACCCGACGACCACCACGCTGGCGGTGCTGCTGATCGGTCCGGCGGGCGCGGGCAAGACGAGCGTCGCCAAGTACTGGGCCGACCACCGCCGCGTGCCCACCGCGCACATCAGCCTCGACGACGTCCGCGAGTGGGTCCGCTCCGGCTTCGCCGACCCGCAGTCGGGCTGGAACGACCACTCCGAGGCGCAGTACCGCCTCGCCCGCCGCACCTGCGGCTTCGCCGCCCGCAACTTCCTCGCCAACGGCATCTCGTGCATCCTCGACGACGCCGTCTTCCCCGACCGCCCGGTCGTCGGGCTCGGCGGCTGGAAGCGCCACGTCGGCCCCGGCCTGCTCCCGGTCGTGCTGCTGCCCGGCCTGGACATCGTCCTGGAGCGCAACGCCGAGCGCTCCGGAAACCGCCGGCTGACCGACGAGGAGGTCGCCCGCATCCACGGCCGCATGGCCGGCTGGTACGGATCCGGCCTCCCCATCATCGACAACTCCCAGCTCGACGTCCCGGCCACGGCCAGAGTCCTGGACGAGGTCCTGTCCCGCGCCATCGCCAGCCCCCCGAACTGGTAGGACGCGGCCGCGCCCGGCAGTCCCGGGCAGGCGGCCCGACCGCCGGACACGGCCCCCGGCGCCCCGAAGCCGGGACCCGGCAGACCCACTCGGACCTCTCGAACGGCGATATTGAGCCATGACTCTTACGCTCGGTTCATGTCAGAGGTGTACGCGGCCCGCCGGACCCGGCTGAGGGAGCGCTGCAACGCGGGCGGCAGCGCGGCGGCGCTGGTGACTCGTCCCGCCAATGTGCGGTACCTCGCGGGGGCGGCCCCGCAGGGTGCCGTCCTGCTTCTCGGAAGGCACGAGGACCTGCTGGTGTGCCAGAGCCCGCCGGACGACAGGCCCTGCGAGGGCCGCCCCGACGAGGCGCTGCTGGTACAGGTCCTGCCCCAACCCCCCGGCGGCGACGCGGCCGTCGCCGCCGCCGACCACGCCCGGACCCAGGGCGCCGACTCGCTCGCCGTGGAGGAGCACCACCTCACGGTGGCCCGCTACCGCGCCCTCGGCTCGGTGGCGCCCCGGCTGCGCCTGGCCGACCTGGGCGGCGCGGTCGAGCAGCTCCGCGTCGTCAAGGACGAGGAGGAGATCTCCTGTCTGAGAATCGGCGCCGAGATCGCCGACCAGGCCCTGGGCGAGCTGCTGGAGTCCATCCTGGTCGGCCGCACCGAGCGCCATCTCGCCCTGGAGCTGGAGCGGCGGCTCGTCGACCACGGCGCCGACGGACCCGCCTTCCCGACCTCCGTGGCCACCGGCCCGAACTCCGGCCGCCGCGGCCACCGGCCCACCGACCGACGGGTCGAGGAGGGCGACTTCCTCACGGTGTGCCTGGGCGCCGCCTACCGCGGCTACCGCTGCGAGATCGGCCGGACCTTCGTGATCGGCACGTCTCCGGCGGACTGGCAGATCCAGCTCTACGACCTGGTTTTCGCAGCCCAGCGCGCCGGACGGGAGGCCCTGGCCCCCGGCGCCGCCTACCGCGACGTGGACCGCGCCGCACGCCAGGTACTGGACTCGGCCGGGTTCGCCGAGGGCCTGCAACCCCTCACCGGGCACGGGGTCGGACTCGAAATCGACGAGGACCCGCAGCTGGCCCCTTCGTCCATGGGTAAACTGGACGCTTGCGTGCCGGTCACCGTCGAACCGGGGGTCCACCTCCCGGGCCGGGGCGGTGTCCGGATCGATGACACGCTCGTCGTGCGCCCCGAGGCGGACGGCGGACCCGAGCTACTCACCATCACGACCAAGGAGCTCCTCGCGCTCTAGCCTCGCGCTGTGCGCCTGCCCCCGGTCGTACGTCAGTCCAGGAGATTCCGCAACCGTGGCTTCCACGAACGACCTCAAGAACGGCATGGTGCTCAAGCTCGACGGCGGCCAGCTGTGGTCCGTCGTCGAGTTCCAGCACGTCAAGCCCGGCAAGGGCCCGGCCTTTGTGCGCACCAAGCTCAAGAACGTGCTCTCCGGGAAGACCGTCGACAAGACGTTCAACGCCGGCGTCAAGGTCGAAACGGCCACCGTCGACAAGCGTGACATGCAGTTCTCCTACATGGACGGCGACTACTTCGTCTTCATGGACATGGAGACCTACGACCAGCTGCACATCGAGCGCAAGGTCGTCGGCGACACCGCCAACTTCCTGATCGAGGGCTTCGAGGCCACCGTCGCCCAGCACGAGGGCGAGGTGCTCTTCGTCGAGCTGCCGGCCGCCGTCGAGCTGACCGTCGCCGAGACCGAGCCGGGCGTCCAGGGCGACCGCTCCACCGGTGGCACCAAGCCCGCCACCCTGGAGACCGGCCACCAGATCCAGGTCCCGCTCTTCATCACCACCGGTGAGAAGATCAAGGTCGACACCCGTACGAGCGACTACCTCGGCCGGGTGAACAGCTAACCGTGGCCGCCCGCAATACGGCCCGCAAGCGTGCCTTCCAGATCCTCTTCGAGGGTGACCAGCGCGGCGTCGACGTCCTGACGGTCCTCGCTGACTGGATCCGGCTCTCCCGGACCGACACCCGGCAGCCGCCGGTGAGCGAGTACACGATGCAGCTCGTCGAGGGCTACGCGGAGCACGCGACCCGGATCGACGAACTGATCGCGCAGTACGCGGTCGGCTGGACGCTCGACCGCATGCCGGTCGTCGACCGCAACATCCTGCGGCTCGGCGCGTACGAGCTGATCTGGGTCGACCAGACCCCGGACGCCGTCGTGCTGGACGAGATGGTGCAGCTGGCGAAGGAGTTCTCGACGGACGAGTCGCCCTCGTTCGTCAACGGCCTGCTGGGCCGTCTGAAGGAGCTCAAGCCCTCCCTCCGCCGCGACCAGGTGTGAGAGAGGGGCCCGGCCTGCAGCCGGTGCCCGCACGGACTCGCAGGGGCCCGCAGCACGACTGCTGCGGGCCCCTCGGCGTCCGTTCACGCGCCCCCGGGCCCACCGGACCACGCCCACCCCGCCAGGGCCGCGTCCGCCCCTTCAGGGCCGCGCAAAAAAGCCGCCGGGGTGGCCAAAACCAAACGGTTCCGGCCACCCCGGCGGCACGTTTCTGCTAGGTCTGCCGAGCGGTCAGCTCTCCTCGTGGGACGCCACCGCGCGGCGCGCGTCCGCGTCCAGCACGCCCCAGCTGATCAGCTGCTCGGTGAGGACCGAGGGCGACTGGTCGTAGATGACGGCGAGTGTGCGCAGGTCGTCCTGGCGGATGGAGAGCACCTTGCCGTTGTAGTCACCGCGCTGGGACTGGATCGTCGCCGCGTACCGCTGGAGCGGGCCCGCCTTCTCGGCCGGCACCGTGGCCAGCCGCTCCAGGTCCAGGACCAGCTTCGGCGGGGGCTCGGCGGCGCCGCCAGGGGTGGTGCCCGGCAGCAGCTCCTGCACGGGGACCCCGTAGAAGTCCGCCAGCTCGGCGAGGCGCTGCACGGTCACGGCACGGTCGCCGCGCTCGTACGAACCGACCACGACCGCCTTCCAGCGTCCCTGGCTCTTCTCCTCGACACCGTGGAGGGAAAGGCCCTGCTGGGTGCGGATCGCCCGGAGCTTGGCCCCGAGCTGTTTGGCGTATTCGCTGGACATATGGCTCCCCGGACACTGTGTCGACGCGACTGGCTCGGGTGCCACGCCGCGCGGCTGGTAACTCACTGTGAGGTTACGCAGCGTTACTCTGCCGCGTCAAGCCGAATGGTCCGCAGCGCCGCTTCCGTGGTAACCGCGGCCCGTTGCGCCAAAGGGGTGATCGGGGAGGCCTCCGGCACCTGGTAGCGTGTATGGCGCAATTCCGACGTCCTTTAAGGTCCGTCCCGTGAGGCGGAGAAGGAGGTCCGTTTCTTATGGACTCGCACGAAACCGCGCAAGCCTCCGATGCCCGGCCCGTTCTCGAGGGCCCCGACATCGAGCGGGTGCTGACCCGCATCGCCCACGAGATCGTCGAGCGCGCCAAGGGCGCCGACGACGTGGTGCTCCTCGGCATTCCGACCCGGGGCGTCTTCCTCGCCCAGCGGCTCGCCGTCAAACTCGAGCAGATCACCGAGCGCAAGGTCTCCTGCGGCTCGCTCGACATCACCATGTACCGCGACGACCTGCGCATGCAGCCCCCGCGTGCGCTGGCCCGCACCGAGATCCCCGGTGACGGCATCGACGGCCGCCTGGTCGTCCTCGTCGACGACGTGCTTTTCTCCGGCCGCACCATCCGCGCCGCCCTCGACGCCCTGAACGACATCGGGCGCCCGCGCGCGGTGCAGCTCGCCGTCCTCGTCGACCGCGGCCACCGCGAACTGCCGATCCGCGCCGACTACGTCGGCAAGAACCTCCCCACGTCGCTGCGGGAGACGGTCAAGGTCCTGCTCACCGAGGAGGACGGTCGCGACACCGTGCTGCTCGGCGCCAAGCCGGCCGCCCAGGGCGACCAGCCGTAACACGCGCGCGTACGCATCGCCGTACGCCCGGCGCGTGTGCCCTCGCACGCGCCCGTCTGCCCCAATTCTCCCGAATGAACCGCCTTACGGAGCCTGACAGATGCAGCGTCATCTCATCTCGGCCGCCGACCTCACCCGCGACGACGCCGTCCTGATCCTCGACACCGCCGAGGAGATGGCCCGGGTCGCCGACCGGCCGATCAAGAAACTGCCGACCCTGCGCGGCCGCACCGTCGTCAACCTCTTCTTCGAGGACTCCACCCGCACCCGGATCTCCTTCGAGGCCGCGGAGAAGCGGCTGTCCGCGGACGTCATCAACTTCACCGCCAAGGGATCGTCGGTGTCCAAGGGCGAGTCCCTGAAGGACACCGCCCAGACCCTGGAGGCCATGGGCGTCGACGCCGTGGTCATCCGGCACGGCGCCTCCGGGGCCCCGTACCGGCTGGCCAACTCCGGCTGGATCGACGCCGCCGTCATCAACGCCGGCGACGGCACCCACCAGCACCCCACCCAGGCCCTGCTCGACGCCTTCACCCTGCGCCGCCGGCTGGTCGGCAGGGACGCGGGCCTCGGCCAGGACCTGTCCGGCAGGCGCGTCACCCTCGTCGGCGACGTGCTGCACAGCCGGGTGGCCCGGTCCAACATCGACCTGCTGCACACCCTCGGCGCCGACGTCACCCTGGTCGCCCCGCCGACCCTGCTGCCGGTCGGCGTCGAGTCCTGGCCCTGCGAGGTCTCCTACGACCTCGACGCCACGCTGCCCAAGTCCGACGCGGTGATGATGCTCCGCGTGCAGCGCGAGCGGATGCACGCCGCCTTCTTCCCGACCGAGCGCGAGTACTCGCGGCGCTACGGGCTGGACGGCGAGCGGATGGCGAGGATGCCCGAGCACGCCATAGTGATGCACCCCGGTCCGATGGTCCGCGGCATGGAGATCACCGCCGAGGTCGCCGACTCCGACCGCTGCACCGCCGTCGAGCAGGTCACCAACGGCGTCTCCATCCGCATGGCCGTGCTGTACCTGCTGCTCGGCGGCATGGAACCCGCTTCCCAAGCCCGCACCACCGAGGAGAAGTAAGAGACATGAGCAAGATCCTGATCCGTGGTGCCAAGGTGCTCGGCGGCGCGCCGCAGGACGTCCTGATCGACGGCGAGGCCGTCGAGGCGGTCGGCACCGGGCTGTCCGCCGAGGGCGCGGAGATCGTCGAGGCCGACGGCAAGGTGCTGCTGCCGGGCCTGGTCGACCTGCACACCCATCTGCGCGAGCCGGGCCGGGAGGACTCCGAGACCGTCCTGACCGGCACCCGCGCGGCCGCCTCCGGCGGCTACACCGCCGTGTTCGCCATGGCCAACACGTTCCCCGTGGCCGACACCGCCGGCGTCGTCGAGCAGGTCTGGCGTCTGGGCCGGGAGCACGGCTACTGCGACGTGCAGCCCATCGGCGCCGTCACGGTCGGCCTGGAGGGCAGGAAGCTCGCCGAACTCGGCGCCATGCACGAGTCGGCCGCCGGGGTCACCGTCTTCTCCGACGACGGCAAGTGCGTAGACGACGCGGTGATCATGCGCCGGGCGCTGGAGTACGTGAAGGCCTTCGGCGGTGTCGTCGCCCAGCACGCCCAGGAACCGCGGCTGACCGAGGGCGCCCAGATGAACGAGGGCGTCGTCTCCGCCGAACTGGGCCTGGGCGGCTGGCCGGCCGTCGCCGAGGAGTCGGTCATCGCCCGCGACGTGCTGCTCGCCGAGCACGTCGGCTCCCGCGTCCACATCTGCCACCTGTCGACCGCGGGCAGCGTCGAGATCGTCCGCTGGGCCAAGTCCCGCGGCATCCAGGTCACCGCCGAGGTCACCCCGCACCACCTGCTCCTCACCGACGAGTTGGTGCGCACCTACAACCCGGTCTACAAGGTCAACCCGCCGCTGCGCACCGAGCGGGACGTGCACGCCCTGCGCGAGGCGCTCGCCGACGGCACGATCGACATCGTCGCCACCGACCACGCCCCGCACCCGCACGAGGACAAGGACTGCGAGTGGGCCGCGGCCGCCATGGGCATGGTCGGCCTGGAGACCGCGCTGTCGGTGCTCCAGGAGACCATGGTCGACACCGGCCTGCTGGACTGGGCGGGCATCGCGGACCGCATGTCCTTCGCGCCGGCCGGGATCGGGCGGGCCGCCGGCCACGGCCGCCCCGTCTCGGCAGGTGAGCCCGCCAACCTCACGCTGGTCGACACGGCATACCGTGGGCAGGTGGACCCCGCGGGCTTCGCCTCGCGCAGCAGGAACACCCCGTACGAGGGACGTGAGCTGCCGGGCCGTGTCACCCACACGTGGCTCCGGGGCAAGGCCACGCTCGTCGACGGGAAGCTCACGTGACACCTGCACCTCTGCTCGCAGCCGGGCTCGCGACCGAAATCGCCACGGAAGGGAAATCGGCCGAGGTCACCGACTGGGCCGCCCGTATCGGCTGGCTGATCGGCCTCGTCCTGTTCATCGCCCTCGTCTACTGGCTGATGCGCGAGGGCTGGAAGTGGCGCGCCACCCTCCAGGGCGATCTGCCCGAGCTGCCGAGCACGCCCGAGGAGCCCGGTCCGGCGAAGCTGACGATGACCGGCCGCTACCACGGCTCCACCACCGCCGGACAGTGGCTGGACCGCATCGTGGCGCGCGGCCTGGGCACCCGCAGCCGGGCCGAGCTGACCCTGACCGGCGCGGGCCTGGACGTGGTGCGCTCCGGAGCGAGCGACTTCTTCGTCCCGGCCGAGCGGCTGCGCGGGGCCCGGCTCGACAAGGGCATCGCCGGCAAGGTGCTCACCGAGGGCGGGCTGCTCGTCGTGACCTGGGAGCACGGCGATCGCCTGATCGACTCCGGGTTCCGCTCCGACCGGGCGGCCGAGCACACCGAATGGGTCGAGGCCCTCAACTCCATGATCGAGAAGAACAGCACGGAAGGCGCCGAACGATGACCACCTCCACCAGGGGAACCTCGAGGGTTCCCGCCGTACTCGTCCTGGAGGACGGCCGGATCTTCCGCGGCCGTGCCTACGGGGCCGTGGGGGAGACGTTCGGCGAGGCCGTGTTCTCCACCGGGATGACCGGCTACCAGGAGACGCTCACCGACCCGTCGTACCACCGCCAGGTCGTCGTCATGACCGCCCCGCACGTCGGCAACACCGGCGTCAACGACGAGGACCCCGAGTCGAAGCGGATCTGGGTCTCCGGCTACGTCGTGCGCGACCCCGCGCGCCGGCCCTCCAACTGGCGTGCCCAGCGCACCCTGGACGAGGAGCTCGCCGCGCAGGGCGTCGTCGGCATCAGCGGCATCGACACCCGCGCGCTCACCCGCCACCTGCGCGAGCGCGGAGCCATGCGCGTCGGCGTCTTCAGCGGCCCGGCCGTCCAGGACGACGCCGCGCTGCTGGCCCGGGTCCTCGAGTCGCCCCGGATGGAGGGCGCGGACCTGTCCGCCGAGGTGGCCACCGAGGAGGCGTACGTGGTCCCCGCGATCGGCGACAAGAAGTTCACCGTCGCCGCGGTCGACCTCGGCATCAAGGGCATGACCCCGCACCGCATGGCCGAACGCGGCATCGAGGTGCACGTGCTGCCCGCCACCGCCACCGTCGAGGACGTGTACGCGGTCGAGCCCGACGGCGTGTTCTTCTCCAACGGCCCCGGCGACCCGGCCACCGCCGACCACGCCGTGTCCGTCATGCAAGGCGTCCTGGAGCGCGGCACGCCGCTGTTCGGCATCTGCTTCGGCAACCAGATCCTCGGCCGCGCTCTGGGCTTCGGCACCTACAAGCTGAAGTACGGCCACCGCGGCATCAACCAGCCGGTGCAGGACCGTACGACCGGCAAGGTCGAGGTCACCGCGCACAACCACGGCTTCGCCGTCGACGCCCCCACCGACGCGGTCTCCGACACCCCCTTCGGCCGTGTCGAGGTCTCCCACGTCTGCCTCAATGACAACGTGGTGGAAGGCCTCCAGCTGCTCGACAAGCCGGCCTTCAGCGTCCAGTACCACCCCGAAGCGGCCGCGGGACCCCACGACGCCGCCTACCTGTTCGACCGCTTCGTCTCCCTGATGGAGGGCCAGCGTGCCTAAGCGCACCGATATCCAGTCCGTCCTGGTCATCGGCTCCGGCCCGATCGTCATCGGCCAGGCCGCCGAGTTCGACTACTCCGGCACCCAGGCGTGCCGCGTCCTGAAGGCCGAGGGCCTCAGGGTCGTCCTCGTCAACTCCAACCCCGCGACGATCATGACCGATCCGGAGATCGCCGACGCCACCTACGTCGAGCCGATCACCCCGGAATTCGTCGAGAAGATCATCGCCAAGGAGCGCCCCGACGCCCTCCTGCCCACCCTGGGTGGCCAGACCGCGCTCAACACCGCCATCTCGCTGCACCAGAACGGCGTCCTGGAGAAGTTCGGCGTCGAGCTGATCGGCGCCAACGTCGAGGCCATCCACAAGGGCGAGGACCGCGACCAGTTCAAGGCGGTCGTGGAGGCCGTCCGGCGCGAGACCGGGCACGGCGAGTCCGCCCGCTCCGTGATCTGCCACACCATGGACGAGGTCCTGGCCGGCGTCGACGAGCTCGGCGGCTACCCGGTCGTGGTCCGCCCCTCCTTCACCATGGGCGGCGCCGGCTCCGGCTTCGCGCACGACGAGGAGGAACTGCGCCGCATTGCCGGACAGGGCCTGACTCTCTCGCCGACCACCGAGGTGCTCCTGGAGGAGTCCATCCTCGGCTGGAAGGAGTACGAGCTGGAGCTGATGCGCGACAAGCACGACAACGTCGTGGTCGTCTGCTCCATCGAGAACTTCGACCCGATGGGCGTGCACACCGGCGACTCCATCACCGTCGCCCCGGCGATGACGCTCACCGACCGCGAGTACCAGATCCTGCGGGAC
The DNA here is from genome assembly GCF_044754605.1 of Streptomyces sp. NPDC093064. Lineage (NCBI taxonomy): Bacteria > Bacillati > Actinomycetota > Actinomycetes > Kitasatosporales > Streptomycetaceae > Streptomyces > Streptomyces sp. NPDC093064. The sequence goes on from NZ_JBIVPK010000004.1 coordinate 321,487, forward strand.
ATCGGCATCGCCGTCATCCGCGAGGTCGGCGTCGACACCGGCGGCTGCAACATCCAGTTCGCGGTGAACCCCGAGGACGGCCGGGTCATCGTCATCGAGATGAACCCGCGCGTGTCGCGCTCCTCCGCGCTCGCCTCCAAGGCGACCGGCTTCCCCATCGCCAAGATCGCCGCCAAGCTTGCCGTCGGCTACACCCTCGACGAGATCCCCAACGACATCACGCGGGAGACCCCGGCCTCCTTCGAGCCGACCCTCGACTACGTGGTCGTCAAGGCGCCCCGGTTCGCCTTCGAGAAGTTCCCGCAGGCCGACTCCACGCTGACCACCACCATGAAGTCGGTCGGCGAGGCCATGGCCATCGGCCGCAACTTCACCGAGGCCCTCCAGAAGGCCCTGCGCTCGCTGGAGAAGAAGGGCAGCCGGTTCACGTTCGTCGGCGACCCCGGCGACCGGCACGAACGGCTGCGCGAGGCCGTCCGCCCGACCGACGGCCGGATCAACGCGGTGATGCAGGCCATCCGCGCGGGCGCCACGGCCGAGGAGGTCTTCGACGCCACGAAGATCGACCCGTGGTTCGTCGACCAGCTGTTCCTGATCAAGGAGATCGCCGACGAGCTGGCCGACGCGCCCGAGCTCACTGCCGAACTCCTCGCCGAGGCCAAGCGACACGGCTTCTCCGACCAGCAGATCGGCGAGATCCGGGGCCTGCGCGAGGACGTGGTCCGCGAGGTGCGGCACGCGCTCGGCATCCGCCCGGTCTACAAGACGGTCGACACCTGCGCCGCCGAGTTCGCCGCGAGGACGCCGTACTTCTACTCCTCCTACGACGAGGAGAACGAGGTCGCCCCGCGCGAGAGGCCCGCGGTGATCATCCTGGGCTCCGGCCCCAACCGCATCGGCCAGGGCATCGAGTTCGACTACTCCTGCGTGCACGCCTCCTTCGCGCTGCACGACGCCGGGTACGAGACCGTGATGGTCAACTGCAACCCGGAGACCGTCTCCACCGACTACGACACCTCCGACCGGCTGTACTTCGAGCCGCTGACCCTGGAGGACGTCCTCGAGATCGTCCACGCGGAGCGGCAGGCCGGCCCCATCGCCGGTGTCGTCGTCCAGCTCGGCGGCCAGACCCCGCTGGGCCTGGCACAGGCCCTGAAGGACAACGGCGTGCCGATCGTCGGCACCCCGCCCGAGGCGATCCACGCGGCCGAGGACCGGGGCGCCTTCGGGCAGGTGCTGGCCGAGGCGGGCCTGCCGGCCCCCAAGCACGGCACCGCGACCACCTTCGCCCAGGCCAAGACCATCGCCGACGAGATCGGCTACCCGGTCCTGGTCCGCCCGTCCTACGTCCTGGGCGGCCGCGGCATGGAGATCGTGTACGACGAGGCGCGCCTGGAGGCGTACATCGCCGAGTCGACCGAGATCAGCCCCTCCCGCCCGGTGCTCGTCGACCGGTTCCTCGACGACGCCATAGAGATCGACGTCGACGCCCTCTACGACGGCGGGGAGCTGTACCTCGGCGGTGTCATGGAGCACATCGAGGAGGCCGGCATCCACTCCGGCGACTCGGCGTGCGCGCTGCCGCCGATCACGCTCGGCGGGTACGACATCAAGCGGCTGCGGGCCTCCACCGAGGCCATCGCGCGCGGTGTCGGGGTGCGCGGCCTGATCAACATCCAGTTCGCGCTGTCCGGCGACATCCTCTACGTCCTCGAGGCCAACCCGCGCGCCTCCCGTACGGTCCCCTTCACCTCCAAGGCGACCGCCGTGCCGCTCGCCAAGGCCGCCGCCCGGATCTCGCTGGGCGCGACCATCGCCGAACTGCGCGAGGAGGGGCTGCTGCCGAAGAACGGCGACGGCGGCACGCTGCCGCTGGACGCGCCGATCTCCGTCAAGGAGGCCGTGCTGCCCTGGAGCCGCTTCCGGGACACCTCCGGACGCGGCGTGGACACGGTCCTCGGCCCCGAGATGCGCTCCACCGGCGAGGTCATGGGCATCGACTCCGTCTTCGGCACCGCGTACGCCAAGTCGCAGTCGGCGGCCTACGGCCCGCTGCCGACCAAGGGCCGCGCCTTCATCTCGGTCGCCAACCGGGACAAGCGGTCGATGATCTTCCCGGCCCGTGAGCTGGTCGCCCACGGCTTCGAACTGCTCGCCACCTCCGGCACGGCCGAGGTGCTCAAGCGCAACGGCATCAACGCCACGGTCGTGCGCAAGCAGTCCCAGGGCGCCGGGCCGAACGGCGAGCGGACCATCGTCCAGCTCATCCACGACGGCGAGGTCGACCTCATCGTCAACACCCCGTACGGCACCGGCGGCCGCCTGGACGGCTACGAGATCCGTACCGCGGCCGTGGCGCGCTCCGTGCCGTGCCTGACGACGGTCCAGGCACTTGCCGCGGCGGTCCAGGGCATCGACGCCCTCCACCGCGGCGAGGTGGGTGTCCGCTCCCTCCAGGAACACGCGGGATTCCTGACCGCGATCCGCGACTAGCGGCCCCGAGGGGGACACCGGAAACGGTGTCCCCCTTCGCACGAGGACCCATGGGGACCCATGAGGCCCCGAGGACACCCGAGGACTCAGTGATGTACAAGCTCTTCTTCCGTCTGTTCTTCCAGCGGATGGACCCGGAACAGGCACACCACCTGGCCTTCCGCTGGATCCGGCTCGCCGCCCGCGTCCCGGTGCTGCGCACCTTCGCGGCCGCCGTGCTCGCCCCCCGCCACAAGGAACTGCGCACCGAGGCCCTCGGGCTGCGGATGCACGGCCCCTTCGGGCTCGCCGCCGGCTTCGACAAGAACGCCGTGGCGATCGACGGGATGTCGATGCTCGGCTTCGACCACGTCGAGATCGGCACGGTCACGGGGGAGCCGCAGCCCGGCAACCCCAGGAAGCGGCTCTTCCGGCTGGTCGTGGACCGCGCGCTGATCAACCGCATGGGCTTCAACAACGAGGGCTCGCTCGCCGTCGCCGCGCGCCTGGCCTCGCGCACGCCCGTGTTCAGGACCGTCGTGGGCGTCAACATCGGCAAGACCAAGGTCGTCCCGGAGGAGGAGGCCGTCGGCGACTACGTGAAGTCCGCCGAGCGGCTGGCCCCGTACGCCGACTACCTGGTCGTCAACGTCTCGTCGCCGAACACACCCGGACTGCGCGACCTCCAGGCCACCGAGGCGCTGCGCCCGCTCCTCGTCGCCGTGCGCGAGGCCGCCGGCCGGGTCGTGCCGGGGCGCCGGGTGCCGCTGCTGGTGAAGATCGCGCCGGACCTCGCCGACGAGGACGTCGACGCCGTCGCCGACCTCGCCGTGGAACTGGGCCTGGACGGGATCATCGCCACCAACACCACCATCGCGCGCGAGGGACTCGGGCTGACGTCCGCGTCCTCGCTGGTGAAGGAGACCGGCGGGCTCTCGGGCGCGCCGCTGAAGGCGCGCTCCCTGGAGGTGCTGCGCCGCCTCTACGCGCGCGTGGGCGACCGCATCACCCTGGTCGGCGTCGGCGGCATCGAGAACGCCGAGGACGCCTGGCGGCGCATCCTGGCCGGCGCCACCCTGGTCCAGGGCTACAGCGCCTTCGTGTACCAGGGGCCCTTCTGGAGCCGCGCGATCCACAAGGGGCTCGCCGCACGCCTGCGGACCAGCCCGTACGCCACCCTCGCCGACGCGGTCGGCGCCGACGTAAGGAAGGCAGGGGAGACGGCATGAGCCCGATTGAACCCTTTGGCGCGCGTCTGCGCCGTGCCATGGACGAGCGCGGCCCGCTGTGCGTCGGCATCGATCCGCACGCCTCGCTGCTCGCCGAGTGGGGCCTGAACGACGACGTGGCCGGTCTGGAGCGGTTCAGCCGCACCGTGGTGGAGGCGCTGGCCGGCCGGGTGGCCGCCCTGAAGCCGCAGAGCGCCTTCTACGAGCGTTTCGGCTCGCGCGGCCTCGCCGTCCTGGAGAAGTCGGTCGAGGAGGCCCGGGCGGCCGGGGCGCTGGTCGTCATGGACGCCAAGCGCGGCGACATCGGCTCGACCATGGCCGCCTACGCCGAGTCGTTCCTGCGCAAGGACGCGCCGCTGTTCTCGGACGCGCTCACCGTCTCGCCGTACCTCGGCTACGGATCGCTGAGGCCCGCGGTCGACCTGGCGCGGGAGAGCGGCGCGGGTCTGTTCGTGCTGGCCCTGACCTCCAACCCGGAGGGCGCCGAGGTCCAGCACGCCGTGCGGCCCGACGGCCGCTCCGTCGCCGCGACCGTGCTCGCGCACCTCGCCGAGGAGAACGCGGCGCAGGCCCCGCTGGGCTCCTTCGGCGCGGTGGTGGGGGCCACGCTGGGCGACCTGTCGTCGTACGACCTGGACATGGGCGGGCCGCTGCTCGCGCCGGGGATCGGCGCGCAGGGAGCGACGCCGGCCGATCTTCCGCGGGTGTTCGGCTCCGCGGTGCGCAACGTGGTCCCGAGCGTCAGCCGGGGTGTTCTGCGTCACGGTCCCGAGGTGGGGGCGCTGCGCGGCGCCGCGGAACGCTTCGCGGAGGAGATCAGGACCGCGGTGACCGGCGGCTGAGTCATCGGGCGGGCGGCCCGGGGCCCGCCTGAGTCTGGATACATCCTCAAATCCAGGGCATTATGTCCTAAATGCCCGGCCTGACGGAGGCTGACCAGGACTTTTCCGCTGTTCTCGCTGACTCTGGCGGACGGGACCGCTAGTCTCCGTCGAGTGGGGGCGCCTCCCACGCCCTCCAGGCAGTGGGGGAGAACGGGCAAGCGTGTTGCTCGTAGCTCCCCAGGTGTGGGGCGACTAGGTTCCTCACCGGTCCGTATCCGACAGTTCGACATCCGAGGTGACGTAGGCGTGGCTCTTCCGCCCCTAACCCCTGAACAGCGCGCAGCCGCGCTCGAAAAGGCCGCCGCGGCTCGCCGGGAGCGGGCCGAGGTCAAGAATCGACTCAAGCACTCCGGCGCCTCCCTGCACGAGGTCATCAAGCAGGGCCAGGAGAACGACGTCATCGGCAAGATGAAGGTCTCCGCCCTTCTTGAGTCCCTGCCGGGCGTGGGCAAGGTCCGCGCCAAGCAGATCATGGAGCGGCTCGGCATCTCCGAGAGCCGTCGCGTGCGCGGCCTCGGGTCCAACCAGATCGCCTCCCTGGAGCGCGAGTTCGGCAGCACCGGCTCCTGAATCCGGGGGCTTGGGGTTGGAGTCCCGGGCACCGTGCGATTGCTGGAATAATCGGCGCATGGCTGTAACACCCCGGGGCGCGACCCCCGTACCCCCGGACGCACGTCCGCGGCTGACCGTGCTCTCCGGCCCCTCAGGGGTCGGCAAGAGCACGGTCGTCGCCCATATGCGCAAGGAACACCCCGAGGTCTGGCTGTCGGTGTCCGCGACGACCCGCAAGCCCCGCCCCGGTGAGCAGCACGGCGTCCACTACTTCTTCGTCACCGACGAGGAGATGGACAAGATGATCGCCAACGGCGAGCTGCTGGAGTGGGCCGAGTTCGCGGGCAACCGCTACGGCACGCCGCGCGCCGCCGTGCTGGAGCACCTGGAGTCGGGTGTGCCGGTGCTGCTGGAGATCGACCTCCAGGGCGCCCGGCAGGTCCGCGAGTCCATGCCCGAGGGCCGGCTGGTGTTCCTGGCTCCTCCCTCCTGGGAGGAGCTCGTGCGCAGGCTCACCGGGCGGGGGACCGAGCCGCCCGAGGTCATCGAACGGCGGCTGGAGGCGGCGAAGGTCGAACTCGCGGCCGAGCCGGAGTTCCACGAGACCCTGGTCAACACCTCCGTCGAGGACGTGGCTCGCGAGCTGCTAGCCTTGATGGACGTTGTGTGATCGTGACGGTCGCACCGACTGATTCTTTCCCATCCATCGGAAGGTAGAGCGTGTCCTCTTCCATCTCCGCGCCCGAGGGCATCATCAACCCGCCGATCGACGAGCTCCTCGAGGCCACCGACTCGAAGTACAGCCTCGTGATCTACGCGGCCAAGCGGGCCCGCCAGATCAACGCGTACTACTCGCAGCTCGGCGAGGGCCTCCTCGAGTACGTCGGTCCGCTCGTCGACACCCACGTCCACGAGAAGCCGCTCTCCATCGCCCTGCGCGAGATCAACGCGGGTCTGCTGACGTCCGAGGCCATCGAGGGCCCGGTTCAGTAATTTCTGCGGTTCTTCATATCTGCAGATCGCAGTAGGTTTTTCCACAGGCCCGGCAGCGCGACTGCCGGGCCTGTGGTGTGCTCGGGGGGTGCGGGAGTCGATCCCGCGATGATGCAGCATGGACGCGTACGCCGACGAGCCGCGGCGTGCCTGTTGTCGAGTGCGGGGAGGCCCGGTGAGCAAGCCCAAGGTCGTTCTGGGGGTCGGTGGCGGCATCGCCGCCTACAAGGCGTGCGAGCTGCTGCGCAGGCTGACCGAGTCGGGTCACGACGTGCGTGTGGTGCCGACCGCCTCCGCGCTGCACTTCGTCGGCGCCGCGACCTGGTCCGCCCTGTCCGGCCACCCCGTCTCCACCGAGGTCTGGGACGACGTCCACGAGGTCCCGCACGTCCGCATCGGGCAGCAGGCCGACCTGGTGGTCGTCGCCCCCGCCACCGCCGACATGCTCGCCAGGGCCGCCCACGGCCTCGCCGACGACCTGCTGACCAACACCCTGCTCACCGCCCGCTGCCCGGTGGTCTTCGCCCCCGCGATGCACACCGAGATGTGGGAGCACCCGGCCACCCAGGACAACGTGGCGACGCTGCGCCGCCGCGGCGCCGTCGTCATCGAACCGGCGGTCGGCCGGCTGACCGGCGTCGACACCGGAAAGGGCCGGCTGCCCGACCCGGCGGAGATCTTCGAGGTCTGCCGCCGAGTGCTCGCCCGGGGCGCGACCGAGCCCGACCTCGCCGGGCGGCACGTCGTCGTCAGCGCCGGCGGCACCCGCGAGCCCCTCGACCCCGTCCGCTTCCTCGGCAACCGCTCCTCCGGCAAGCAGGGCTACGCCCTCGCGCGGACGGCGGCGGCCCGCGGGGCCCGGGTCACGCTCGTCGCCGCCAACACCGTCCTGCCGGAACCGGCGGGCGTGGACCTGGTCCGGGTCGGCACGGCCGTGCAGTTGCGGGAGGCGGTGCTGAAGGCCGCCGCGGACGCCGATGCGGTGGTCATGGCCGCCGCCGTCGCCGACTTCCGCCCCGCGACCTACGCGGCCGGCAAGATCAAGAAGAAGGACGGCGAGGACCCCGCGCCCATCGCGCTGGTACGCAATCCGGACATCCTCGCGGAGATATCAGCCGAACGGGCGCGGCCCGGACAGGTGATCGTGGGCTTCGCGGCTGAGACCGACGACGTCCTCGCCAACGGGCGCAAGAAGCTCGCGCGCAAGGGCTGCGACCTGCTCGTGGTCAACGAGGTGGGGGAGCGCAGGACCTTCGGCGCGGAGGAGAACGAGGCCGTGGTGCTGGCCGCCGACGGCGGCGAGACCCCCGTGCCGCACGGTCCGAAGGAGGCGCTGGCCGACACCGTGTGGGACCTGGTGGCCGCCCGGCTGGGCTGAGCGCCCCCTGCCCTCGCCCGGCCCCCTCGAACGTCGAAGCCCGGCGCGTGGCGACTCTGGTCAAGGTCGCCGGGCTTGGGCAGAATGCCCGTGCCGCAGGTCACAGCGCTCCCGAGAGGCGAGACAGGTGGGCCGGTGGCCGAGCGCGACCGATAAACTGTTCTCGGACGACGCCGGGCGCAGCCCCGTGCCCGTCCGCCAATGATCAGCCAGCAGCCGCTGCAACCCCAGGGAGCGTTGTGTCCCGTCGCCTCTTCACCTCGGAGTCCGTGACCGAGGGTCACCCCGACAAGATCGCTGACCAGATCAGCGACACCATTCTCGACGCGCTTCTGCGCGAGGACCCGACGTCCCGGGTCGCCGTGGAGACACTGATCACCACAGGCCTGGTGCACGTGGCCGGCGAGGTCACGACCAAGACCTACGCGGACATCGCGACCCTGGTCCGAGACAAGATCCTCGAGATCGGCTACGACTCCTCCAAGAAGGGCTTCGACGGCGCCTCCTGCGGCGTGTCCGTCTCGATCGGCGCGCAGTCCCCGGACATCGCACAGGGCGTGGACACGGCGTACGAGTCGCGGGTCGAGGGCGGCGCCGAGGGCGACGACTTCGACGAGCTGGACCGACAGGGCGCGGGCGACCAGGGCCTGATGTTCGGCTACGCCTCCGACGAGACCCCGACGCTGATGCCGCTGCCGATCTTCCTGGCGCACCGGCTGTCCAAGCGCCTGTCGGACGTGCGCAAGAACGGCACGATCCCCTACCTGCGCCCGGACGGCAAGACCCAGGTCACCATCGAGTACGACGGCGACAAGGCGGTCCGCCTGGACACCGTGGTCGTCTCCTCGCAGCACGCCTCCGACATCGACCTGGACTCGCTGCTGGCGCCCGACATCCGCGAGTTCGTCGTCGAGCCGGAGCTGAAGGCGCTGCTGGACGACGGCATCAAGCTGGACACCGAGGGCTACCGGCTGCTGGTCAACCCCACCGGCCGGTTCGAGATCGGCGGCCCGATGGGCGACGCCGGACTGACCGGTCGCAAGATCATCATCGACACCTACGGCGGCATGGCCCGCCACGGCGGCGGCGCCTTCTCCGGCAAGGACCCGTCCAAGGTGGACCGCTCGGCCGCGTACGCGATGCGCTGGGTCGCCAAGAACGTGGTGGCGGCGGGCCTGGCCTCCCGCTGCGAGGTCCAGGTCGCCTACGCGATCGGCAAGGCCGAGCCGGTGGGCCTGTTCGTGGAGACCTTCGGCACCCACAAGGTGGAGCCCGAGAAGATCGAGAAGGCGATCGACCAGGTCTTCGACCTGCGTCCGGCCGCCATCATCCGCGACCTCGACCTGCTCCGCCCGATCTACGCCCAGACCGCCGCCTACGGCCACTTCGGCCGCGAGCTGCCCGACTTCACCTGGGAGCGCACCGACCGCGTCGACGCGCTGCGCGAGGCGGCGGGGCTGTAGGACCGGGGCCGCACGACCCCGTCCGCCGCGAGACCCGAGCGAGGCCCGGACCCCAGGAGGGTCCGGGCCTCGCCCGCCGTCGGTTGTCGGTCCCGTTTGGTAAGAATGCAAGCGTGAGCAGCGAGAACGGGACGGGGGACGGCGGGGCCGAGGGGGCGCCGCCGGAACAGCTTGCGCTCATCCGGGAGAGCGTGCGCAAGGCGAAGGAGCCGCGGGCCAAGCCACGCACCTGGCGCGGTGCCGCGCTCGCCGGGGAACTGCCCGTGGCGCGCGTACTGGTCGACAAGGGCGCACTGCACCTCGACCGTTACTTCGACTACGCCGTGCCCGCCGAACTGGACGCCGACGCGCGGCCCGGGGTGCGGGTGCGCGTGCGTTTCGGAGCCGGACGGCACCGGGTGCGCGAGGGACGGCGCGAGGGCGGCGGGCTCATCGACGGGTACCTGATAGAGCGCCGGGCCGAGTCCGACTACGCGGGACCGCTCGCCGCGCTCGCCCAGGTCGTGTCGCCCGAGCCCGTGCTCAGCGAGGAACTGCTCGGCCTGGCACGGGCCGTCGCCGACCGGTACGCGGGCAGCCTCGCCGACGTACTCCAACTCGCCGTGCCGCCGCGCAGGGCACGCGCCGAGGAACGGCCCTCGCCCGCACCCCTGCCGCCGCCGCCCGCACCCGACGCGGGCTCCTGGGCCCGCTACGAGCGGGGGGCCGCGTTCGTGCAGGCCCTGGCCGCTGGCGGCTCGCCGCGTGCCGTGTGGAACGCGCTGCCCGGGCCCGAGTGGAGCGAGGAACTGGCCCTCGCCGTCGCAGCCGCCCTCGCCTCGGGACGCGGTGCACTCGTCGTCGTATCGGACGGGCGGGCCGCCGCCCGGGTGGACGCCGCGCTGACGGCCCTCCTCGGCGAGGGACGACACGCGCTGCTCACCGCCGACGCGGGGCCCGAGAAGCGGTACCGGCAGTGGCTCGCCGTGCGCCGGGGATCCGTACGGGCCGTCGTCGGCACCCGGGCCGCCATGTTCGCGCCGGTGCGGGATCTCGGGCTGGTCGCGCTGTGGGACGACGGGGACGACAGCCACAGCGAGCAGCACGCGCCGCAGCCGCACGCCCGCGAGGTGCTGCTGCTGCGCGCCGCGCAGGACAAGTGCGGTTTCCTGCTGGGTGGTTGGAGCTGCACGGTGGAGGCGGCACAGCTCGTCGAGAGCGGCTGGGCCCGGCCGCTCGTCGCCGCGAGGGAGCAGGTGCGGCGGGCGGCTCCGCTCGTGCGCACGGTGGGCGACGCCGAGCTCGCCCGGGACGAGGCCGCGCGGGCGGCCCGGCTGCCCTCGCTGGCCTGGCAGGCGGCCAGGGAGGGACTGCGGCACGGGCCCGTGCTGGTGCAGGTGCCCCGCCGGGGCTACGTACCGCGGATGGCCTGCGCACAGTGCCGGGCGCCCGCGCGGTGCCGGCACTGCTCGGGACCCCTCCAGGGACAGGACGCGGGGGCGCTCGCCTGCGGCTGGTGCGGTCGGGAGGAGTCCGCCTGGCACTGCCCGGAGTGCGGCTCGTTCCGGCTGCGGGCCCAGGTCGTCGGGGCCCGGCGGACCGCCGAGGAACTGGGCCGGGCGTTCCCGTCCGTACCCGTGCGGACCTCGGGACGCGAGCACGTGCTGGACACGGTGCCGGGGACACCCGCGCTGGTGGTGAGCACCCCGGGCGCGGAGCCGGTCGCCGAGGGCGGGTACGCGGCGGCCCTGCTCCTGGATGGCTGGGCCATGCTCGGGCGTCCCGATCTGCGCGCCGGTGAGGACGCGCTGCGGCGCTGGATCGCCGCGGCGGCGCTCGTCCGGCCGCAGCCGGCGGGCGGCACCGTGGTCGTCGTCGCCGAGCCGACCCTGCGGCCGGTGCAGGCGCTGGTGCGCTGGGACCCCGTCGGTCACGCTCTGCGGGAGCTGTCCGAACGCGCTGAACTCGGGTTTCCGCCGGTGTCCCGCATGGCGGCCGTGTCGGGTCCGGAGGAGGCGGTGTCGGACTTCCTGCCCGCCGTCGAACTGCCGCGGGAGGCAGAGGTGTTGGGCCCTGTTCCGCTGCCGGTCACGCCTCCGGGCCGCCCCCGCCGCTCTGGTGCGCCCCCGCCCGGCGAGCACTGGACCCGGGCCCTGATCCGCGTCCCGCCCGGCAGCGGGGCCGCGTTGGCCTCCGCCCTGAAGTCCGCCCAGGCGGCCCGTATGGCCCGCGGAAACCACGACCCGGTGTGGGTACGCGTCGACCCACCGGACATCGGCTGACTCGGCGACGCCGGCGTGGTGAGGGGGTGCGAACTCCGGCTGCCTGTACTGCCGTTCGCCGAAGGCGTGTGTCCCGGCCGGGCCGCGGGCGCGCAGAGGTCCGAGTCTCCGTGCGGCGCGGGCTGGTTGGTGCCCCGCGGTGGGCGGATCGCCGGTCAGGTCGGGTGGTTGGGGCTGTGGGGCCGGTGTTCCTGGAGGTGTGCCCCGAGGGCTCGGCGCGGCGGCCGAGGCCGTTCCGCGTCGTACGGGCACGGGTCTCGCCGGGGTGCCCGGCGGCCGTCGGGCCGGGGCGGTGAGCGGGCCGCATGGTGTCCTGCTGCGCCCGGGACCGTGTGAGAGGGGGGCCGACGGGCGTCGTCGATGCCCGGTCGGCGGGAGTGTCAGAACCCTCCCGGATGCCCGCCGGGAGGGGACACGGGATGGGGTCGTCAGCCGTTGCGGGGGCTGGGGAAGGCGGTGGGGCGGGGCTCGTCGCGCAGGACCGGGCTGCCGGACATCGGCTGGGTCGGCATGGAGCGGGCCGCGGGGACCGTGGCGATGCCGGTGCCGACATTGACCGTACGGCTGCCCGTCGGCTCCGGGGTGCGCTCGGTCTCGGGGGCCGCCTGGGCCGCCGCGCGGCGGGCGCCGTAACGCCGGTGGACCGCCTGTTTGGTGACGCCGAGGGCCGAGCCGACGGCGTCCCACGAGAAGCCGAGGGAGCGGTCGAAGTCCACGGCGGCCGTGACCAGGGTCTCGACGCTGTCCCGCAGCTCCTGCGCGAGACGGACGGTCGGGGCGGGGGCGCGTCCGTAGACGACGAAGCCCGTGGAGGGGCCGGAGTGGCGTGGGCGGTAGACGTTGCCCAGCTGGGCGGTGAGCGTGCGCAGCGCGTCCACCTGCCGGCGGACCCGCTCGATGTCCCGCACCAGCAAGTGCAGGCTCGCCCGGGCCTGGGCGTCGTGGGTTGCGTGGTCGGCCATGAACAAGCCTCTCGAACCGGCGTTGAAAGGAATCGGGCCGAGCAGGCGGCCCGCTGTGGTCAACTCTTCCTTGACCAACGCGCTTGCCCTCCGCGGGTCACGGTATGGGGGCGTAGGGAAACATGCGTACGCCCCCGGTGCGCCGGACGCGCGCCGCACTGCCGGCCGACGGCCTCCCCCCGTCATCTGCCGCCCGGCCCCGTCACCTGCTGCCCGGCTCCGTGGTCGCCCGTTCGACCTGTCGTGCGCTGCCTGGCCCGGTCGTCTGCGGCTCGGCTCTGTGGTCCGGAGCCTGGTCTGTCGTCCGCTGTCCGGCCCGGTCGTCTGCTGCCCGCTCCGCCGCCCGCCGCCCGCCGCTCGGCCCCGTCATCTGCCGCCCCACCCGCCACCCGCCACCCCGCCCCGCCCCGCCCGTCAGCCGCGGCCTTCCGTCCGTGGTCATAGACTGGTGCGCTGCCCGCCGTCCAACCCGCCCGAGAGGCCCAAGCCACCCCATGAAGCTCGTCTTCGCCGGTACCCCCGAGGTCGCCGTTCCCGCTCTGGACGCCCTGCTCGCCTCCGGGCGGCACGAGGTGGCCGCCGTCGTCACCCGGCCCGACGCGCCGGCCGGGCGCGGGCGCAGGCTGGTCGCGAGCCCGGTCGCCGAGCGGGCGGAGGAGGCCGGGATCGAGGTGCTCAAGCCCCTCAAGCCGCGGGACCCGGAGTTCCTGGAGCGGCTGAAGGAGATCGCCCCGGACTGCTGCCCGGTCGTCGCCTACGGTGCCCTGTTGCCCAGGGCGGCCCTCGACATCCCCGCCCACGGCTGGGTCAACCTGCACTTCTCCCTGCTGCCCGCCTGGCGCGGCGCCGCCCCCGCGCAGCACGCCCTCATGGCCGGGGACGAGATCACCGGCGCGTCCACGTTCCTCATCGAGGAAGGACTCGACTCCGGCCCGGTCTACGGCACCGTCACCGAGCGGATCCGGCCCACCGACACCAGCGGCGACCTGCTCACCCGGCTCGCCCTCGCCGGGGCCGGACTGCTCGCCGCGACGATGGACGGCATCGAGGACGGCACCCTCGAGGCCGTGCCGCAGCCGGCCGAGGGTGTCACCCTCGCCCCCAAGATCACCGTCGAGGACGCCCGGGTCGACTGGACGGCGCCCGCCCTGCGCGTGGACCGCGTGGTACGCGGCTGCACACCGGCGCCCGGCGCCTGGACCACGTTTCGCGGCGAGCGGCTCAAGCTGATCCAGGCCGCCCCGGCGCCGCAGCGCACCGACCTCGCCCCGGGCGCGCTCGCCGTCGGCAAGAACGACGTCCACGTCGGCACCGGTTCGTACGCCGTCGCGCTGCTGTGGGTGCAGGCGCAGGGCAAGAAGCCGATGCGGGCGGCGGACTGGGCGCGCGGGGTGCGCATCGCCGAGGGCGAGACGCTCGGCGGCTGACCGGGCGGCGTGAACCGGGACGTAGGCTGGGTGCACCGCGTGTCCGAGCGCGGCGCACCCAGACAACCGGAGCACCTTTTCCGTGAGCGACACCCGTCGGCCCCGCAGGCCCGCCAAGCCCTACCGCCGACCCCAGAAGGACCCCGTCCGCATCCTCGCCTTCGAGGCGCTGCGCGCCGTGGACGAGCGGGACGCCTACGCCAACCTGGTCCTGCCCCCGCTGCTGCGCAAGGCACGCGAGAAGGGCGACTTCGACGGCCGGGACGCCGCGCTGGCCACGGAGCTGGTGTACGGCACGCTGCGCCGCCAGGGAACGTACGACGCGATCATCGCGGACTGCGTCGACCGCCCGCTCCGGGAGGTCGACCCGCCCGTCCTGGACGTGCTGACCCTCGGCGCCCACCAGCTTCTCGGGACGCGTATCCCGAGTCACGCCGCCGTGTCCGCCACCGTCGAGCTCGCCCGGGTCGTCCTCGGCGACGGGCGGGCGAAGTTCGTCAACGCCGTGCTGCGCAAGGTCGCGCAGCACGACCTCGACGGATGGCTGGAGAAGGTCGCCCCGCCCTACGACGAGGACCCCGAGGACCACCTCGCCGTCGTCCACTCCCACCCCCGCTGGGTCGTCTCCGCCCTGTGGGACTCCCTCGGCGGCCCACGCGCCGGGATCGAGGACCTGCTGGAGGCCGACAACGAGCGGCCGGAGGTGACCCTGGTCGCCCGGCCCGGACGGGCCGGCACCGAGGAGCTGCTGCGCGAGGAGGCCGCGGTGCCGGGCCGCTGGTCGCCGTACGCCGTGCGGCTGACCGAGGGCGGCGAACCGGGCGCCGTGGACGCCGTACGGGAGGGCCGGGCCGGCGTGCAGGACGAGGGCAGCCAGCTCGTCGCGCTCGCCCTGGCGAACGCGCCCCTCGACGGCCCCGACGGGAAGTGGCTCGACGGATGCGCGGGCCCCGGCGGCAAGGCGGCCCTGCTGGCCGCGCTCGCCGCCGAGCGCGGAGCCGTCCTGCTCGCCTCCGAGAAGCAGCCCCACCGGGCCGGTCTGGTGGCCAAGGCGCTGGCCGGCAATCCCGGCCCGTACCAGGTGATCGCCGCCGACGGCACGCGCCCCGCCTGGCGTCCGGCCAGCTTCGACCGTGTCCTCGTCGACGTCCCCTGCACCGGACTCGGCGCCCTGCGCAGGCGCCCCGAGGCGCGGTGGCGGCGCCGCCCGGAGGACCTGGACGGCTTCGCCCCGCTCCAGCGCGGCCTGCTGCGCACGGCCCTGGAGTCGGTGCGCGTCGGCGGCGTGGTCGGCTACGCGACCTGCTCCCCGCACCTCGCCGAGACCCGCGCCGTGGTCACCGACGTGCTCAAGCAGTTCCCCGAGGCCGAGCTGATCGACGCCCGCCCGCTGCTGCCGGGCGTCGGGGCCCTCGGCGACGGTCCCGACGTACAGCTGTGGCCGCATCTGCACGGGACCGACGCGATGTACCTGGCCCTGATCCGCCGCACCGGCTGACCGGCCCCTTCGCGGGTCAGGCCCGCGCCACTTCGCGAAGCGTCCGTGGAGTGGGCCGGCGGGTGCGCCCCCGGCCGCACCCGCCTACGGCGGCCCCGCCCGCGCCTCATGACCGCCGCCTCCCGGCCGCCGGCCGGGTACCGGGGGGAGCCGGCGGGCCCGGGCATGGCACGCTTGGGTCATGGCCGTGCAGATCAACCCCAGCATCCTGTCCGCCGACTTCGCGCGCCTCGCCGAGGAGGCGAAGGCGGTCGAAGGGGCCGACTGGCTCCACGTCGACGTCATGGACAACCACTTCGTCCCGAACCTCACGCTCGGCGTGCCCGTCGTGGAGTCCCTGGCCCGGGCGACGGAGACCCCGCTGGACTGCCACCTGATGATCGAGCAGCCCGACCGCTGGGCGCCGCAGTACGTCGAGGCGGGTGCCTCCTCCGTGACCTTCCACGTCGAGGCCGCCGCCGCCCCCGTCCGGCTGGCCCGCGAGATCCGTGCCAAGGGGGCCCGGGCCTCGATGGCCCTCAAGCCCGCCACCCCCATCGAGCCGTACGAGGACCTGCTTCCCGAGCTCGACATGCTCCTGATCATGACGGTGGAGCCGGGCTTCGGCGGCCAGGCCTTCCTGGACATCATGCTGCCCAAGATCCGCCGCACCCGGGAGCTGATCGGCAAGCACGGCCTCCAGCTGTGGCTCCAGGTCGACGGCGGGGTGTCGGCCTCGACGATCGAGCGGTGCGCGGAGGCGGGCGCGGACGTGTTCGTCGCCGGCTCGGCGGTCTACGGTGCGGAAGACCCCGCCGAAGCGGTGCGCGCCCTGCGCGGTCAGGCGGAATCGGCCACCACCAAGGCGTCCTGGGCGTGCGGCCACTGAACAACGGCTGTGTGAACGGCTCCTTATCAGGGCTGATCAAGCGCGCCGGATCTGCAAGGATGAACGGTGAATCCAGAATGTGAACAGCAGTGAGGAGATCGCCGTGTCGGGTATGTCGGCGGGCCGGTCAGCCATGCGGATGGGACCCGCTGAGCTGGTGCAGGCGGCGGCCATGGCCCGCCGTTTCTACCTCGAGGGCAAATCGAAGATCCAGATCGCCGAGGAGTTCGGCGTCAGCCGCTTCAAGGTGGCCCGGGTCCTGGAAACCGCTCTCGAACGGGATCTCGTGCGCATCGAGATCCGCGTGCCGGCCGAGCTGGACGCCGAGCGCTCCGACGCGCTCCGCGCCCGCTACGGCCTCAGGCACGCCGTCGTGGTCGAGTCCCCGGCCGAGGCAGAGGAGACGCCCGACCCCGAGAACCTCGGCGAAGTAGCCGCCGATCTGCTCGGCGAGCTCGTCGACGAGGGAGACGTGCTGGGTCTGGCCTGGGGCCGTTCCACCATCCACATGGCGGCGGCGCTGAACCGGCTGGCGCCTTGCACGGTGGTGCAGCTGACGGGGGTGTACGACGCCGGGACCTCCGAGCGCGGCTCGGTGGAGGCCGTGCGCCGCGCAGCCCAGGTCTCGGGCGGCGACGCCCACCCCATCTACGCGCCGATGCTGCTGCCGGACGCGGCCACCGCGGCGGCGCTGCGGCACCAGACCGGGATCGCGCGCGCCTTCGAGTACTTCGACAAGGTCACGGTCGCCTGTGTGTCCATCGGTTCCTGGGAGCCGGGCATCTCGACGGTGCACGACATGCTCAGCGACGAGGAGCGGGCCCACTACGCCTCGCTCGGTGTCTCCGCCGAGATGGCCGCGCACCTCTTCGACGCCGAGGGCCGCCGGATCGGACGGGACCTGGGGGAGCGGTGCATCACGGTCAAGGCCGACCAGTTGCGCCGTATCCCCGAGGTCGTCGCGATCGCGGGCGGGCAGCGCAAGGCGGCGGCGATCGACGCGGTGCTGCGGTCCGGCCTGGTCACCAGCCTGGTCACGGACACCTCGGCCGCGGACTACCTGATGACGGCGGGGCCCACCCCCAGGCCCGCTCTCAACAGGGCTGACCCGGACGGCCCCTGACGAGTGAGCGCGGGACGGCCGTGGGAGCATCGACGGCATGCTGCTGCGGTTCGTCCCCCGTGTACTCGCGGGGCTCCTCGTCACGCTCGCCGTCCTTCTGACGGGCTGCTCGCCCTCCGGGCAGACCGGCTCCGACCCCTCCGCCCCGTCGTGGGCCCGCGGAATGGCCACGATCAGCCAGTCCCGGCTGCCGGCCGAGGCCCGGCAGACCCTGGACCTCGTCGACAAGGGCGGCCCCTACCCGTACCGGCAGGACAACACCGTGTTCGGCAACTTCGAGGGGCGGCTGCCCAAGGAGCCGCGCGGCTACTACCACGAGTACACGGTGCGGACCCCGGGGTCGCGCGACCGCGGGGCCAGGCGCATCGTCACCGGCCAGGGCGGGGAGTTCTACTACACCGATGATCACTACAACACGTTCCGGGCGGTGCTGAGATGAGCGAAGACCTGGCGGGCCGGGTCGTGGTCACACTGGACCTCGACGGTGTCACCGACAAGGCGGGACTGATGGACCGCGCCGCCCGTGCCCTCGCACTGCCCGGCTGGTTCGGACGGAACTGGGACGCGCTGGCCGACAGCCTCGGCGACGAGACCCTCTGGCCCGCGGAGGCCGTGGAGCGCGGGATGCTGATCGTGGTACGGGGCTGGCAGGCGTACGCGCAGGCCAGGCCGGAGGAGTGGGAGATCGCCGAGGAGGTCTTCGCCGCCTCGGCGGGCGGGCGGCCGGCCCTGGACGTCGCCCTCGCGCTTGGAGGTTCCTCCTAGGGGGCGGGCGGCCGGGCTGGACGTTCCGTCCGGGCATGGCACGGCCCGGGCCATGGGAGAATGAAGTACGTGCTCTTTCCCCCTGACGGACCTGTCCGGGGGTCACCTCTGATCGACTGGGATGTGCGGCACGTGCGTTTCCTCAATGACATCCAGCCCGCGTACGACCTGACGTACGACGACGTCTTCATGGTGCCGAGCCGCAGCGCGGTCGGTTCACGTCAGGGTGTGGACCTCAGCTCCCCGGACGGCACGGGCACCACCATCCCGCTCGTCGTCGCCAACATGACCGCGATCGCCGGGCGCCGCATGGCCGAGACCGTGGCCCGCCGCGGCGGACTGGTGGTCATCCCGCAGGACATCCCGATCGACGTCGTCACCGACGTGATCTCCTGGGTCAAGAGCCGCCACCTGGTCCTGGACACCCCGATCGTGCTGGCCCCGCACCAGACCGTCGCCGACGCCCTGGCCCTGCTGCCCAAGCGCGCGCACAACGCCGGCGTGGTCGTCGACGAGCAGCACCGGCCGGTCGGCGTGGTCACCGACCGGGACCTGACCGGCGTCGACCGCTTCACCCAGCTCGAAGTGGTCATGAGCAAGGACCTGCTCCTGCTGGACGCGGACATCGACCCGCGCGAGGCCTTCAACACCCTGGACGGGGCCAACCGCCGCTACGCGCCCGCCGTGGACGAGGACGGCAGGCTCGCCGGCATCCTCACCCGCAAGGGCGCCCTGCGCGCCACGCTGTACACCCCGGCCACCGACGCCAGGGGCAAGCTGCGCATCGCCGCCGCCGTGGGCATCAACGGCGACGTGGCCGGCAAGGCCGAGCAGCTGCTCGACGCGGGCGTCGACACCCTCGTCATCGACACCGCGCACGGCCACCAGGAGTCGATGATCAGCGCCGTCAAGCTGGTGCGCGACCTCGACCCGCGGGTGCCGGTCGTCGCCGGCAACATCGTCTCCGCCGAGGGCGTCAGGGACCTGATCGAGGCGGGTGCCGACATCGTCAAGGTCGGTGTGGGTCCGGGCGCCATGTGCACCACCCGCATGATGACCGGCGTGGGCCGCCCGCAGTTCTCCGCGGTCCTGGAGTGCGCGGCCGAGGCGAGGAAGTACGGCAAGCACGTGTGGGCCGACGGCGGTGTCCGCCACCCGCGCGACGTGGCGATGGCGCTCGCGGCCGGTGCGTCCAACGTGATGGTCGGCTCCTGGTTCGCCGGCACCTACGAGTCGCCCGGCGACCTCCAGCACGACGCCAACGGCCGCCCCTACAAGGAGTCGTTCGGCATGGCCTCCGCGCGCGCGGTGCGCAACCGCACCTCCGAGGAGTCGGCGTACGACCGTGCCCGCAAGGCGCTGTTCGAGGAGGGCATCTCCACCTCCCGGATGTTCCTCGACCCGGCCATGCCGGGTGTCGAGGACCTGATCGACTCGATCATCGCGGGCGTCCGCTCCTCGTGCACCTACGCCGGGGCCGGCTCCCTGGAGGAGTTCGCGGACAAGGCCATCGTCGGCATCCAGAGCGCGGCAGGCTACGCCGAGGGCAAGCCGCTGCACGCCAGCTGGAACTGAGCCGCCGAGTCCCGAGAAATGATCCACCCACAGTGCTGAACGATCTCGACGAACGCATCGTGCACGCCCTCGCCGAGGACGCCCGCCGCTCCTACGCGGACATCGGGCAACTGGTCGGCCTGTCCGCGCCCGCAGTGAAGCGGCGCGTGGACCGGCTGCGCGCCACCGGGGCCATCACCGGTTTCACCGTGCGGGTGGATCCGGCCGCGCTCGGCTGGGAGACCGAGGGGTTCGTCGAGATCTACTGCCGGCGCCACACCTCGCCGGAGACCATCCAGCGGGGCCTGGAGCGCTACCAGGAGGTCGTGTCCGCCTCCACCGTCACCGGTGAGGCGGACGCGATCGTCCAGGTCTTCGCCGCCGACATGCGGCACTTCGAGCGGGTCCTGGAGCGGATCGCCGGTGAGCCGTTCGTGGAACGGACGAAGTCCGTGCTGGTGCTCTCGCCCCTGCTGCGCCGCTTCTCCTCCGGCGCGCCGGGCTAGTGCTGCGACCGGAAAGGTTCACCAGCTCGCGACGCCCGGCATGCCACCTCGCCGCGTTGTCGCATCACCCGAGTACATCCAGTACGCGGGTGATGCTCCGCCTTGCGATGCTCCCCCACTGCCTGAAGGGCGTGGGAGGTACCCCCAGCACCGGACGCCGCGAGCTTTCCGGCAAACCTTTCCGGTCACAGCACTAGTAGACTGTCGCGGCTAATGTTTGGGGTAGAGGTGGCGCAGTTTGATGCGTGCATCGTGGGTGGTGAACTGCCAGTCCACCTGACGTTGGTCGGTGTTGGTGGCGTTCTGCCAGGCTGAGAGTTCGGT